>NZ_NEJU01000012.1:0-176589 GCF_002113295.1 Pseudomonas sp. B10(2017)
TTCGGCGATCGCGAGGGCGATACGTTGGCTGATGGTCATGAGCGATCCTCGTGTTGGACAGGTCCTTGTCGACCTCTGAACACTAACGGGGAATCGCTTTCCAGAGAGGCATTGGGCGTCCTAAAAGCTTGTAGGAAACGTCTCTAAATAGTGGTTTAGCTCTATAGGGACCATGATCCGTACCCCGGCCTTTTGCGCCACCTGTCGAACCCAAGGCACTGCTGCTGGTTGTTTCCCGTCCGATCTGTATGCGCGATCAACGCGCAAACCCAGGAGAACTTCCATGGCAAACGATCAGAAAGGCCCGGGCCTCGAGCAAACCGAGTCCGAGCCAAGGCAAGACGTCGGCGAGGCGTGGTCCGAAAAGCGTCCCGTCGATTGGGACCCACCGCCTGGCAACCCCGGTTCGGACCAGGACGGGCAGCCTGGCAGCGGTGACGGAGAGGTCCCGCTACCTTCGGATGACGAAGGCCCGATCGAGGAGGAGATGGAGGACGTGCAGGCCAACAATTCGGTTTCCGCCGAGCACCCGCAGCCTCGCTGACGGGAGGAACGAATGCGGTTCACACCTTTCTTGCGAGGTACGCAGCGATGAGCCCCGATCCAAATGTACAAGGCGGCACGAACCCGGACATGCCTACTTCACCCGAACCGGCCGTTGACCCCGACCGCCCGACCATACCCGACCCCGACGACGACCCGCTCATGAACGAAGAGGAGGGTGGTGATTGGCAGGAGGAAGACAGCCTGGCTGATGACGGCAGGCAAAGCGTAGAGCAGCCTGCGGAAGACGTGGATCAGCGCAGGGAATGACCATTGATAGGGCAGAGCCCTGTGGGAGTGGGTTTACCCGCGAAGAAGCCAACGCGGTGGCTGGCACCGGCTGCGCCGGTGTTCGCGGGTGAACCCGCTCCCACAGGTACTGCGGCTGCCTTGAGGGTTGTGGTGATCCTGTGGGAGCGGGCATGCCCGCGAAGAATCCAACACGGTGTATGGCACCGGCTACGCCGGTGTTCGCGGGTGAACCCGCTCCCACAGGTACTGTGGCTGCCTTGCCTTGAAGGCTGTAGTGATCCTGTAGGAGCTGGCTTGCCTGCGATGGGCTGCGCAGCAGCCCCAATGGACGCAGCCCTGGCATGCACGCCGGCGTATCACCCCCGTCGCAACACCGCCGCCAACCCCACGGTCAGGATCACGGCACAAAGCATTGCCAGGCTGATGGCAATTGCGACACCCCAGGCATCGAGCAGCCCCGCCAATACCAGATAAAACGCAATCACCCCCACCGCCCCGATCGCATTTCCCCGCACCATCGCCGCCATCCCGGCACGGCCATTCTGCACATGGGCAAACACCACCAGCGGCCAGGCAATGACCGGAATCGGCGCAAGCATCCCGCTGGTCGCCGGGCCCAGCCAGTTGGCCAGGCTGGTGGTGACCATCAGCAAAGAAGTGGCAGACACCATGCGCAAGGGGATTTCCCAAATCCGATTTCGCGGCCGGACCAAGGTGTCTGGCCTGGGCTCGCGGCCGCTGGCGCGTATCAGCCCCCCTATCAACAACAGCGCCACGGCAATCGACAGGTGCAGGCTGCCCCAGTGGGTAAATGCATGGGCAGCCATGCCATAGAACAGCATCGCCAGCAGCACGGCCGGGGTGATGCCGAGCCTGCGTGTGGCGAACAGGTAGAAGGTGTACGTGGCCTGCACCGCCGCCAGGCCGCCCAGGGCGCCGGGCACCGCACCCAGGGCGAAGGCCGTGCCCTGTTCCAGGCACAGGAAGGTCATTACCAGTGCCGAGGTGATCGGCAGGCCGGACAACAACCCGCCGAGCAGGCCGCCCCAGCGACGCGAGGCGAGGGAGATGGCCCACATCAGGAGAGGGGTGACGATCAGCTTGAGGTAGAACAGGGTCATCGCAAGGCTATCCAGATGTGCGAAAGGTGCGCCCGCCGTCGGCATTGGGTAGGGCGCAGATGAATCAGCCGCGGCTGGCATCCAGCGCTTGAGCCAGGTCGGCGATGATGTCGTCGCTGTGCTCGATGCCGATCGACAGGCGCACCATGTCCCGTGGCACGCCGGTCTTTTCCAGTTCCTCGTCATTGAGCTGGCGGTGGGTGGTGGAGGCGGGGTGGCAGGCCAGTGACTTGGCGTCGCCGATGTTCACCAGGCGCACCACCAGCTGCAACGCATCGATGAAGCGTGCACCGGCCGCCTGGCCGCCCTTGATGCCGAACGACAGGATCGACGCCGGCTTGCCGCCGGTGTAGCGCTGGGCCAGTTCATGCTCGGGGTGGTCGGGTAGCCCTGCATATTTCACCCACGCCACCTGCTCGTGCGCTTGCAGGTAGCGGGCGACCTTCAGCGCGTTCTCGGTGTGGCGCTCCATGCGCAAGGCCAAGGTTTCCAGGCCTTGCAGAATCAGGAAGGCGTTGAACGGCGACAGCGCGGCACCGGTGTTGCGCAACGGCACCACGCGGCAGCGGCCGATGAAGGCGGCGGGGCCGAAGGCCTCGGTGTAGGTGACGCCGTGGTAGGACGGGTCGGGGGTGTTGAGCAGCGCGAAGCGCTCTTTGTTGTCGGCCCAGGGGAATTTGCCGGAGTCGATGACGATGCCACCGATGCTGGTGCCATGGCCGCCGATGTACTTGGTCAGCGAGTGCACGACAATATCGGCACCGTGCTCGAACGGCCGGCACAGCACCGGGGTGGCCACGGTGTTGTCGACGATCAGCGGTACGCCATGACGGTGGGCAGCCTCGGCCAGCGCGGCGATGTCGACGATGTTGCCGGCAGGGTTGCCGATGGACTCGCAGAACACCGCCTTGGTGCGCGAATCGATCAATGCTTCGAGGGCGTCGATGTCGTCATGCGCGGCGAAACGGGTGTGGATGCCCATGCGCGGCAGGGTGTGGGCCAGCAGGTTGTAGGTGCCGCCGTACAGTTTTGCCACCGAGACAATATTGTCGCCGGCCTCGGCGACGGTCTGGATGGCGTAGGTGATGGCCGCCATGCCCGAGGCCACCGCCAGCGCGCCAACCCCGCCCTCCAGGGCGGCCATGCGCTGTTCGAGCACATCGTTGGTGGGGTTCATGATGCGCGAGTAGATGTTGCCGGCCACCTTCAGGTCGAACAGGTCGGCGCCGTGCTGGGTGTCGTCGAAGGCGAAGGAAGTGGTCTGGTAGATCGGTACGGCCACTGCCCGAGTGGTTGGGTCAGGGCTGAAGCCTGCGTGGATGGCGAGGGTTTCCAGCTTCATGCAATCGTTCCTTGAGCGTGGTGTGGAGCGAACGAGCATGTGGCGGGGGGAGGGTGTGGGTCAAGCGTGAACGCGCGATGGGCTGCCCGGCAGCAGCCCATCGCGTTCAAGGGTGCTTCTACTGGTCCTGGCGGCGCACCTGCATCAACCACTGCCCGGCCTGCCAGGCACCGCCTACCGCGATCAGGCCCGCCACCGCGCGCCAGTCACGGAAGAACAGTCGCATCGCGTTGATGGTGGGTGGCGCGTCGCTGCTGCGGACGAAGATGCGGATCCGCGAGGGTTGCGGGGCGGGATCGGTCTCCTCGTAGCGGTGCTGCGGCAGTGACGCGGGGCTGAGGCCCTCCTGGATGATCAGGTAGTCATGGCCCTGCTGAGTCACGCGGGCATTGATTTTCTCTTTCTTCAACTGTTCGACCAGCCCTCTGGTGACGCTTTCGATTTGTCGATCCACGGTATGGACGAAGTCCAGTAACTGGGCGCCACTCACCTTTGAGTCGGCCGTAAACGCCAGCGGGCCGGCGTCGAGGGTGGCGATGTCAATGGGTTTGTTCATTTTCAGCTCCTTGCCGAATCCGGCGACATCAGGCCGGCGCGCTGCTGCGCGCCGGCCGCAGCTTCAGGCGTGTTCAAGAACCCTGCCAAGGCGCTCCTGGCGGGCAGCGATCAACCGTTGGGTAGCCTCGTAGGATACTTTGGTCACTTCGGAGTAGGTTATGGTCAGTTTGATATTGGCGCCGTCCATGCGCGCAGTTGCGGTTGCGCAGTTCATGCCACTGGGGAACTTGATCTCTCTTGGGCCGACAACGACGTTGCTGCTGATGACTTCACCCAGCTGTACTTTCTGGAACAGCCCCAGGTAATAAGTGGGTGTCACCTTGAACTGAGCCTGGCCGCTACCGACCACATCCGGCTTGAACACCGAACCCTGCCCGCTCATGCCGATACCCAGGTTGGCAGGCAAGTTCGATTTGTTGTTGATCTGGATGCTGTCTCCGGGCGCCGAGCCGCTACCCAGCACCAGTTGCTGTACGTTGTCCTTGAACACACAGTCCCAGACCGATCCGAGCTGCGTCGACAGGGTCTGGCTGGCCTTGTACACCCCAACGCCACCGACCTGCCGATAATTGGCGATCACCACGTTGTAGTCGATGGTCCACTCCACCCCGCTGAAGCCCTGGGTGGGCACGGTAGTCTGCTTCCAGGACACGCTGTCGAGCCCTACCGAGCTTGGCAAGGTCTGGTAGACCGCGAGGGTCCAGGTATCGTTGGTCTGGTTGTCGAAATCTACATAGTAGTCAGTGCTCATGATGCTCTCCTTGTCATGTGGGCCGAGCGTGTGGGGTCACGCGCTCGGCCCAGTGACAGGAGCATCGATCATGCCAGGCTGGTGATCGCTTTCCTTTCAACCAGTTAGGCCGAAAAGCAGGGATACAGGTGGACGTTTTCGTCCACCCGGGGGAGCCCAAGGCGGACGTATCCGGCCACCTCAGCCAAGGGGCGCCCTGGCGTAGCACAAACGGCTCGGACGCACCTTCATCCGTACCAGCGACAGCAGGAAGCCGAAGCCACACTGGTTGGGGTCCAGCACCGGTACGTAGCAGCCAAGGTCCTGTTCGATAAGCTTCGACAAGCGCTCGGCGACACCCATGAAGCCGGTACAGCCAAGCAACAGTGCCTGCGCGCCATCCTCGTTGATGGCAGCCAGCCCGGCTTGCAATGCCTTGACCAGTACCACCTCCACATCACCCAACTGGGCTACCTGGCAGTCGATGGCACGGATCGAGGCAAAATTGATGCTTTGGCCATAATTGGCCACATGGCCGCGTTGCAGGGCCAGGGTGCTCTGCAGGATGGTGATGATGGAAAACCGCTGACACAACCCCAGGGCGCTGAACGCGGAGGTGGGGAAGCCGCCAATGATCGGGATATCGATCACTTCGCGGGCAGGCTCCACGCCGCACATGTCGAAATCGCTCAGCCAGATACCGTCGAACCCCTGTTGCTCAAGCTGCTGGGCCAGGCGCACCACCGCCAGGGCGTTCTCGGTGAGATTCAGCCGGTTCTGGATACACGGGCTGCCATGGTCGATGTTGTACACCTGGACCTCGACATCCGGGGGCACCACTGGGGCTATCGAGGCCAGCAGGCCCTCGTTGTAGTCGCTGCTGTTTACCGGAGCGAGAACCGCAATACGCAGGCTCATGGTCGTAACTCCTGCAGTTGCTCGATGCTTCGGTAGGCGCCCATGTAACCCAGGTCTGCCAGCAACTGCTCGAAGCTCCACGCGATCAACCCACCGGGTTGGCGCAGCGGCGCCGCCGCCTGCCAGCCGATAAGGCAGGCAGCGCGCCCGGCATAGCTCGGGTCCAGCGAGCCGTCGGCGCGCACCAGGTCGCCGTTGGAGGCCAGTGCCGGCCCTGGGCCTTCAAAGAACCAGGCAATGCTGTCCGGGGCCATGGCCAGCGGTTGCGGCTGGTGTTTGTCCCACAGCAACAGCGACTCGTTCTCGTAGCACAGGCGCAAGCTGCCTTCTGGGCTGTCGAGGTCGATGCGGCCAATGTCAAAGCCGCCTTGGGTAGTCACGCCGGCGTGGGTCAGGTGCGCATTGCGGGACAGGCAGCGGGCCATCAGGCCGAACTGGCCAAGCCAGTCGAGCACGGCCTGGCAAGTGTGCAGCTGCCCCGCAGCCAGGGCTCTGCCCAGCGCCAGGGCGCGGCTGAGGGTGCCGCGCAGCGGCAGCGCGGAAGGCAGCTGGTCGGGGCGCATGCACCATAGCGCCAGGCCACCGAACTCACCGAACGCCGGCGAGCCGACCACAGGGCGCAACATCTGCTCAGCGATCACATTGGCGTTTTCCGGGTACCCCCGGGCCTCGGCCGGCGGCGTCACATTCAGCTCCACCACCAGTCCGCCCTGGCTGACCACGAACGCCGGCCGCGGTGGTATACCGGCAGCAGCGAAGGTGAGCATCGGCAATGAGGGCACCGCGCGCCCGGCGCCGTCCGCATCGACCACCGCCAGGCCCAGCTTGGCGGCGGCCAGGCACGCAACCACAAAGCCTAGCGCGCCGCTTTCCGGCGGCACCACGTAGGCAAGCTCGCGGCCCTGCTCATTCAAGCGCTGGCGCAAGCATTCCAGTGCCTGGATCGGCCCGAGTGGGTACTCGCAACCCCCGATCGTTTCCGGTGCACCCATGTATGCCACAACCGCGGCGTCGCCAGCACGGGCCTCATCCACCGTGACCACCCTGACGCGGTCGTGCCGGTAGAATTCCCCGACCTTGAACGCGGCCAGCAAGTGCCGGGCCGACGCCAAGGTGCCACCACCACCACTGCCAAAGAAACAACCGCCGTTGATCAACGCTTGCAGATCCTTGTGCTCCAGCTCGAATGCCATGATCGTGCTCCTGCTTTCCGGTTGAGGGGATCAGCTCGACAAACGTGCCAGCCAGCTACGCACCTTGCTGGCGGGCGGGTAGTCCAGTTGCGGGTCGAGACCGCGAAGCGCACGCACCAGGATCGACTGCACCTGGGCGCCACGTTCGCTGCGTTCGAGCAACCGGGCCAATTCCAAGGCGGCGTGCAGCCGCGCCGGCACCACGCCGAGGGTCAGCGCGGTGGACAAGGCGACGCGCAGGGTCGCCTCGGCTTCGCGGTCGTCGCCAAGCGCCAGCAGCGCCCGGCCGCGTAACAGCATCAGTTCGCACAGGTAGGCGCGCTCCTGATGGTCCTGGGCCAGGTCGAGGGCGACATCCACCAGCTCCAGGCAGGCTTCTGCCCGCCCGCCCAGCAACAGCACTTCGCCGCGCTTCCAGGCCTGGAAGCCATGAAACAGAAGGCCGCCGTTACGCAGTACATGCTGCTGGTAGCCTTCGGCAATGGCCTGTTCACCGGCTTCGTACTCACCCGATATACCTTGGTGATAGCCGCGCAGGATCATGCCCACGCCCCGGTAGAAGGAGAATTCGTGGCGCGCACTGAGCAGCTCCAGTTCGCGGGCCTGGCGCCCGAGTGCATCCCGCTCGCCCAGCACTGCGGCTAGCCAGGCCGCGCCCTGCAGGGCGACCGCGCGGTTGAAGGGGTTGTCGACCGCCTGCTCGGCGCGGGACTGCAAGCGTGCCAGCGCCTGGCGCGCCTGGCTGAACAGGCCCAGCTCGAAGGCGGCCAGGCCTTCGAAAGTGCGGGCCAGGCCCACCAGGTCCAGCCCTTGGTTCGATGGCCAACTGACCTGGTCGTCCTCCAGCAGCCTGCCGCGCGTCAGGCAGGCCAGGCTTTCCTCGAAATCGCCGAGCCAGAACAGGGTGTTGGCCATGGCCAGGTGGGCCTCGATGCGCAGTGCCTCGCCACCGGCTATCTGCGCCTGCTGCAGCATCTGTTGTGCCGTAGCGCGGGCCTCTGCCAGTTCCAGGCCCATCAACAGGGTGGTCCACAGCCCGAACGACACCGACGCCATCTCTTGCGCCTGGCCTTGGCGCGCGGCCAAGGCCTGGGCGTCCCGGTAGCTGGCCAGGCTGGTGATGCTCAACCAGCCCTCGATACTGCGAAAGCTAACCCCCAGTAACCGGTGCAACTCAAATTGCAAACGCCACAGGTCCTTGCCCTCGTAGACCCGCTCGGCTACTTCCAGGCCTTTCTGCAAAGGGCCCAGGGCGCCGCGGAAGTCGGCCCCGTCGATCAGCTTGCGGCCTTCGGCCAGGTAGCGCTCCACGGTCAGGCGCAAGTCCTGGCGCAACCGGACCCGCCGCTCGATCACCTTGCGATTGACCCCCAACAGCTGCGCCGCAGCACTCTTGTTGCCGTTGCAGCGGTTCAGCGCATGCTCGATCAGCAGTGTTTCCACCGCCGCCAGCTTGTCCGGCCCCTCAAGCCCGAGCAGCGCTTCGGCCAGTTCTACGGCAAGCGCAGAGGCGGGCGAGGGCGGTGCCAGCAACTGCTCGAGGGTTTCCCGGTCAACCAGTGGTGACGGGGCCAGGGTGCCGATGCGATCGATCGAATTGCGCAGTTCGCGCACATTGCCCGGCCAGTCTCGCTGGCACAGCAGCTCCAGTGCTGCTGCATCGAAGTGCAGCGGTCGCCGTTGCTGACGGCAGAAGTGCTCGATCAGGTCCGGGATGTCCTCCCGCCGCTCGTTCAGCCCCGGCAGTTCGAGCTCGAACACCGACAAGCGGTAGTACAGGTCTTCGCGAAAGCGCTCCTCGGCCACCAGGCGCTTGAGGTCACGGTGGGTGGCCGCCACCACCCTGCCGCGGAAGTGCCGGCTCTCGCTGCTGCCGAGCGGCCGGTACTGCCCGGTTTCCAGCACCCGCAGCAGCTTCGGCTGCAGGGCCAGGGGCAGTTCGCCGATCTCGTCGAGGAACAAAGTCCCCGCCCCAGCCATCTGCAGATGGCCCATGCGCTCGCCAACCGCGCCGGTGAACGCGCCGCGGGCATGGCCAAACAGCTCGGACTCGAGCAATTGCTCGGGGATCGCCCCGCAGTTGAGGTCGATGAACGGTTTGCCCGGCGCGCTCAGGCGGTGCAGTTGCTGGGCGATGACTTCCTTGCCGGCTCCCGTCGGGCCAAAGATCAGCACCGGCCGGTCGCTCTGCGCCACCCGCCGCAGCAGGGCTTGCAATGCCTGCATAGCAGGTGAACGGCCAGGCACGCCGTCCTCGTCGCCCGGGTGCGTGGTGCACAGTGGCTCCATGAGAATCCATCCTCGTTGGGGTGAGCCAGGCAATGAGGTATAGCAGAGCGACGCGGCCGCTGCTGCGTGTCCGGGTGGCCACTGGTCAGAACGTGGCTGCGGCATGGCCGCGCGATGCCAACCGCTACAGCATCCGCACCATCTCCCAGAACGATGCCGCCACCCCGGTAATGCTTTCCCCGGCGATCAGCCCCGCTGCGGCCGTGATTGCAAACCGCTCTGTAACGTTCGGCCAACGGCAACCGACCAGCCAGGTAACCACCGCGCCGAGCCCCATCATCATGCTGATCGATGCCGGCAGTATGAACGCCAGGCCCAGCGCGCCGGTACTCGGCAGCCAACGCGCCACCCGCTGCGGCAGCAGGCTGTCCAGCGCGCCCAGCAGTACGCCAGCCGCGCTGCCGGCCAAAATTGCCCAGCGCAGCTCTGGCGCCAGCGCCCCCAGCCCTTGCATCAGGGTCTGGGCCACGGCTTTCCAGGTGGCCACGGCTGGTGCGGGCCATTGCTCGGTGAGCAGCAAGGTCTGCGGGTCGGGAATCAGCAACAGGTACACCAGCACGCCGACCACGCTGCCGATAAGGATGCCCAGGCACTGTGCAATCAGTTGCTTGTGTGGCGTGGCGCCGATCGCTTGGCCAACCTTGAAGTCGTTCATCAGGTCGGTGGCTTGCCCGGCCGCGCCACCGGCGGTGTTGGCGCTCATCAGGTTGATGGCCACCTGGCCTGGTGCAACCAGGCCAAAGCTCAGCTGCGACAGCTTGCCGATGGCGCCGATCGGCGCAATACCGGTGGCGCCGACCACGCGCGCGGCGACCACCGCAAGGCAGATCGCCAAGGGAATGCTCAGCAGCGCCATCCACCAGTCGATGGCGAACAGCAACGCCTGAAGCGCCACCACCAGCGCAATGGACAATAGAAGCCCGCAGGCAGGCGCCAGGGAAAACCGCCCACGGGCGTGCGCTACCCGGCTTGCCTGCGCTTCGGCGAGCCTTTGCCGGGGCATTTGCAACAGGCGGGCCGACAATGAAGTCAGGGTTGCGCATACCATCAGGCTGACGCCCGGCCACAACAGCCATTCCACCAGGGCGGCGAACTGCGGGCCGCTGGCGTTCGGGGCCAGCACCACCAAGGCATGGTCGACCAGCCAAGGTGCCAGCCCGCCCCACGCCAGCGCGGCGCCGAACAGCAGCGTAAGGCCCACCCGGATGCCGATGATGCCGCCGAAGCCGACCAGCATCAGCGAAGGATCGAGCGTGAATGTCAGGCGCTCGAGCACTGGCGAGGGTGCCCAGCGCGGTATCGCCCAGACGAACCCGTCAATCCACTTCACCAGCCCCGACAGCAACGCGGCGCTGCACAGCACCTTTATCCGCATCATGGCTTCGTGGCCGTGGCGGTAGATCTGCTGCAATGTCTCCAGGGTCGCCATGCCCTCGGGGAACTTCAGGCCATGGTCATCGAGCAGGGCGGGGCGCAGATACCAGGCGATCCAGATGCCCAGGAAGCTCACGGAGAACACCCAGGCCATCATCGGCAGCGGGTCGAGTTGGTGACCGGTGAGCAGGGTATAGGCGGGGATCGGTGCGACCAGCCCGCCAGAAACGATGGACGCGGCGGCCGAGGCCACGGTCTGGTTGATGTTGCTTTCGTGCAACGTCCATGCAGGCCGGCCGTTGCCGCGCCCTGCCAGGCCCTGCCACAGGGTGAAGCCGACCAGCAAGGCGATGATCGACATGTTGAACGACCAGCCGATCCGAAGGCCCGCGTACACATTCGCGGGCGTCAGCAGAATGCCCAGCGCTACGCCGGTGAGCACCGCCCGCGGGCTCAGTTCACGTTCGATGCGAACCTGGGGAGGGGCAGTGGACGGGGCAGATCTCATGGCAATCCCTTGTCGGAGTGGTAAGCGCGCTTTGCACAACTGAGCCACTGATGCCACAAAGGTTCACTGTTGCTTCTGATTGTGAAAGGTGTCCAGCAACAGCCCCGAAGTGCTAGTGGCGACAGCGTCGTGTCTCAAGAAAAGTGCTGTGCACAGGGGCTCGCTTTTGCTGACATTGCCGAATCAAGAGAGATTCGTTCCGAAAACCAGTTGGCCGCGTTGATCACCGCTTTGCATCGCTGTGCCGAAGGCCAGTTGCAGGTCACGCTGGTGCGGGCTGGCCTGCGATACGGCGTTCACGGTGCCGCTTTTCGATGAGTTCATGCGGCGTATCATGCCGGGCGATGATTGGCGGATGGGCTAGCCTGCTTTAAGGGCATGCAAGCCGCAACCACAGGCAACGGTCCTCCCTGATGCCAGTGCGACTGTAAAGATATGCAAAGTTTCCCCGTGCCATCACTCCGCAGCTCTAGAATCCGCCCGCTGCCGAACCGGCCAACGGCCGGCAGCAGATCTAGCCTTGTGGAGCGTTGCAATGAAGTCGAAACACCTTTTCCGCGCAGCCTTGGTTGCGGCGCTGGTATCGGCCTTGTCAGGCTGCTGGATGTTCATGCCGCCGGGTGGTGGTAATGGCGGTGGCCACGGTGGGGGCGGTGGCTTTGGCGGTCATCAGGGCGGTGGCCCTCGCTAAGCTGACCTTGCGATGGAGCGCACAGCCTCGGCCGGGACGCACAAGCGTACCCGGCGCGAGCGCAAACACCTCGGTTCAGCTCACCCCGACCGCCCAAACCGCTTGCGATACTCCGCCGGCGTCACCCCCACATGCTTCACGAACGCCCGCCGCAACGTATCCGCATTGGCAAACCCGCACAGCGCCGCCACCTGCTTCGGTGCCTCTCGCCCAGCCTCCAGCCGCGCCCGCGCAGCATTCACCCGCGCCAGCTCCACCCACGCGGCCGGGGTCATCCCCACATCACCCTGAAACACCCGCGCAAAATGCCTCGGGCTCAGCCCAACCCGCGCAGCCAGGCTGGCAACCCCGTGGTCCAGTGCAGGGTTGGCGGCCACGTAACGCTGCAACCCCTGCAATGCCGAACGCCCAACCGGTGATGTCCCACCTTGCCGGCTGAACTGCAGTTGCCCGCCAGGCCGCTTGAAGTACATGACCAGGTGCCCCGCAACCAGCTTGGCAATATCTCGCCCCAGGTCTTCCTCCACCAGGGCCAGTGCCAGGTCCAGCCCGGCCGTTACCCCCGCAGCGGTACGCAGGTTGCCGTCATGCACCTGAATGGCATCGGCATCCACCTGCACCCGCGGATAACGCTCGGCCAGCGGCTGCGCCACGGCCCAATGGGTGGTCACACGCCGGTCATCCAGCAGCCCGGCAGCCGCCAGTGCAAACGCCCCCGTGCACACCGAGCCGTAACGCCGGCAAGCGCCCGCGCGTTGCCGCAGCCAGTCGAGAATGCCGGGGCGCAGGTATTGCTCGGCAGCCTGCGGTGTGCCGGCGACCAGCAGGGTGTCGATTGCCTCCAGGTCTTCGCCGATCCAGCCGTCGGCCACCAGGCGCGTACCAGAAGAACTCACCAGCGGCCCCGGTTCGCAGGCCAGCAAAAGCAGGCGGTAGGCGTCTTGGCCGGCCTGGCGGTTGGCTTCGGCGAACACATCGAGCGGGCCGCAGGCATCCAGCAGTTGTACGCCGGGCATGGCCAGGATGGCGACTGTGATGGGGGCAGAGGGCATGGTGGCTCCGGGTTTTGCATCGCAAGTCTGTTATTCGCCGACAATGGCAGTATCTGGCGTTACAAGTCAATTGAGGACATCGACTCGCAGCCGCAGACTGGGCTCGTCATCAACCCACCCAGGAGCGACCATGTCTTCATCCATCGCCGGTATCCAGCTGCCCGACAGCGTCATGGCTCGGGAAATCACCGAGCTCGTCCGTGACACGGCTTCCCCTTTGCTGTTCCACCACTCCAGCCGGGTGTTCTACTTTGCGGCCCTTGCCGGGCAGCGGCTGGGGCTGCGTTACGACAGCGAACTGTTGTACGCAGGCTGCATGTTCCATGACATGGGCCTGACCCATCAGCACAGCAGCGATTGCTACCGTTTCGAGGTGGACGGTGCCAATGCGGCGCGCGATTTCCTCCAGCGCCACGGCGTGGACGAGCGCGATGTCGAGCGTGTGTGGACGGCGATCGCGCTGCATACCACGCCGGGCATTCCAGAGCACATGCACCCGCTGATCGCTCTGGTCACCGCGGGGGTAGAGACCGATGTGCTGGGGCTGCACCACGAAGGGCTGGAAACTGCCGCACGGGATGCCGTGGTCCAGGCGCACCCGCGTGGGGAGCGGTTCAAGGAGGCGATCATCCAGGCGTTTTACGACGGGATCCGGCACAAGCCGCAGACCACGTTTGGCAACGTGAAGGCGGATGTGATCGCCGACAAGGAACCTGCATTCCGGCCTGGGAATTTCTGCAGCATCATCCGGCAGTCCTGCTGGGCGAGCTGAGCAAAGCGGGCAAAGGCTGCAGAGCTGTCCCGGCACATTCAACTGTTGCGCATCAACCCTGGGGCCGCCTTGCGGCCCTTTCGCGACACAAGGCCGCTCCCACAGGTTCAGCGACAACCTCGGGAGCAACGCTGTACCTGTGGGGCACGTCGTGCGCAGAGTCCGCCGCCGAACGCTCGCGATTCGCCACCCCGAACGGCACATGCACCATCGGCAAATCCCCCGCCGGCGATTGCAAATGGCTGCGCTGGTCATCAAAGAACACATGCGGCTTCAGTATCGACAGCACCCTGGGTTTTTCCATCCCTCCCAGAAAGAAGCACTCGTCCGGCGAAACGCCCCAGTCTTTCAAGGTCGTCACTACCCGCTCGTGCGAAGGGGCATTGCGCGCCGTCACGATCGCAATCCGCAAGATGCGCTGGTACGCCGGGTCCTCGGCCAACCTGCGGTCCTCGAGCATGCGAATCAGCGAAAGCTTGCGGTACAGGTCGGCCAACGGCCCCGGCGAATGCGGGATGCCCTTGCGCACGCGTTCATGCTCCTGAAACTCGTCCAGGTTGTCGTCGCGCTTGTACACGCGCTCGGCCTCGTCATCGGCAATCACCCCGTCAAAGTCGAAGGCCACCCGCAGTTCGGTGTCGATCTCGTCATCGTAGATGCGTGTCGGCAGCACCCGCCCGGCCGGGTAGTTGGCGTCGATGGCTTTCTGCACATCTTCCTCGTTGGCGCTGAGGAACAGCGAGGCATTGAACGCCGGGATGTACTCGTAGGGCGAGCGGCCCGACATGAACGCCGCGCGGGTGATGTCCAGCTGGTAGTGGCTGATCGAGCGAAACACCCGTAGGCCGGTTTCCGGCGAGTTGCGCGACAGCAGCACCACCTCCACCGGCAACTGCTCGGGGAAGGCCTGATTGATGCTCAGGAAGCGGCGGATGAACGGGAACGCCACGCCTTTGGGGAAGGGTTCGTCCAGGTTCTGCTGCTGGTGCTGGCGGTAAGCCTCGACGCCCTGGGTCTGGTAGATGTCGTCCGAGACGGTGAGGTCGAACAGCGCACTCGAAGCAACGCCGATGACCAGTTTCTGTTCGATGGGGTAGGGCATGAAGCAACTCCTGAGCGTGAGCTGAAGGCAAGTGTACCGCGCGCTTAGCGGCGCTGTTGGCGTCAGATCAGGATGTAGTCGTTACGCACCACCACCGGCTCGTGTGCGCCTTCGACCAGGTGCACGAACTGGCCTGCTACCTGGTCGATCGCCAGGCAGTCGTCGACAGCCAGCAAGGCATCGGTATGCGGCTTCAGCCAGTCCGCCTGCATGCGTTGCTTGCCCAGGGCCTTGGCCTCGGTCTTGTTGTGGGCGGTGACCAGCAGGTAGCGGTGGGCCTCGCCGAACACTTCGCGTTCATAACCACCGAGGTTGATGAAGTACAGGCGCAGCGCACCGCGGGCGGGGGCGTGCGGGCGCAGTTCGATGCGCTGGCCGTCGACACCATGCACCTCCAGCCACGAATCGATGTGCAAACCTTTCGGGCTGCCGAACCAGGCCTGGCGCAACTGCGGGTAGGCCTGTTCGAAGGTGTCGGCCAGGGCGAACACCACATCGTGAACTTCGATCTTGGCGCCGGGGTGGCGGCCTCCGAGCATGACGACGTAAAGCATGGGCGGTCCTTTGCGGGGCTAACGTAAGAATGCGGCATTGTACTGCCTGATTCGCGGATGCCGCTTTCATGGAATTGCACAGGACTCACTGAATTAGCAGGGCCCCTGTGGGAGCGGCTTTAGCCGCGAACACCGGCGCAGCCGGTGCCATACACTGTGTTGGATTCTTCGCGGCAAAGCCGCTCCCACAGGGTACGCGTACCGTTTGCGAATTCAGTTCTCTGCGCGACAGCTCCGGCCTGACAGTTGTTCTACCAGAAAATCCACGAACACCCGCACCCGCGCCGGCATCGCCGGGCCGCCGACGAACACCGCATGGATCGGCTCGCGATCACCCGGGTTGTACACCTCCAGCAACGGCACCAGCTGCCCGTTGGCCAGGTCGTCGGCCACGGTAAAGGTACCGATGCGCGCCACGCCGGCGCCGAGCCTGGCCAACTGCGCCAGGGCCTCGCCGCTGCTGCATTCGATGTTGCCCGTCACCTTCAATGAAAAGACCTGCCCGTCGCGGCGGAACGGCCAGTCGGGCGCGGCGCGGCGGAAGTTGAAGCGCAGGCAGTTGTGCCGGGCCAGGTCCTCTGGCACAAGCGGCGTACCGCAGCGCGCCAGGTACTCGGGCGAGGCGACGATCACCTGGCCGGTTTCGCCAATGGCACGAGCGCTCAACGAACTGTCCGGCAGGTGGCCGAAGCGCAGCGCCACGTCGGCCTGGCCGCCGAGAACGTCGGCCACTTCGTCGCTGAGGGTAAGGTCGACCAGCACCTGCGGGTAGCGCGCGCTGAACGCTGCCAGCAGCGGTACCACGGTCAAGCGGCCATGGCCCAGCGCTGCACTGACCCGCAAGCGCCCGCGTGGCACGCCCTGGTCGGTGATGGCCTCTTCCACTTCGAGCATGTCGGCCAGCACCCGCCGTGCACCGCGCAGGTACGCTTCGCCCTCGGGCGTGAGGGTGAGCGCTCGGGTGGTGCGCAGCAGCAGGCGGGTGCCCAGGCGCTGTTCGGTGCGCGCCAGGATGCGGCTCACCGCCGAAGGTGTCAGGCCCAGCGCCCGGGCGGCGGCGGACAGGCTGCCCTCCTGGGCCACCTTGGTAAATATTTCCATCTCGCCGGATCTTCCACTGAAGTCCATTTGTGCCTCTTCAGCAAAGGTGGTTCGCAAAAATGCAGTCTAGTGCGGCTTGGCTTGGGATCGTAGCATCTGCAGCACAGATAAGGAGCTTGCCATGCGTATCAATCCACCTCTTGTCGCACTCGCCATCGGTGCCTTCGGCATCGGGGTCACCGAGTTCGCCCCCATGGGCATGCTGCCCAGCATCGCCACCGACCTTGGCGTCTCCATCCCCGCTGCCGGGTTGTTGGTCAGTGCCTATGCGATCGGTGTGCTGATCGGTGCGCCGCTGATGACCCTGGCCACGGTGAAGATCCCGCGGCGTTACCTGCTGATCGGGCTGATGGCCATCTTCACCCTCGGCAACCTGATGTCGGCCTTGGCCAGCGACTACGCCAGCCTGCTGGTTGCCCGCGTGGTCACCTCGCTGAACCACGGTGCGTTCTTCGGCATCGGCTCGATCGTCGCGGCCAGCGTGGTGCCGCCCGAGAAGCGCGCCGGGGCCGTGGCCGCCATGTTCATGGGGTTGACCCTTGCCACCATCGGCGGTGTGCCGCTGGCGACCTGGTTCGGTGAAATGCTGGGGTGGCGCACGGCATTCTGGGGCATCGCCGGGCTCGGCCTGGTAGCAATGACCACCCTCTGGTACGCACTGCCCAACGTGCCGTCGCCCAAGGGCGGCGGGGCCATGGCCGAAATCCGCGTGCTGGGCCGCGGGCCGGTGCTGGCGGCATTGCTGCTGACTGTGGTGGGCTCCAGTGCGATGTTCACGGTATTCACCTACATCGCGCCGATCCTGCAGAGCGAGGCGGCAGCGTCCACCACTTTCGTCACGGCCATGCTGGTGTTGTTCGGTGTCGGCCTGACCTTGGGTAACGTGTGGGGCGGCAAGGCGGCGGACCGTTCGATCGACCGTACCCTGATGCTGTCGCTGGCCGTGCTGATTGCGGTGTTGCTGGTGTTCCCGCTGGTGATGGACTGGCCGCTGGCGACTGCGTTGGCGGTCCTGGTGTGGGGCGCTGCCAGCTTTGCCCTGGTGCCGCCACTGCAGATGCGGGTGATGGAGGCGGCCAAGGATGCGCCCAACCTGGCGTCGGCGGTGAACATCGGGGCGTTCAACCTGGGGAATGCAATTGGTGCGGCGCTGGGTGGGGCAGTGATCAACGCCGGGCTGGGGTATTCGGCGGTTTCCCTGGCGGGGGCGGCGATGGCGGCTTTGGGCCTGGTGATGGTGCTGCTGTTCGCCTGGCGGGGGCGGGCGGGGGCTGCGGCGAGTCAGGTTGCTGTGTAACCGGTGGAGACTTTCGGGGGCGCTTTGCGCCCCATCGCGACACAAGGCAGCCCCACAGTTTTGCCCGTCACGGCGTACCGTTACGGCCATGCAGGTGATAGGCCGGGCGCTCGCTAAGCCGCTCGTAATAATCGCGCACTGCCGGCAGGTGCGGGTGCTCGAATGGCGTTTCGAACCAGCGGTTGACCGACAGGCCAATGGGGATGTCCGCCAAGGTGAACTGGCTACCAGCCACGTAGGCACCGGTGTTTGCCAGCTGGCGGTCGAGAATGCGCATGTAGCGCGCCCAGTCCGCGCAGCCGGCGGCCAGGGCCTGTGGGTCCTGGTGGGCGGGCGAGTGCCTGACCAGCGACATGAACGCGTAGCTCCACGAACGGTTGAGGTCCGAGGCCTGCCAGTCGATCCACTGGTCGATCCTGGCCCGCGCCTGCGCCTCGCCCGGGTAGAACCCGGTGGCGCCATAACGCGTGGCCAAGTAGCGGATGATGCTGTTGGATTCCCACAGGGTAAAGTCGCCATCCTGGATCACCGGGATCATGGCATTGGGGTTCAACGCAAGGAACTCGGCGCTGTCCGTGGGCTTGAAGCCCGCCCCCCAGTCTTCGCGCTCGAACGGGACCTCGAACTCGGCGCACGCCCACAGAACTTTTCGTACATTGATGGAGGAGGCTCTACCCAGTATCCGTAGCATGGTGTTCATCCTTGTGGGGGGACACCGATCGTCCGTCACTGCCGGGTTACCGGTCAAGAGCCTGAGTGGTGACGGAGCATCCCCTTTGTAGGGTTCTTGTAGTCCATTTCTGAAAGTAAGCCTTTCCACCCCCAAGGTTATTGTGGCGGGGCAGGCAGCGCCCTAGTCTCGGCACGCTCGTAACCCCGAGGAATGGACATGGACAAAGACACTCCGAAAGAAAGCAGCAACCTCAATGTCGTGCGTGCAGCGGGCCGTTTTGGCAACGGCGGCGCCGAACTGGTGCAGATGAACGCGCAGCTGCCAATGCGTACGGCGCTGATGGAGGCCTCGAGCATCATGGGCTGCATTACCGAACTCACCCGCAAGGCCATCGACCGGCCCGGTGACCGCAAGGCGATGATGCAGGCCACGTATTACCTGGCAGGCATGGCCAAGGCGCTGATCGACGGCCAGTTGCAGCAGTTGCGCCAGGCTCGGGGAGGCGAGCAGGAGCCTTAGTCAGGCTTGCCTGGGGGCCTTGAACTTGGCACCCTTGGTCGGTTTGAATCGTCTGTATCACGACAGAAGGAAGTTCGCATTGAGCTGGGACAAGGTGGGGAAACTCCTCGTAGCCGTGCTGCTTGGCCTGATGGTCCTGCTGGCCGCCTATGGGTTGCTCAGGGGCAACCCGCGCCTGGAGGCATCGCTGACCTATGCCTACCTCACCTATCCCAGCCAGTTCAGCGAACGCATCAGCAAGGCCAGCGAGCAGCTCAAGTACGAGCAGTTGCAGGGGCGTATCAATTCCATCAGCGAGGGTGGGCTGAGCCACGATCAGGTCGAGCGGCTGATCGAAATGGCCCAGGCGCCGTATGCCCAACTGTTCGCCAAGCCCTTCGAGGCCGGGCTGGTCGACCACCGTACCGGCCTGCTCATCGAGCTGCGCAACAGCGGTGATGCGCAGGTGCGCCAGGTGAAAATCCGCCTGCCGGCGAAAGGCCTGGTGCAGGTGCGCGATGCAGCTGGCAATGACACCATCCTGGAAACCTCCACGATGCAAGCGGACATCCCCGTCATCGAGCCGGGTGGCGCGTGCAAGGTATGGGTGTATTTCGATGCGGACTACTCGCAGATCCGTCAGGGCGGGGTCAGCATCAGTCACGCCGATGGCAAGGCTGACATCCAGGTGTACCGCGAAGTCATCGGTTTCCCGGCCTGGGTGGCCCGTTACAGCCGCGAGCTGATGGTGCTGCTGGGCGTATTGGCGGCCAGCGTCCTGGGCCTGGGGTATGCCTGCCTGTCGCGCCGCCGCGTGGCGTGAGCTTGCCGGGCGTGTCTTCAGGGCAAAGGACATTTGCCGCAAACTCAACAATCGCCCGTTGACAACCCTCTATAGTGCTCGGCATTACAAGACCCATGCCGAGCCTGCCCGATGATCCCCTCCCTGGACTCCATTTTTTCCCGCCTGCGCCTGCGTCAGTTGCGCCTGCTCATCGAACTGGACCGTTGCGGCTCCCTGCACAAGGCGGCGGAGGCCATGGCGATTTCCCAGCCCGGGGCTACCAAGGCCTTGCGCGAGGTGGAGGAAGTGCTGGGTGTGCCGTTGTTCCAGCGCCTGCCCAGCGGCCTGGTGGCCAATGACGTAGGCCGTTGCGTGGTGCGTTATGCGCGGTTGATTCACAGTGACCTGGGGCATTTGCGCGAAGAGGTGCTGGGCATTGTCCAAGGCCAGGGTGGGCGGCTGGCGGTGGGTAGCATCATGGGTGCCATGCCGACCCTGGTCGGTGCCCTCGGGCGGTTGCGCCGCAAGCAGCCGCAACTGGCGGTGGAGATCGCCGAGAACACCAGTGCCAACCTGCTGGCCCAGCTTGATGAAGGGCGCCTGGACCTGGCCATCTGCCGGCCAGGGTTGGGCCGCAATGCGGCGGACTACGCCTTTGTCGAACTGGCCCAGGAGCCGCTGGCGGTGGTCGCGCACCCGCAGCACCCGCTGGCCGGGGCGGCGGCGCTGGAGGTTGGCGACCTGAGCCAGTACCGTTGGATCGTCTACCCGGCCAACATGCCCATGCGCCAGGCGCTGGAGCGTGAATTGAGCGAGGCGGGGGTGGAGGTGCCACGCTACCCGCTGGAAACCTTCTCCACCTTCGCCACCTTCATGCTGCTGGAAGACGACCCGACGCTGGTGGCGGTGATCCCCAGCGCCGTGGCGGCCTTTGCCGAGCAGCGCGGGTTGCTGGTGTCGCTGGCAGTGCAACTGCGGGCGCTGAGCGAGCCGTTCGGGATCGTGCACCGAGTAGCAGCGCCGCTGTCGCCGGCGGCGCGGTTGCTGGTGGAGGAGCTTAAGGCCGGTTGAGCCCTGTTGCGGCTCCCTGTTGGAGCAATTGTCTCGCGCTGCCTGTCCTGGCCTTATCGCCGGCAAGCCAGCTCCCACAGGTACTGCAAAAACCTTGAAAGCAGCTCGACCGGTGTGGGAGCCTGCTTGCCGGCGATGGGCTGCAAAGCAGCCCCAACCGGCTGTATCTCAGAACTGCCGCTCGCGGTAATCGATCAAGCTGGAAAACACCGCAATCAACACCGCAGCCGCCACAAAGAAGATCAGCGCAAAGAAGTAGTCCCCGGTGAACTGTACGATCAGCCCGATCACGATCGGCACCAGCACCCCGGCCATGTTGCCGCAGAAATTCATGGTGCCACCCAGCACGCCGGTGCGCGACGGCCCGCCGATGATCGCCGGCAGGCACCAGTACATCCCGCACCAACGGATGAAGAACATCGCCACGCACAGCAGGCTGATCACCGCGACGGTCTCGCCCACATAGGCTGCCGCCAGGATGCACAGCGCCGCCACCAGCGCCGAGCCGCTGAACAGGGTGCGCATCACCAGGTTCGGCGAGGCACCGCTGGCCCGCCAGCGGTCACCGATCCAGCCACCGATCAGTTCGCCGACAAACCCGCACATGAAGATCAGGAAGGTCGCCCCGCCCATGGCCGAGATGTTCAGGCCGTGGGCCTTGTGCAGGTAGCTCGGCATCCAGGTCAGCAGGCCATAGAACACTGCCAGGATGCAGCTGTAGCCGGCGAACATGGCAAAGATCGAACGGTCCTTGAGCAATTCGCGCAGCGGCAGGCTGGCCTTGGCTGCCGCGGCATGTGCGCTGGCGTTGCCTTCGGTGATGTGGCGCAGCTCGGCCTCGTTCACCCCCGGGTGCTCGCTGGGGTGGTTGCGGATGTACTTCCACGCCAGGATGCCGGCCAATACGGTGCCGACCCCGGCCACCACGAAGGCCAATCGCCACGAGCCCAGCCAGGCAATCAGCCCGGAAATCAGGATCGCACCCAGGGCGCTGCCCAGCGGTGCGCCGCCATCCACCAGCACCGCGCCACGGCCACGTTCGTTAGGCGTCAGCCAGGCGCCATTGAGCTTGGCCCCGGCGGGCATGATCGGCGACTCGGCCACGCCCAGGCCGATGCGTGTCAGCAGCAGTACCAGCCAGTTGTGCGAGGCCGCGCCCAGTGCCTGGAACAGGCCCCAGGCCACGGTTGCCGCGCCAATGATGCCACGGGTTTGGAAGCGGTCCAGCAGCATGCCGCCAGGGATTTGCATCAAGGCATAGGACCAGAAGAACGCACTGAGCATCAGCCCTTCCATGGCCGGCGTCAGGTTGAATTCGGGGGCGATCAGCGGCAGCGCAACCGACAGCGAGGCGCGGTCGATGTAGTTGATTGCGGTCAGCAGCAACAGGATCAGGAAGATGCGCCAGCGCACCGTGGTCATCGGGGCCGCAGCGGGCAGCGCCAGGTCGGCCGGGGAGGGGATGGTCTTCATCGCAGGAGCTCGTTGTTGTGATTATCGGGAGGCGTAGCAACTACGCAGGCCGATTGTTGGAGCGCTGCCGGCATTGCAGGTAATGAAAAGAGCTGATCCGCCAATAACGCCTGCTTATTACCCGGGCAGGGGATAAGCAGCGGTTATTGGCGGATCAGCTCTTTTCATTATCGGCGGCCCTGGCCCGCGCTCTAGATTGCCCCGGCACGGCCCGCCAGCGTCACGGCGGGCACAACAAGAACAACGCAGTTGCCTGAGGACCCCTCATGAGCCAATTCCAGTTCCATTTCCCCACCATTGCCAAATGTGGCGCGGGCCTGGCCGACCAGGCCGGTGCGCTGCTCAAGCCGTACGTGGACGGTACCCTGTTGGTGGTCACCGACCAGGGCCTGATCGACGCTGGCATTCTGGCCGGCTTCTTTGCCTCGCTGGAGCAGGCGGGCATCGACTACCAGCTGTTCTCTGCCGTTGAAGCCAACCCCAGCACCGACGTGCTCGACGCTGCCGTGGCGCTGCTCAAAGCGCGCAACTGCACCGCCGTGATCGGCGTGGGCGGCGGCAGCAGCATCGACACCGCCAAGGGCGTGGCGGCGATGGCCACCAACCCTGGCAACATCCTCGACTACGAGGGCTACGACAAACTGCCCCAGCCGCCGCTGCCGATCTTCGCCATCCCGACCACCTCCGGTACCGGCAGCGAATGCACGGCGTCGACCGTGTTCACCAACAAGCGCACGCTGTTCAAGACGGTGATCGTCAGCCCGCGGCTGTTCCCGCGCCTGGCCATCCTCGACCCGGCACTGACCCTGAAGCTGCCTGCAGCCATCACCGCTGCCACCGGCATGGATGCCCTGACCCATGCCATCGAGTCGTATGTGTCGCGCCAGGCCAACCCGATCAGCCAGGCCATGGCCCTGCAGGCCATTCGCATGATTGCCGGCAGCCTGGAAAAAACCTACTTCGTCGGCACCGACATGGCCGCCCGCGAACAGATGCTGCTGGGTTCGTTCCTGGCCGGGGTGGCGTTCTCGCAATCCAAGCTGGGCAACGTGCATGCCATTTCCCACACCTTCGGCGGGGTGTTCAACATCCCCCATGGCATCGCCAACGCCGCCCTGCTGCCTTACGTGATCAAGTTCAACCTGCCGGCCTGCCCGGAGCGCTTCCGTGACATCGCCATTGCACTGGGCGCCGATGTGACCGGGCTCAACGTGGAACAGGCCGCGGCACGCACGGTGGACGCGGTGGTGGCCCTGAACCAGGCCATCGGCATTCCCGCGACCATCCGTGAACTGGGCGTGGACCTGGAGTTCCTGCCGCAAATGGTCAGCGACTCGATGCGCAGCGGCAACGTGCTGGTCAACCCACGCCTGACCACCGCGTGCGATGTCGAGCGCCTGATCACCGACGCCTACCACGGCAACCTCTGAACCTTTAGCGGAACCACGACCATGTTCTATGAAATGCGTACCTACACCCTTCACATCGGCAAGATGAAGCAATACCTGGAGCACTTCGAAAAGGAAGGCTTGCCGGTGATCTCGCGCTACGCCAAGCTGGTGGGCTGGTGGTACACCGAGATTGGCGAACTGAACCAGGTGGTGCACATCTGGGCCTACGAGAGCCTTGACGACCGCATCGAGCGCCGCGCCGCCCTGTACCGCGATGCGGACTGGCTGGAGCGCTTCATCCCCGTGGCCTTCCCGATGCTGGTGCGGATGGAATCGAAGCTGTTGATGCCTGCCGCGTTTTCGCCGATCCAGTGACCCTGTAACTGCATAGCATCAAGGAGCAACCCAATGGATCTAGGCATTACCGGCCGCTGGGCCATCGTCTGCGCGGCCAGCCAGGGCCTGGGCAAAGGCTGCGCCGAGGCGTTGGGCAAAGAAGGCGTCAACCTGGTCATCAATGCCCGCACCCAGGCCACCCTGGAGCAGACCGCCGCCGAGTTGCGCGCGGCCTGCCCGGGCATCGAGGTGCGCACCGTGGCCGGTGATGTCGCCGATGCCGAGGTGCGCCAGGCGCTGCTGGCAGCCTGCCCGCAGGTGGATATCCTGGTCAACAATGCCGGTGGCCCGCCGCCGGGCGACTTCCGTGACTGGGGCCGCGAGGACTGGCTGAAGGCACTGGACGCCAACATGCTTACCCCCATCGAGCTGATCAAGGCGGTGGTCGATGGCATGGCCGAGCGCGGGTTCGGCCGGGTGGTGAACATCACCTCCGGTGCGGTAAAGGCGCCGATCGATATTCTTGGCTTGTCCAATGGTGCACGCAGTGGCCTGACCGGCTTCATCGCCGGCCTGGCACGTCAGCAGCGCCTGGCGGGCAGCAACGTCACGCTGAATAATCTGCTGCCTGGGGCGTTCGACACAGCGCGCCTGCAGAAGACCTGGAAGGCGGCAGGTGGGGATGTGCAAGCCACCACCCAGGCGCGGCGCAAGGCCATCCCGGCGGCGCGCTTTGGCAATGCCGGCGAGTTCGGCGCTTACTGCGCGTTCCTGTGCAGTGCACATGCCGGGTACATCACTGGGCAGAACCTGTTGATCGATGGCGGGGCGTTCCCCGGTACGTTCTGAAGATGGGGCCGCTTTGCGGCCCTTTCGCGACACAAGGCCGCTCCTACAAAGGGATGTGCATCCCCCTGTAGGAGCGCCTTGTGTCGCGAAAGGGCTGCAAAGCAGCCCCAGGATCGAAATCGATCAGTGAATCGCCACGGGGTTGATGTTCACCTGGGTCGAGCCCTTGTACAGCGGCTGGCCAAGCACGAACAGGAACTCGAACGCCTTGTCCTTCACCAGCGCGCGGGTGTCGATCAGTTCCAGGTTGTAGATGCCGCGCTTGGCAAGCATGAACTGGTTGACCGGGAACTCTTCGCCGGTCGGGTTCGGGTACACCTCTGACGCCCAGGTATCGCCACCAAAGGCGACAATGCCCTGGTCCGCCAGCCACTCGGCCGCCGGCAGGTCGATGCCCGGTTCGGTGGCGAGGAACTGCTGGTTGTCCTTGCCGATCAGTTCCAGCCAACCGGTGTTGAACAGCACCACGTCACCCTTGCGCAGGGTAATGCCTTGCTTCTTCAGTACGGCCTTGATGTCGTCGACGGTGAACGAGGTGCCGCCGGGCACGATGGCCTTGCCGTAGTGAGCGGTCATGTCCAGCACCACGCCGCGGGTGACCATGGGCGGTACTTTTTCCACGCCCAGCTTGGTCACGCCTTCGACAGTGACGAAGTCGGCAGCTTTGTTGCCGTTGTAGTAGACATTGTCGATACCGATGTGGCCGATGCCGTTGAGCTGGGTGCCGACGCCGGTCCAGCCGTTGACCAATTCATCGTTGAAGCTGAACTTGTTGCGGCCCAGGGTCTGGCCGGCCTGCTCGCCAGGCTGGATGTTGTACAGGTGGAAGCTGCGGTGGCGGAAGGCTGGCAGGTCTTTGCTAACCGGTACGGCCAGCGGGTAGGTCTTGCCGGTCTTGACCAGGCCAACCGCCTGTTTGACCACTTCGGGGGTGAGCAGGTTGGCGGCGCCGATTTCATCCTGTTTGCCGTAGGGCGAGGTCTGCCAGTCGGCGGCCAGGGTGGCCTGGGCAGTGGACGCCAGGGCGACGGCAAGCAGCAGGGGCTTGAAGCGTTTCATCGGGTACTCCTGATAGTGAGGCGTTGTCAGGAGCTGATTCTGCGCAGGGCCACCTGTGGGAAAAAGCGGCCCGGGGGACAATGACTTTTGCTTGCCGGTCAACAACCATCATCGTGCAGCGCCAGGCTCTGGCGCAACTGCTCGAGCATGGCCTGGCGCAGTGCCTGGGGCGCCTGCACGCAGATCGAGCCGGCCTGGGAAAGTAGCCAGCCCATCAACGCGCGGTTGTCGTCGACGGTGGCTAGCAGGGTGGCGCCACCGTCCGCTTGCAGCGTCAGTTGCATGTCTGCCGACAGTGGCGACGCTTCCAGGCGCCGGGCCAGGGCATCATCGACCCACGCGTGCAGCACCACCTGTTCCGAGGGGGTGAGCGCATCAGGTTGCAACTGCTGCGCTTCACGCAGGTTCAGGCCCGGTTGCCAGTACCAGCCGTAGGGCATGCCTTTGCTGTTGCACTGCACCGGGAACAGCGCCGCAAGCTCCACCAGGTCGCGTTCGACGGTGCGTTTGCTGGTGATATGGCCCACGGCTGTCAGGGCGGCCTGCAACTGGGTGGAACTCATCCCTGGGTGACGGCCGGGCAGCAGCTTGAGCAGTTGCCACTGGCGGGCGATGGTGTGACGGGTAGGGTGGCTGGGCAAAGGGCTCGTCCTTGAAGACAGGCACGAGGCCTGCCTGAGCAGTGGCGTTTAGCTATTGCCCAGCATACCTTGTAGCAGAATGGGATCCAAGTTTTCGCACAGGGCGTTCAGTCGAGGCGCGTCACCCATTTGCCTGCGCCTTGGCCCTCTTTCAACTGCCGCAGAGCCTGTGGCAATGCCGAGAAAGCGAACTCGCGGCGTTGTGGCGCGATCAGGCTGCCATCGGCGACGGCCTGCAACAGGCGTTCACCAGCTACGCGCAGGGCTTGGCGGTCAGCCAATTGGCCATGGGCATGAATGCTGTTGAGCGCCACTTCATGCAGCGAGATCGCCGTGCCGAAGGCCGGCGTTGGCGCGGTTTCCTGGCGGTCCTGGATGCACACCAGGTGGCCGTTGTAACCGAGCAGGTGAGCAAGGCTGCCGGCATGGGCGCCGCTGACGGTGTCGAACAGGGCATGCAGCGGGCGCTCGCCCAGGGCGGCCTGCAGTTGGTTCTGCCAATCGGCGTCGTGGTAGTCGAACACCCCGCTCACACCAAGGGCCTTGAGCGTGGCGTGGTGGCGTCGGCCGGCACTGGCCCACACGCGCAGGCCACGCTGCGCGGCCAGTTGTGCGAGGTAGAAGCCCACTGCGCCACCGGCGCCGATCACCAGCACGTCGCGGCTGGCACCTTCGGGTACCTTGGCCAAGGCCTGCCAGGCGGTCAGGGCGGGGCAGGGCACAGCGGCCGCGGCGGTGTCGCCGAGCGCACTGGGGATATGCATCACCAGGCTGGCATCGAGCAGGCAGTGCTGGGCAAAGCTGCCGTCCCGCGCCAGCGACTGGTGGTAGGCAACGCGGCTGCCCAACGGCAGGTCGACGCCTGCGCCAACGGCGACTACCACACCGGCGCCATCCACACCCGGGACCGTGCCTTGCTGCCAGGCAGGGTGGCCCCATTCGCAGATTTTCCAGTCCACCGGGTTGAGGGCAATGGCGCGATTGGCCACCAGCACCTCGCCGGGGCCGGGTTGTGGCAGGGGTTTACGCAGCAGTTGCAGGCCATCGAGGCCGGCGTTCGGGGTCCAGGCCCAGGCTTGATGATCGGTTGGCATGGTGCGGGTCCTCTCGAGACGGGTGTGGGCGGCAGGCTAGCGGGGATCGGGCGGGGGAAACAGGTGCGGTGAGGGCAAGGTGTTTTGATTTCAGGGCAAAAGTCTGGGGCCGCAAAGCGGCCCCCAGGTTGAACTCAGATAGCCAGGCTGTCGACCACACCACCGTCGACCCGCAGCGCTGCACCGGTGGTGGCGGACGAGTAAGGGGAGGCCAGGTACACCGCCAGGTGAGCGACTTCGTCGACATCGGCGGCACGCTGGATGATCGAACTCGGCCGTGCGGTACGCACGAAGTTGTCGGCTTCTTCACGAATGCTGCGCCCGGACGCCTGGGCTGCATCAGCCACCAGCGCGGCCACGCCGTCGGTCAGTGTCGGGCCGGGCAGCACTGCGTTCACGGTTACCCCGGTGCCAGCCAGGCGCTTGGCCAGGCCATGGGATACCGCCAGGTTGGCAGCCTTGGTGACGCCGTAGTTGATCATGTCGGCAGGGATGGCGATGCCCGACTCCGAGGAGATGAACAGGATCCGCCCCCAACCGTTCTCCACCATGCCCGGGGCATAGAGGCGGGCCAGGCGCACGCCGCTCAGCACGTTGGTGTCGTAGAACCGCGTCCACTCGCTGTCGGCCACTTCGAAGAAGTCGACATCGTCGTAGATGCCCAGGTTGTTGACCAGGATGTCGGCCCGTGGGTGGGCGGCGAACAGGGTTTCGGCACCGGCGGCGGTGCCCAGGTCGGCAACCACGCCGTGGATCTGCCCACGGCCGCCTTGTTCGCGCAGTTCGGCCAGGGCGGCATCCAGCGACTTCTGGCTGCGGCCGGCAATGACTACGTCAGCGTTGGCGCGGGCCAGGCCGCGGGCGATAGCCAGGCCAATACCGCCGGTCGAGCCGCTGATGATGGCGGTGCGTCCGCCGAGGTCGATGTTCATGGAATGGCTCCTGTGGAGTGAGTTGTATCGATGGGAGCCATCCTAGTGAAGCGCAGTAAGACTGTAAAAGACGCAATTCGACTGAGTTCAGACCTTGATTGACTTATCAAACCCTTGCTCGGCCAATGCCAGTACGCGCTCGCGGAAAATGCCCACGATCGGCCTCAAGTCGACCTGGTGCCAGACCGCCCACAACTGCTCGCTGGGCTGGAACCAGTCCAGCTGGCGCAGCACCACGGTCGGCCCGGCACTGGCCGACAGGCTGCTTTGCACCATGGCCAGCCCCAGGCCGGCGGACACCAGGCCTAGCACGCTCAGCGGGTCGTTGGCCTCCAGCGACAGGCGCGGGGTGAAGCCGGCATCGCCACAGCGGGCGATGAAATCGTCACGCTTGTGGCCCTGGTCGGGCTGGCCGCCAGTGATGATCCAGTCGTGTTCGTGCAGGTCGGCGGGGGTCAGCTCGGCCCTGCTGGCCAGCGGGTGCGTGGCCGGGATGGCGAGCAGCAATGGGTCGTCCAGCACCGGCTGGCCGCTCAGGTCGGGGTCATTCTTTGGCGGCGGCTCGCAAACCAGGGCAATGTCCAGGCTGCGCTGACGCAGGCCTTCGAACTGTTCGTTGGGGGTCATGTTGTACAGCGCAATGTGAATGTTCGGACGCTCGCCACGAATCGCCCGCACAGCGCCCGGCAGCACGCCGGCATGGATGGCATGGTTGACGTAACCGATGCACAGCCCGCCTTCCTCACCACGGCCCAGGCGCTTGCCCAGCGATTCCAGGCGCTCGGCATGCTTGAGCAGGCCACGCGCTTCGGCCAGGAAGGTGCGCCCGTCCCTGGTCAGGTACAGGCGCTGGTTGCGCCGTTCGAACAGGGCCAGGCCAAGGTTGTCCTCCAGCTGAGCAATCTGTCGGCTGAGGGGGGATTGGGAAATATGCAGCTGCTCGGCGGCCCGGCCGACGTTCTCGCATTCGGCGACGGCTACGAAGTAGCGCAACTGACGTAGATCTTGCATGAGACCTCCAGGGACTTAACTGTTAACAATTATGACTTTGGCGGTCTCGATCTTGCCAGCCTGGGATGCGTTCACTTCGTCGGGTTGATGAACGCGGTCAATTGTGGGAGCGGCCTTGTGTCGCTCCCACAACTGACCGCGCAGGCTGGGACATTTAAGTTGACCCCCTCGCAATAGCTTGAAGATAACCTTTGCCTTCAAGTCAAAACTCATTGTCCCGTCCCCACCTTTTTCCCATCCCCACGTCCCCCGAGAATTCACCCATCCCAACCTTCCACAGGTGATTCTCAAATGCCTCTCGCCTTGTTAGCCCTGACCCTGGCGGCTTTCGCCATCGGCACCACGGAGTTCGTGATCGTCGGCCTCATCCCGACCATCGCCAATGACCTGGCGGTCACCCTGCCTTCGGCCGGCTTGCTGGTCAGCCTTTACGCCCTCAGCGTCGCCATCGGCGCGCCTCTGCTCACCGCCATGACCGGCCGTGTCCCGCGCAAGCTGTTGCTGGTCGGCCTGATGGCGCTGTTCACCGCCGGTAACCTGGTGGCCTGGCAGGCACCCAGCTACGAATCGCTGATCATGGCGCGCATCCTCACCGGCCTGGCCCATGGGGTGTTCTTCTCGGTCGGCTCGATCATCGCCACCAGCCTGGTGCCGAAAGAAAAAGCCGCCAGTGCCATCGCCACCATGTTCAGTGGCATGACCGTGGCCTTCGTCACCGGTATCCCGCTGGGTACCTTCATCGGCCAGCACTTCGGCTGGCGTGTGACCTTCCTGGTGGTGGCGGCCTTCGGCCTGGTGGCGCTGCTCGGTGCATTGCTGTTCGTGCCCAAGCGCATCCAGCACAGCCAGCCGGCACCGCTGCTGCGCCAACTGCGGGTGATGCTGCAACCGCGCCTGCTGCTGGTGTATGCCATGACTGCCGTGGGTTACGGCGGCTCGCTGATCGCCTTCACCTTCCTTGCCCCGATCCTGCAGGACATCGCCGGCTTCGGCGCCAACAGCGTCGCCCTGGTGCTGCTCGCCTACGGTGTTTCGGTTGCCCTGGGCAACATCTGGGGCGGCCGCCTGGCCGACCGCAAAGGCCCGGTCAAGGCACTGTCGATCATTTTCCTGCTGCTGGCCGTGGTGCTGCTGGCGCTGACTTTCACCGCGCCGCATCCGGTGCTGGTGGTAATCACCGTACTGGCCTGGGGCGCGGTGGCCTTCGGCAACGTGCCGGGCCTGCAGGTGTACGTGGTGCAGCAGGCGGAAAAGGTCGCCCCCGACGCAGTCGACGTGGCTGCCGGTTTCAACATCGCCGCCTTCAACCTGGGTGTGGCCGGTGGTTCCTGGGGCGGTGCCCAGGTCGTGCAACAGCTCGGCCTCGGCCACACCCCATGGATTGCCGCGCTGGTCACCCTCAGTGCCCTGGCCCTTACCCTGTACAGCGGCCGCCTCGACCGCCGCGTACCTGCCCAGCCACAACCTGTCGTCAGCCGCGCCTGACCCCTGATTCGACTTACGGAGATGCTCATGATGACTCAAGATCCGCTGTTCCAACCCCTGCAATTCGGCGCCCTTGACCTGCCCAACCGTGTGCTGATGCCACCGATGACCCGCTCCCGCGCCGCACAGCCTGGCGATGTCCCGACCGCGCTGATGGCCGAGTACTACGCACAACGCGCCAGTGCCGGGCTGATCGTCAGTGAAGGCACCTGGATCTCGCCACTGGGCAAGGGTTACGCCCGCACCCCGGGTATCCACACCCAGGCACAGATCGACGGCTGGCGCCTGGTCACCGAGGCGGTACATGCCGCAGGCGGGCGCATCTTCGCCCAGCTCTGGCACGTCGGTCGCCTCAGCCACAGCAGCCTGCTCGGCGGCCAGGCACCGGTGTCGTCCTCGGCGATGCAGGCCGAAGGCGTGAATGTGTTCATCGACAATGCCGACGGCACGCCAGGCTTTGTCCAGGCCTCCAAGCCGCGCGCGTTGAACGAAGCGGAAATTGCCGAGATCATCGAGCAGTACTGCCAGGCTGCGCGCAATGCCATGGCGGCTGGTTTTGACGGTGTCGAGTTGCACGCGGCCAACGGTTACCTGGTCAACCAGTTTCTCGATTCCGGCGCCAACGATCGTACCGACCGCTACGGCGGTTCGCTGGAAAACCGTCTGCGTTTCCTCGACCAGGTCACCCGTGCGCTGGTCGAAGGCACCGGCGACGCTCAGCGCGTAGGCGTACGCCTGGCGCCGCTGACCACGCTCAATGGCTGTGTCGATGCCGACCCGGTCACCACCTATACCGAGGCGGCCAAGCGCCTGGGCGAAATCGGCATCGGCTACCTGCACATTGCCGAAGCCGACTGGGATGACGCGCCGGACATGCCAGTGGACTTCAAGCAACAGCTGCGGGCAGTGTTCCCCGGGGTGATGGTGTATGCCGGCAAATACACCGGCGAACGTGCACGGCGTGCGCTGGAGGAGGGCTGGGCTGACCTGATCGGCTTCGGCCGGCCATTCGTGGCCAACCCGGACCTGCCGGCGCGGCTGAAGCTGAATGCGCCACTGGCCGAGCACGAACGGGCCACGCTGTTCGGTGGTGATGCCCATGGCCTGACCGACTACCCGGCACTGGCAACAGCCTGACCCCGACCGCTCCCCATGGAAATGCAAATGACTCATTGAGCTAGCAGAGACCCTGTGGGAGCGGTTTTAGCCGCGAACACCGGCGCAGCCGGTGCCATGCACCGCGTTGGATTCAAAGGGCTGGGCGATCTCCCACAAACACGGCATTTCGCCTGTCGTGTCTCACCTCTGTGCTTGAGCAGTGACGACTTGTTTGTGTCCTATATATGGACCAAAATATGGCTCTCTATTGAGGGTGTAAACATGCAAAACATATTCGCTGACGTGGCCGTAAGCGTGTCGGAACTGAAAAAGAACCCATCCGCGGTGATGACCGGCGCTGCGGGTATGCCCGTCGCCGTGCTCAATCACAACCGCGTGATGGGTTACATGGTGCCGGCCGAACTGTACGAGGCCATGATGGAACGCTTGGAAGATCTCGAATTGAGCGAACTGGCCAAGTCGAGGTTGGGTGAAAAAGGCGTACCGGTATCCCTGGATGACCTATAAACTCGAATTCCTGCCTTCGGCACTGAAAGAGTGGGGCAAGCTAGGCCACACCGTGCGCGAACAGATCAAGAAAAAACTCGCCGAGCGCCTGCAGTCACCCAAGGTACAGGCCGACGCGCTGCGTGACCTGCCGAACCACTACAAAATCAAGCTCAAGGCCTCTGGATATCGCCTCGTCTATCGAGTCGAGGACGAGCGTATCGTTGTAGTGGTGGTATCGGTTGGCAAACGCGAGCGTAGCGAGGTGTATCGATCCGCTCAGAAGCGGTAAACGCCATCATGGCCATCAACCAAACGCCGCACGCTGCCAATGCGCCTCGCTTACGATCGCAATGTTCGCACCCGCTTCCCTGATTTCCACTGCTTTCTTGATCTTCGTGCCATAACTGCTGTGTAGCCACTGCTCGTTGCCAATACTGCCAATGACCAGGTAGTGGGTCTTCTTGCTCACCCCCGCGGCGATTGAACCCCCACGTTCGACTACCAGCGCTTCGCATGCTTTGCGAGGCCCGTAAGCCATTGTGCCGGTAAACAGGAACATGCGGCCTGTCCACTCCAGTGTGGGTTCGGGGTTATCGAGTGGCAGTGAGGTGGGTGAAGAGAATGGGTTGTCGCTGCAGCGCGGCTTGCCGGTGAACTGCTGCAATAGCTCAAGCAGTTCAGCCGACTCGGCAGCATCCAGCATATTGTCCTTGAGCATGTCGCTCAGGCGCCGGTACAACAAATTGATGACCGGATCCTCAAGATGAACGAGTTGCTGCTCCATCCATCCTTTGAGGAACTCGGCTTCTTGTTGATTGACCTGATTGTCAGCAGTCAGGCCCGCAGCGATTCCAATCAACCCATCAACCGAGCGCTGCGCGATCCGCGCTTCGTGAAAAAAGCGGCTGTTCTGAAATTCCTGATGAAGATCGACCATTCCCTGTTCCTCGTTTCTATTCCGTCAGGATCACAGCATTGGCGTATTTTTCCTGGTCCGGTGTGAACGTTGTCAGCATGCCGGTGTGATTACAGGTCAGGGTGAGCTCTGTTCGCGTATCGATGAACAGATCCTCGCCGCGAAGGCCCTGCCATTGCGCCAGGTACTTGAACGAACCGTACTTCATCGGCTTCTTCAAGGCGCGATCATGGCCACCTTTCCAACCTAGCACCGGGAGTGCGCCATCGATGCAGTGCCGGGCAAGTTCTGGCTGGGTCAGGGCCCGCTCACGGCCAATCTCCCAGCACCGGATCAAGCCCTCGTCGGGCCCCTTCCATGCTTCTTCCCAGGTAATCAAAGTGCGGATGGGGTAATGAATAGGGCGTCGAATGACCCCGGTGGCTCGATCCATGACTGAGATTGTCCGTAATATTCAGTTGGTCTGGATGCTACTAATTGGCCACTATTGTGTCCAGTGCTCGCCAACCCCGGCTCCGCGTTCAGTCAAGGCGTTGCTGCAACGCCTCGATAAACACCTCTTCCGCCCGGCTGAAGCGCTGTTCCCTGTTCCACAACAGGTGGATATCCACATCGGCAATCCCTTCCTGCGGCGGCAGCTTCCACAGCAACCCGGCGTCTACATCCGGTGCTACCACATGCTCGGGCAGGCAGCCTATGCCAAACCCGGCAATCACCAGCCGGCGCACTTCCTCAAGGCTGGGTGACGATGCCACGATCCGCCCGGCAAACCCTTGCTGGTCGCGGAAAATGGTCAGTGGCGACAGCATGCCGCCAATCTGGTCACTGGTGAAACTGACGAAGTTCTCACGCTGCAGGTCGCCTTCGGCCTGGCCGAACAGGGCATGGTGCTTGCCACAGAAGAACGCATAGCGCTGGCGCAGGAACAACCGTTGTTCCAGCCGTGGCTGCGCACGCCGGTTCAGGCTGAGGCCCGCCGTGGCGGTTTTTTCCTGCAGGGCGGCGACGATGTCTGAGCTGCGCATTACATCAATCTCCAGCTCCACCCGCGGGTGCTGGCGGTGGAAGTCGGCCAGGAAGTCGTCGAAGCGTTCGTTGACGATACGGCTGATCATCAGCAGGCGTACCTTGCCCACCAGTTCGTCCGCCGGCTGCTCCAGCAAGCTGCCGATCTGCGACATCTGCCCATAGACCTCGCCAGCCAGCTGAAACAGCTGCTCGCCCATTTCCGTCAGCACGAAGCGCGGCCCGCGGCGGGCGATGAGCTGGCGGCCAAGCTGTTCTTCAAGGCGCTTGAGCGCCTGGCTCACTGCCGGCTGGGTGAGGTGCAGGCGCGCGGCAGCGCGGCTGATGGAAAGCTCCTGGCCGATGACCCGGAAGGTACGCAGCAGGTTCCAGTCGAGGCGGTCGTTGAGCAGACGGTCGGGCATGGCAGGCTCGATAATAAGCAAGGCTAATATTTCGAATAATAAATAGAAAATTGACTAATCATAGCCCCGGGCCGATAAATCGCAGGTATCGAGGCCTGCTGAGTCGGTGCTGGCCTCTTCGCGGGCTTGCCCGCTCCCACAGGGTCACCACAAGTTTCGAATGCTGCGCAGTACCTGTGGGAGCGGGCGAGCCCGCGAAGAAGCCAACACCGATTCAACAAGCCAAGCGCCACAAGAGCGCCCCCGTGCCCCTGACAACTCCTGCCAGAACAACAAGCAAAGGAGCCTCCATGAAGCCCACCGCTTCCCCCCAGCCACGCCGTGCCGCCGCTGCCGCGTTCATTGGCACCATGATCGAGTGGTACGACTTCTACATCTACGCCACCGCCGCTGCCCTGGTGTTCGGCGCGCTGTTCTTCCCCTCCGACAACAGCCTGTTCAGCACCATGGCCGCGTTCGGTACCTTCGCCGTCGGCTTCTTCGCCCGGCCGCTGGGTGGCATCGTCTTCGGCCACGTGGGCGACCGTATCGGCCGCAAGAAATCGCTGGTCATCACCTTGCTGATGATGGGCATCGTCACCGTGGGCATCGGCCTGCTGCCGACCTACGCACAAATCGGCGCCACCGCGCCGGTACTGCTGATCCTGCTGCGCATCGTCCAGGGCATTGCCGTGGGTGGCGAGTGGGGCGGGGCAGTGCTGATGGCTGGCGAGCATGCGCCCAAGGGCCGGCGCAACTTCTTCGCCTCGTTCGCCCAGCTGGGCAGCCCGGCGGGCCTGATCCTTTCGCTGCTGGCCTTTGGCGCGGTCACCCGCCTGCCGGAAGCAGACCTGATGAGCTGGGGCTGGCGCGTGCCATTCCTGGCCAGCGCGCTGTTGCTGCTGGTGGGCCTGGCGATTCGCCTGGGGGTGAATGAGTCGCCCGAGTTCATCGCCAGCCGCGAGCAGGCGGAAAAGGCCCGGCGCAAGGAGCAGGCCCCGGTATTCGAAGTGCTGCGCACGGCCTGGCGCCCGCTGTTGCTGTGCATCGGTGCCAATACCCTGGGTATTGCCGGGGTCTACTTCACCAACACCTTCATGATCAGTTACACCACCCAGCAATTGCACCTGGAGCGCTCGTTGATTCTGGAGTGCCTGTTCTTCGTGGCGATCATCCAGTTCTGCGTGCAGCCGTTGGCCGCCTGGCTATCGGAGAAGATGGGCGCCACCCGCTTCCTGGCCCTTGTCGCGCTGCTGGCGATGGCTTCGCCTTACCCGATGTTCGTGCTGGTCAGCTCGGGTCAGGGCCCGTTGATCGTACTCGGCATCGCCCTGGCAGCTGCGTGCATGGCGTCTTTCTACGCGGTGATCGCCGGCTATGTCAGCGGCATGTTCGAAACCCGCGTGCGCTACACCGCCATTTCCCTGGCCTACCAGATCTGCGGCGCCATCGCGGGCGGCCTGACCCCGCTGATCGGTACCTGGCTGGCCCACACCTTCACCGGCCAATGGTGGCCGATGGCGGTGTTCTACACCCTGATCGCCACTATTTCGCTGGTCTGCGTGCTCGCCCTGGCGCGCCAGTACGCCCGCAGCCAGCGCCTGGAACTGGCCTGATCGAACCGTTTTTCTGGAGTACCCGCACATGTTGAAAAGTAATGGCGAACGCCTGTGGGCGAGCCTGATGGCCATGGCCGAAATCGGTGCCACTGCCCGTGGCGGCAGCTGCCGCCTGGCCCTCAGCGACGAGGACAAGGCTGGCCGTGAACTGTTCAGCCACTGGTGCCGTGAAGCCGGCCTGACGCTGACCGTCGATGCCATCGGCAACCTGTTCGCTCGCCGCGCTGGCAGCGACCCGGATGCAGCGCCGGTGATGATGGGCAGCCACCTCGACACCCAACCTGAGGGCGGCCGTTTCGATGGCGTCTACGGTGTGCTAGCGGGCCTTGAAGTGGTACGCCGGCTCAATGACCTGAACATCCAGACGCGCAAACCGCTGGAAATCGCCGTATGGACCAACGAGGAGGGCGCCCGCTTCACCCCGGCCATGTTCGGTTCGGCAGTGTTCACCGGCACTCTGGCTCTGGACGAAGCGCTGGCCATTCGCGACGCCGATGGCATCAGCGTCGCCGACGAACTGCAACGCACCGGTTACGCCGGCCAGCGCCCGCTGGGCGGCCGGGTGGATGCCTATTTCGAGGCGCATATCGAGCAAGGTCCGATCCTTGAAGACAACGCCAAGGCCATTGGCGTGGTCAGCGGCGGGCAGGCCATCCGTTGGCTGGACGTTACCGTCGAAGGCATGGCCGCACACGCCGGCACCACACCGATGCCATTGCGCAAGGATGCCCTGTACGGCGCTGCACAGATGATCCAGGCCGTCGAGCAACTGGCCGCCGAGTTCGCGCCGCAAGGCCTGACCACCGTGGGTGAACTGTCCATCGCCAAGTCCTCGCGCAACACCATTCCAGGGTTGCTGCAGTTCACCGTCGACTTGCGTCATCACCGGGATGAAGCCATCGAGGCGATGGAGCGCGACCTGACGTTGAAGCTGCAAGCCATCGCCAATCAGCGCGGGTTGCGGGTGCGTATCGAGCGCCACTGGGTCAGCCCGGCCACGCCGTTCGACGCCGACTGCGTAGCTGCCGTGCAGCAGGCGGTGGATGGCCTGGGCTATGCCCAGCAGTCGATCGTCAGCGGTGCCGGCCACGACGCCATCCTGCTGGCCCGCTACTGCCCGACCGCCATGGTGTTCATCCCCTGTGTCGGCGGCCTGAGCCATAACGAAGCCGAAGACGTACTGCCCGAGGACGCCCGCCAGGGTGCCGATGTACTGCTCAACGCCGTGCTGGCCCGTGCGGGCCTGATCGAACAAGGAGAAGCCTGATGCGTTGCTACTTCCACCCCGAACAACTGCTGCACCACCCACGCAGCTATTACTCGCGGGGCGCCATGCGCACCCCGCAGGAAGTCCCCGAGCGCGCCCAGCGCCTGCTCCAGGCAGCCAAGGCTCTGGGCTTCGACATCCGTCAGCCTGAGGACGCCGGCCTCGAGCCGCTAAAGGCAGTGCATGGCGAGGCCTACCTGGCCTTCCTCGAAGAGGCCCATGCGCGCTGGAAGGAAGTGCCCGAAGATTGGGGCGACGAGGTCATGTCCAACATCTTCGTGCGCGAACCCAACGCCTTGCGTGGCATCCTCGCCCAGGCCGGGCGCTACCTGGCTGACGGCAGCTGCCCTGTAGGCGAACACACCTGGCGCTCGGCCTATTGGTCTGCGCAAAGCGCGGTGGCCGGTGCCAAGGCCATTCTCGACGGTGAGCCGGCGGCCTATGCCCTGTGCCGGCCGCCCGGCCACCATGCGCGCTTCGATGCGGCCGGTGGTTTCTGCTACATCAACAATGCCGCCGTGGCTGCCCAGGCCTTGCGCAGCCGCTACAGCCGAGTGGCCATTCTCGATACCGACATGCACCACGGGCAGGGCATTCAGGAAATCTTCTACGACCGCCGGGATTTGCTGTATGTGTCGGTGCATGGCGACCCCACCAACTTCTACCCAGGTGTTGCCGGGTTCGCGGACGAGCGTGGCAGCGGTGCGGGGGAGGGGTACAACCTCAACTTGCCGATGGCGCATGGGGCTAGCGAAGCGGACTTCATGGGCCAGCTAAAAATCGCGCTGGCGGCGGTGAAGGACTTTGGCGCCGAGGTACTGGTGTTGTCGCTGGGGTTCGATATCTACGAACTCGACCCGCAGAGCAAGGTGGCGGTGACGACTGAAGGGTTTGCGGTATTGGGCGAGCGGATTCGGGCGATGCGCTTGCCGTGCCTGATCGTGCAGGAAGGGGGGTATCACCTTGAGAGCCTGGAGGCGAATGCGCAGGCGTTTTTTGCCGACAAGGCGGACTGGCGATAAGTAGTGTCGGGGCTGACAGGTGCTTGCCATGACAGTTTCAGCGCCCATGAGATCGAGCGCCGCCCGCGCGGCGCTCGATCTCATGGGCGCTGAAGGTGTTGTGGCGAACACCCCGCAACCCGTTACACCCCACCCCGGCGCACATGCTTCACCAACACCTTCTCCAGCAACTCCCACATCGCCGGCTCGGTACTGAACGCCACGTTGAACCGCATCCACCCGGTCGCCTTGGCATCGACCATGAACAACTGCCCGGGCCCGAGCATGATGCCTTTCTCCAGCGCGTCATCCAGCAACGCCGCGCTGTCCGGAATCGCCGGGTGGCGGGTCCAGATATACATCCCTTCATCCGACTCGGTGAACAGCTCGAAGCCCAACCGATGCAGATGCCGGCCAACTTCCTGGTGCGCCTCGGCCAAACGCTGGCGCAGGCGCTTGAGGTGCTTGCGCCAGCGCCCGTCGATGATCGCGGCATACACCACGCGCTCCATCACCTGCGAGGTGGTCAGGCCAGAGCGCATCTTCAGGTGCAGCAGCTTCTGCATCAGCTCGGGGTTGGCCAACATGTAGCCGACCCGCACATTGGGCGAAATGCTCTTGGAGTAGCTGCCCACGTACACCACCTGCTGCAGGTGGTCGAGGCTGGCCAGACACGGCTGCGGTTCGGCGACCATGTCGGCGTACAGGTTGTTCTCCACCAGGCGGAAGCCGTGCTGGCTGGCCAGCTGCAGCAGGCGGTGCAGCTGCGGCAGCGGGGTGCGCGAGCAGGTCGGGCTGTGCAGGTGCGGCTGGGTGAAGAACGCAGTGGGGCGGTGATGGGTGAGCAACTGCTCCAGCTGGTTCAGGTCGTAGCCGGCCGGTGTGCGCGGCACGCCGACCAGGGTCGCGCCCTGGGTGCGCAGGATGCTCATCAGGTTGGGATAGCCCGGGTCGTCCACCAGCACCACGTCGCCCGGGCGCACCAGGGTGCGCGCGGCCAGGTCCAGGGCCTGGCTGGCGCCATGGGTGAGCATCAGCTGCGCCGGGTTGGCGACGATAGACAGTTCCTGCTGCAGGTTCTGTGCGGTCAGTGCACGCAGCTCCATCAGGCCCATGGGGTCGCCGTAGCCCGACAGCTCCAGCGGGCTGCCGGCCACCTGGCGCAGGCCGCGGCGCAGGCCGTCTTCGTACATCCAGTCGTTGGGCAGCCAGCCGCAGCCCGGCTTGAACGGCAACTGGCGGATTTCGAAGATCTGCTGCAGGTACCACTCGGAGTTGAACGTTGGTCGACTGGTGTCGGCCTCGGTGTTGTGCGGGTCGAGCAATTCGCCCGCCGCGCGGTTGACGAAGAACCCCGCATTGCCCCGGCTCACCAGCAGGCCCTGGGCGACCAGACGGTCGTAGGCCTCGACCACGGTGAAGGTGCTCACCGAATAGCTCGCGGCAAAGGCGCGGATCGAGGGGACCTTGGCGCCTGGCTTGAGGGTCTGGTTGTCGATCAACTCGCGCAGCCCGTCGATGATCTGGTTCACCAGCGGGGTCGAGGAGTCTGGATGTAATTCGAACATTCGGGGCCTTCAGGGTGCGTATCGCCCGGCGTTTGCAAGGTGTATTGCATGGGCGACCTGTACAGTGCAGTGCGAGTTTCATGCCACTGTGCATGGCTCTCTGCGCCGGACATTTTTACATTAGGTGTCAGATATCGCCACCTAAAGCATGTTCAGTTCGCCCCAGGCGCCTGCCCTGGGGCGCGTCAGCAGGCCGCCATGGAAGGCCTGCGTGTGTTCGCTCACACCATCCTGCGCGCATTGGCACTGATGTACGTGAAGCCGCCAGCCATCGGGGTTTCACAGTTTTCCTTGGATAAAAAGAAGCACGGGGTACACAACTGATGGACGCAACATCCACAACCACCACCGCGAAAAGCGGGCACGAGAGCAAGCTCAGTGCCTCGCTCAAGTCGCGCCACCTGACGATGATGTCGATCGCCGGGGTTATCGGCGGCGCCTTGTTCGTCGGTTCCGGCAGCGTGATTCACAGCGCCGGCCCAGCCGCCGTGCTGGCCTACCTGGCAGGCGGCATCCTGGTGGTACTGATCATGCGCATGCTGGGTGAAATGGCGACTTCCTCGCCAGACACCGGTTCGTTCTCTACCTACGCCGATCGCGCCATCGGCCGTTGGGCCGGTTTCACCATCGGCTGGCTGTACTGGTGGTACTGGGTCATCCTGATGGCCTGGGAAGCTTATGTGGCGGGCAAGATCCTGCATGGTTTCTTCCCCGACGTCAGCGTCAACGTGTTCGTGCTGGCCACGACCCTGTTGCTGATCACCGTCAACTTCTTCAACGTCAAGCACTACGGTGAGTTCGAGTTCTGGTTCGCCTTGATCAAGGTGATCGCGATCGTCTGCTTCCTGATCGTGTGTACCGCTGCCGTGCTGAACATCTGGCAGTTCGGTGAAGTGCGTGGCATCAGCCACCTTACCGCCGAAGGGTTCATGCCCAACGGCATCACCACCGTGATCGGTGCCTTGCTCGGGGTGATGTTCGCCTTCCTCGGCGCGGAAATCGTCACCATTGCCGCTTCCGAAGCCAAGGACCCTGCCGCGCAGATCGTCAAGGCGACCAACTCGGTGGTGTGGCGTGTGTGCCTGTTCTACGTAGGTTCGATCTTCCTGATCGTCTGCCTGGTACCGTGGAACGACCCGCACCTGGGCGTTTCCGGCTATGGCGCCTACCGCCGCACCCTGGAGCTGCTGGGCGTGCCGTATGCCGAGCTGCTGATGAACTTCGTGGTACTGACCTCGGTGAGCAGCTGCCTGATCTCGGGCCACTACACCGCTTCGCGCATGCTGTTCTCCCTGGCACAGCGTGGCGACGCGCCGTCGTTCTTCAAGATCACCCGCGCTGGCACCGGTGTACCTGTTTACGCGATCATGGGCTCGTGCGCCGTGGCCGTGGTGTGCGCGCTGATCAACTTCAGCGAGACCCTGCGCCCGAAAGACGTGCTGGAAACCCTGATGAACACCACCGGCATGATTGCCCTGCTGGTGTACCTGGTGATTGCCTTCTCGCAGCTGCGCATGCGCCGCAAGCTGATTGCCGAAGGCAAGGAAGTACGCCTGAAGATGTGGCTGTTCCCATGGCTGACTTACCTGGTGATCGCGTTCATCGTGGCCGCCCTGGTGACCATGGCCTTCATGCCTGACTACCAGATCCTGGTGATTTCCACCGGTATCGCCGCGGCAATCGTGGTGGCAATGGGTGTTGTGCATCAGATCCGCACTGGCAAGCAGCACTAAGCGTCATTCGCTCATCGAAACGGCCGGCTCCCTCGGGGACCCGGCCGTTTCGCGTTGTTGGGCATGGTTTTTTTCCGCTGGCATGTGAAAGCGCTGGTTCATCCAGGGCGAGCCGAGCAGGGCGGCGGTGGCGATCAGGGCCAGGATGGCGAGGGCGATGAAAGTTTTCATGGAGGGGCGCATACATGGACGACACCAAGCATAGGTGGTCAGTTCCGGCCCTATCGCCGGCAAGCCAGCTCCCACAGGTATTGCACATGGCTTGAGATCGGTGCGGTCCCTGTGGGAGCTGGCTTGCCGGCGATAGGGCCCTCAAAGCCGACAGATGGCATATGCTGAACACATTGCCCGCCCAGAGGAGCTTCACATGGCCTGGTCCGCCACCCAGTATTCGCTGTTCGAAGACGAGCGTACCCGCGCCGTGCGCGACCTGCTCGCCGCTGTGCCACCACGCCCGGTACGCCACGCCACCGACCTGGGCTGTGGCCCTGGCAATTCCACCGAGGTGCTGCTGCAACGTTACCCGGATGCCCAGGTGACGGCCATGGACAGCGACCCCGACATGATCGACAAGGCCCGCGAGCGCAAACGGCTGTGCATACCCCGGGTGCGCATGGTCATTGGTGACATTGCCGGCTGGTCAGCCCCCGAGCCGCAGGACCTGATCCTGGCCAATGCCTCGCTGCAATGGGTGCCTGACCACGCCTCGCTGTACCCGCACCTGGTGCGCCAGTTGAGCGAAGGTGCCAGCCTGGCCGTGCAGACCCCGGACAACCTCGACGAGCCGGCCCACCGGCAGCTGCGCGAAATCGCCAGCCAGGGCCCCTGGGCGGCGAAGTTCGCTGATTTCCAGCTGCCGCCACGGCACAGCGCGGCGTTCTACTACGACCTGCTCAGCACGCTGTGTGCACGGGTGGATGTGTGGCGCACCACCTACCACCACCCGTTGGCCGGCGGCGCCGAAGCCGTGGTGGAATGGTTCAAGGGTTCGGCCTTGCGACCGTATCTGGGGCGGTTGGATGCCCGGGAGCAGGTGGATTTCCTGCAGATGTACCTGCAGGCGATGCAGCGCGACTACCCGCCGGCCACCGATGGCAAGGTGCTGTTGCCGTTCCCGCGGCTGTTCCTGATCGCTACCCGCTAGGGCGGCGCCAGCGCCAGGCCACGTAGCTGTAGATGCCGAGGTTGAGCAGCAGCACCAAAGTGCCCAGCAGCAGCTGGATGTGCGGTGTCAGCCCTGCGGGGTAGATCAACGGCCAGATGTAGTGCTCGACGAAGCCGCCCTGGTAGCCTGCGTCACCGGCCGCGCTGCGCATGCGGTTTTCCCAGATGGTCAGCGGGCAGCCCAGGTGCAGGCATTCCACCGCCAGGCCCCAGGCCAGCGCCGGCAGGTGCAGCAGCAGGGCAGGGCGCCAGCGCAGTACCAGCAGGCCGCCGAACAGCACCAGCAGGATGAACAGCAGGTGCAGCAGGACCAGGGTGTCGGCGGCAAGGCGGTAGAGCATGGGTTGTGTGCCGAGGGTTGAGGTTATCCCAGCATAGTCGGGTTGCCTGTGCCGGCCTCTTCGCAGCACAGGCTTACAACCCTTCCTCCACCATCTGCAGGAAGGTCGCCACCACCCGCCGCGTGCGCTGCTCGCTCAGGCACACCAGTGTCTCGGTCAGGTGTCGCTGGCAATCGACGATCGGCAATGCGCACACCCGCGCATCCGCACCAAACTCCGCCGCCGACACCACCCCCACACCAATCCCCACCACCACCGCTTCCCGCGCCGCTTCCCGGCCTTCTACCTGGATCGCCGGGCGGATCCGCAGCCCGGCTCGTTGCATTTCTTCTTCCAGGGTCTGCCGCGTCACCGACCCGGGCTCGCGCAGCACCAGAGGCGTATCGTCCAGATCCGCCAGGCTGATCGCGCCGCGGCTGGCCCAGGGGTGCTGGTGGGAGACAAACGCCACCATCGGGTCGCGGCGCAGCGGCAGGCAGTGCAGGCGCTCATCGTCCACGTCCCGCCCCAGCAGGGCCAGGTCGGCCTGGTAGCTGAACAGCCGGGCCAGCGATTCGTCGGTGTTGCCAGTCTCGATCTTCACCTGGATGCCCGGGTAGCGCTGGCAGAAGCGGGCGATCTGCGGCAGTACGTGCACTGGCGCATCCACCGCCAGCACCAGGCTGCCGGTGTGCAGCGCACGCGAATCCTGCAGTAGTTCATGGGCCTCGGCCTCGCAGGCGAACAGGCGCTGGCTGATGCCCAGCAGGCGCTCGCCAAGGTCGGTGAGCTGCACCGAACGCTTGTTGCGGTGGAACAGCAAGACGCCGAAGCGCTCCTCCAGTTTGCGCACCTGGTCCGACACCGCTGGCTGGGTCAGAAACAATTTTTCGGCAGCGCGGGTAAAGCTGCCGTGAACGGCCACGGCATGGAAGGCCTTGAGTTGTGCGTGGGAAACCGACATGACGACCTCAGTAACAAGCTGGGCTTATGTGTGAAATACGATAAATCGATTTTATTTATCTTAGCGCAACTGTTTCCATGCATGTCAGCCCGACGCTGGCACCACAAGTGCCGCCAGGGCCATGGTTCCTACACGGCGCCATCTGACCCGATGACAGCCTCGTCATCGCTGTGCGTAACACAAGAACAAGACAGGCGTTTCTTCACATTCTGCCGGCACACTTGAGCAAGAGGTCAGACTTACATGAATCAGTCCCTAGCCGCGTTCAAACGCTGGCGCATCCAGATTTTCGCCATTACCTGGCTGGCCTACGCCGCCTTCTACTTCACCCGCAAGGCCTTCTCGGTGGCCAAGCTGGGCATCGGTGAAGACCCCAACTTCATGCTCGACAAGGCCGCCATGGCCAACCTCGACGCCATCTACCTGGCCGCCTACGCCGTGGGCCAGTTCACCTGGGGCATGCTCGCCGACCGCTTTGGCCCACGTGTAGTGGTGCTCGGCGGCCTGCTGATTTCTGCTGCTGCGGCGGTGGTGATGGGCAGTTACGCCACCTTCCCGATCTTCGCCACCTGCATGCTGGTGCAGGGGCTGGCGCAATCCACGGGCTGGGCCGGGTTGTGCAAGAACATCGGCAGCTTCTTCCCGGCGTCGCAGCGTGGGCGGGTGCTGGGCCTGTGGAGTTCCTGCTATGCCTTCGGCGGCCTGGTAGCCTCGCCGTTCGCCGGCTGGTGGGCCTATACCTTGGTCGGTACCTGGCACGCGGCGTTCTTCTCCAGTGCCGCGGTGGTGGCGCTGGTGGCCGTGCTCTTCTTCTTCCTGCAGCGCAACAAGCCTGAAGACGTCGGCCTGCCGGCGGTGGAGCCCGAGCCGCAGAGCATGGCCCCGGCCGGCAACCTGTGCAGCGTTTGGGCACCGCTGAAGGAGATCCTGCGCAACCGCACGGTGCTGACCCTGGGGCTGGCGTACTTCCTGTTGAAGCCGGCGCGCTACGCCATCCTGCTGTGGGGGCCGGTGATCGTCTTCGAGCAGATGCCCTCGGTGGGCAAGGTGGGGGCAGCGATCATACCGACAGCCTTCGAACTGGCCGGGCTGCTCGGCCCGATCATCATCGGCCTGGCCTCCGACAAGCTGTTCGGCGCCCGGCGCATGCCGGCCTGTGTCATCAGCCTGGTACTGCTGACCGTGGCGTTGGCGGCGTTCATGGCGGCCATGCACACCGGCAGCGTGATGCTGGTGGTGGCCCTGCTGTTCGTCATGGGCCTGACCCTGTACGGGCCGGACTCGATGATCAGCGGCGCTGCGGCCATCGACTTCGGCACCGCCAAGGCTGGCGCTACCGCAGCTGGCTTCGTCAACGGCTGCGGTTCGGTGGGGGCGGTGCTTGGCGGGCTGCTGCCGGGGTACTTCGATGGTGTCACGGTGTTCATCGTGTTTGCCGGCTGCGCGCTGTTCTCGGCACTGGTGCTGCTGCCGCACTGGAACAGCCGCCCGGCCAGCGCTGCGCAAAGCACCGACGTGGCACCCAATACCAGCATGGCAATCAAGCCACTGCGTACCTGAAAGGAAAGCGAGCGAATGAGACCCTTCTGGCTGCAACAGGCCCTGGATTCGGCGCAAGAGGCGGTGTGCCCGCCGCTGCAAGGTGATGCCCGCTGCGATGTGTGCATCGTCGGCGGCGGCTATACCGGCCTGTGGACCGCGCTGATGCTGAAGGAGGCGGTGCCGGCCCTGGATATCGTGCTGATCGAGGCCGATATCTGCGGTGCCGGTGCAAGTGGCCGCAATGGTGGCTGTGCGTTGTCCTGGTCGGCCAAGTACTTCACCCTCGAGCGGCTGTTCGGGGTGGCCGAAGCGGTGCGCCTGGTGCGTGAGTCGGAGCGCAGCATCGCTGAGATCGGTGCGTTCTGCGCGGCCAATGGCATCGATTGCGACTACCGCCTGGACGGCACGCTGTACACCGCCACCAATGCCGCGCAGGTCGGCGCCACAGACGCGGTGATCGCCGCGCTGGAGCAAAAGGGGATCAATTCGTTTCGCCGCCTGCCGCTGCAGCAGGTGCAGCGCCTGGCGGGTTCGGCGCGGCACCTGGAAGGCTGGTTTTCGCCGGCCGCGGCCACGGTGCAGCCTGGCAAGCTGGTGCGCGGCCTGCGCCGGGTGGCCTTGCAGCGTGGCGTGCGCATCCATGAGGGCAGCGCCATGACCGGCCTGGAGCACGGCGCCCCGGTGCAGGTGCGCACGGCCCATGGGACGGTGCGCGCCGACCGCGTGGTATTGGGCCTGAATGCCTGGATGGCGCGAGCTTTCCCGCAGTTCGAGCGCAGCGTGGCGATTGTTTCCAGCGACATGGTGATCACCGAACCTTGCCCCGAGCTGCTGCACCAGACCGGCCTGGACAGCGGCATCAGCGTGCTCGATTCGCGGATTTTCGTGCATTACTACCACAACACCTCCGATGGCCGGCTGATGCTCGGCAAGGGCGGCAATACCTTCGCCTATGGCGGGCGCATGCTGCCGGTGTTCGACCAGCCGTCGCCGTACCGGCCACTGCTGCGTGAAAGCCTGGGTGGTTTTTTCCCGGCGCTGGCCGAGGTGCCACTGGCGGCCAGCTGGAACGGGCCGTCCGACCGCTCGGTGACCGGCTTGCCATTCTTTGGCCGGCTGGACGGGCAGGGCAACGTGTTCTACGGCTTTGGTTACTCCGGCAGCGGCGTCGGGCCGTGCCACATGGGCGGGCAGATTCTGTCGTCGCTGGCACTGGGGCTGGACAACCCATGGACCCGTTCGCCGCTGGTCAAGGGGCCGTTGGGGCTGTTCCCGCCCGAGCCGATCCGCTACCTGGGCTCGCTGATGGTGCGCAATGCCATCCGCCGCAAGGAGCGGGCCGAGGACCGTGGGCTGCGGCCGCGCAGGCTGGATGTGCGGTTGGCGCGGTTTGCCGCGGCGGCTGGGAAGGCCGATAAAGGCTGATGAGATTTCTTGTCGAACACAGGCCGGAGGGCGTATAAACTGCACCCACTTTTGGCCGGTCGCTTCCTGAACCGGCCGCTGAAACAAGAGAGTCGACATGGGCGCACAGTGGAAAGCCAAACATAAAGAAGCCGCGGCCAACGCCAAAGGCAAGATCATGGGCAAGCTGTCCAAAGAGATCCAGATCGCTGCCAAGTCCGGCGCCGACCCGGACATGAACCCACGCCTGCGCCTGGCCATCGAGCAGGCCAAGAAGGCCTCGATGACCCGCGAGACGCTGGAGCGCGCAATCCGCAAGGGCGCGGGCCTGGACGGCGATGCCGTGCAGTACTCGGCGGTAAGCTACGAAGGTTTCGCCCCGCACCAGGTACCGCTGATCGTCGAGTGCCTGACCGACAACGTCAACCGCACCGTCGCGCAGATCCGTGTGCTGTTCCGCAAGGGCCAGCTGGGCGCCAGCGGTTCGGTGGCCTGGGACTTCAACCATGTCGGCCTGATCGAAGCCACCCCGAACGGCGACGCCGACCCGGAAATAGCGGCCATCGAAGCCGGTGCCCAAGACTTCGAGGAAGGCGACGAAGAGGGTTCGACCCTGTTCATCACCGACACCACCGACCTCGACGCGGTGCAGAAGGCCCTGCCGGAGCATGGCTTCACCGTGACCTCGGCGAAGATCGGCTACACCCCGAAGAACCCGGTGAGCGCGGCCAGCCTGAGTGCTGAAGCATTGGCCGAGGTGGAAGCGTTCCTCGAAGCCATCGACGAGAACGATGACGTGCAGAACGTGTATGTTGGTCTGACTGACTGATCTGCTTCTCTGGGGCCGCTTTGCGGCCCAATCGCCGGCAAGCCAGCTCCCACAGGTACAGCACAAGCCTCGATGGTTGTGGTGACCCTGTGGGAGCTGGCTTGCCGGCGATTGGGCCGGTCGACCCTCTGAAAGGGAGCCTGTATGAACCCCGCTTTCGCCTCCCTCAGCCTCGCCCACCTGCGCACCCTCGACCACCTGCTGCAGCTGAAGAACCTCAGCCACGCCGCCGAGCGTTTGGGCGTCAGCCAGTCCGCCCTCAGCCGCCAGCTGGCCCATCTGCGCGAAGCCTTCGACGACCCCTTGCTGGTACGCCAGGGCCGCGGTTACGTGCTCAGCGAATACGCCGAAGCCCTGGTCGAACCCCTGCGCCAGGTTCTCGAGGAGCTGCACGCCCTGCGCCAGCCCGCGGTGTTCGACCCGGCGCGTTGCGAGCGGCGCTTCTGCCTGGCCGCGTCAGACTATGTGGCCGAGCACATGCTGCCGCTGCTGGTGGCAGCGCTGGAGCGCGAAGCGCCGGGCGTATCGCTGGAATATCGAACCTGGCAGGCCGGCCAGTACACCTTGCTGGCCAGTGGCGAGATCGACCTGGCCACCACGTTGTTCGACGAGTCGCCACCCAACCTGCACGGCAGGTTGTTGGGCGAGGACCGCGCGGTATGCCTGATGCGCCATGACCACCCGCTGGCCGCCCGCGGCGCGCTCAGCCAGGCCGACTACCTGGCGCACAAGCATGTGCGTATTTCCGGTGGAGGCGACAAGGACAGCTTCATCGACCGCCACTTGCGCGCCCAGGGCCTGCAACGGCGGGTCAGCCTGGAAGTGCCGTTCTTCTCTGCCACCGTGCAGGTCATCGTCAACAGCCAGGCGCTGGCCACCGTGCCCGAACACATCGCCCGGCAGCTGTGCCGCCTGCACGACCTGGCCTGGCGGCCGCTGGGCTTCATCGACCACAGCCAGCGCTACTGGGTGGTGTGGCACCAGCGCCTGCAGGCCTCGGCCGAACATCGCTGGTTGCGCAACCGGGTGTTCGAGTTGTGGCGCCAGTCGCAGTTCGGTGTGCAGGGCGGGCATGCGGGTTTGCCATAGCAGGTATGCGCGAGGCGGGGTTATTCACTTCGGGATAGGTGCCTAGACTGGGGGCATTGCGCTGCCTGTAGCGGCCTCTTCGCGGGTAAACCCGCTCCCACAAGCGATGCAGTACCTGTGGGAGCGGGTTTACCCGCGAAGAGGCCAGTACAGGCAGCAAACCACCCCCCCAGGAGAACCCAGGTGACCCCCGAACAATTCCGCCAATACGGCCACCAACTGATCGACCTGATCGCCGACTACCGCCAATCCGTCGGTGAGCGCCCGGTCATGGCCCAGGTCGAACCCGGCTATCTCAAGGCCGCCTTGCCCGCTCAGGCCCCCCGCCAAGGCGAGCCTTTCGCCGCGATCCTCGACGATGTCAACCAGTTGGTCATGCCCGGCCTGTCCCATTGGCAGCATCCGGACTTCTACGGCTATTTCCCCTCCAACGGCACCCTGTCGTCGGTCCTCGGTGACTTCCTCAGCACTGGCCTGGGCGTGTTGGGCCTGTCGTGGCAGTCCAGCCCGGCCCTGAGCGAGCTGGAGGAAATCACCCTCGACTGGCTGCGTCAGTTGCTGGGCCTGTCTGGCCAATGGAGCGGGGTGATCCAGGACACCGCATCCACCAGCACACTGGTGGCGCTGATCTGCGCGCGGGAACGCGCCAGCGACTACGCACTGGTACGCGGCGGCCTGCAAGCCCAGTCCAGGCCGCTGATCGTCTATGTCAGCGCCCATGCCCACAGCTCGGTGGACAAGGCCGCATTGCTGGCCGGTTTCGGCCGCGACAACATCCGCCTGATCCCGACCGACGAACGCCATGCCCTGCGCCCGGAAGCACTGCAGGCGGCGATCGAGCAGGACCTGGCCGCCGGCAACCAGCCCTGCGCCGTGGTCGCGACCACCGGCACTACCGCCACCACGGCCCTCGACCCGTTGCGGCCGATCGGCGAGATCGCCCAGGCCCATGGCCTGTGGCTGCACGTGGACTCGGCCATGGCCGGCTCGGCGATGATCCTGCCGGAATGCCGCTGGATGTGGAACGGCATCGAGCTGGCCGATTCGCTGGTGGTCAACGCGCACAAATGGCTGGGCGTGGCCTTCGATTGCTCGATCTACTACGTGCGCGACCCGCAGCACCTGATCCGGGTCATGAGCACCAACCCCAGCTACTTGCAGTCGGCGGTGGATGGCGAGGTCAAGAACCTGCGTGACTGGGGTATCCCGCTGGGCCGCCGGTTCCGCGCGTTGAAGCTGTGGTTCATGCTGCGCAGCGAGGGGGTAGAGGCGTTGCAGGCACGGCTGCGGCGTGACCTGGACAATGCCCAGTGGCTGGCCGGGCAAATCGGCTCGGCGGCGGAGTGGGAGCTGCTGGCGCCGGTGCAGTTGCAGACGTTGTGCATTCGCCATCGGCCGGCGGGGCTGGAAGGGGAGGCGCTGGATGCGCATACCAAGGGGTGGGCCGAGCGGCTGAACGCGTCCGGGGATGCCTATGTGACGCCGGCGACGCTGGATGGGCGGTGGATGGTGCGGGTGTCGATTGGCGCATTGCCGACCGAGCGGGAGCATGTCGAACAGCTTTGGGCGCGCCTGCAGGAAGTGGTCAAGGGCTGAAATTGCCGGGGGCTGCAAAGCAGCCCCCGGCAATCGATCAGTGGCTCACTGCCTGAAAGCTCCCTTTACGGCTAGCCTCATACGCGGTCTTTTCCATCGGCTTGGCATTGGGGTTGCCAAGGTCATCCATCGCCAGGCGATGGGTTTCCGGGGCAATGTACGCTGCCAGGGCACACACGCAGGTGATGAAGAACGCCAGGCCACCGACCACCAGTGGGATGTTGTCCGAACCAGGCGGGGCAACCAGGGCGAACAGCGCCGGCAGCATGGCGGTCAGCATGGTGCCGATGTTCTGCGCGATGGCCATGGCCGAAACACGGTAGCGGGTGTGGAACAGCTCTGGGTAGAAGCTTGGGAACACCGCGTTGTAGCCCTGGTACACCATGCCCCACATGACGATCGACGAGGCGAACGCCAGCGGTACGTTCTGGATGCTGATCGCATACAGGTAGAGGAACGCCAGCAGGCCCGAGCCCAGGCAACCGGCGATCATGGTCGGGCGACGGCCGATCTTGTCGGACAGGTTGCCGACAAACGGAATCACCAGCACCGCAACGATGTTGCCGACTACCGGAATCCACAGGTATACGCTCTTGTCGAAGCCGATGCCATAGGCCGGCTGTACCGCGTAGGCCGCACCGAAGATGGTGGCCACCACCGGGATCACGTTCATCAGTGCCATGAACATCACCAGCACCATGTGCTTCCAGCTGTGGCGGAAGGCCTCGCTGATCGGCGACTTGGCGACTTTGTCCTGCTTCTCTTCCTTCACGAACGCCGGGGTTTCGTGCACTTCCTTACGGATGATGAAGCCGGCAATCAGCACGATGGCGCTCATCAGGAATGGAATGCGCCAGCCCCAGTCGTTGAAGGCTTCGCTGGGCATGAAGTAGGCCAGTGGCAGGAACACGGCCGCCGCCAGCACCTGGCCAGCCTGTACGCCTTGCAGGGTGAAGCTGGCGTAGTAGCCCCTTCGACCGAATGGCGCATGTTCCATGATCATCGAACTGGCACCGGAAATTTCACCGGCCACGGCAAAGCCCTGGATCAGGCGCAGCACCACCAGCAAGGCCGGGGCGAGCAGGCCGATGTCGTGGTAGGTGGGCAGCAGGCCCACGGCCATGGTCGACAGGCCCATCAGGAACATGCACAGCAACAGTACGTTCTTGCGGCCGCGGGTGTCACCCCAGTGGCCCAGCACGAAGGCGCCGAACGGGCGCGCCAGGTAACCCACGCCGTAGGTGGCCAGCGAGGCAATGATGGCCATTTTCGGGTCGGTGTTAGGGAAGAAGATCTGCGGGAAAATCAGCGCAGCGGCCTGGGCGTAGATGAAGAAGTCGTAGTACTCGAGTGCCGAGCCTATCCATCCACTGGCGGTCGCTTTCTTGGCTTGAGAGCTGGAGTGAGCCATCGTTGTCTCCGTTGTTATTGTTGTTAGCGCAGGTTCCGCCGGAGGTTAGCCAAGGCAGGAGGCAGTGGTCGGTGTGCCTGCGTCTGTGGTTCATGTTGACCACGGGCCAGCGGACTGGCAATTCGCTAAAACGGGTATTGTGCGATAATCGAACGCAAAACTAACCATTCCGTACAAAGAGATTGAAGCGACGACTTTACCTGCGAATAATCGATCGTGCCAGGAACTGTGGTTCTGATTTTCCAGGTCTGGCCCAATCGCCGGCAAGCCAGCTCCCACAAGGTATGCGCCAATCCTGTGGGAGCTGGCTTGCCGGCGATTGGGCCGGTACAGGCAGCCCTGGCCTCAACCCTCTAACAACAAGGAACTCCCGCCATGCAGCGTTCGATCGCTACCGTGTCCTTGAGCGGCACCCTGCCGGAAAAGCTCGAAGCCATCGCCGCCGCCGGTTTTGACGGCGTCGAGATCTTCGAAAACGACCTGCTCTATTACGCTGGCAGCCCGCGCCAGGTGCGGCAGATGTGCGCCGACCTGGGTATTGCCATCACCCTGTTCCAGCCGTTTCGCGACTTTGAAGGCTGCCGCCGCGACCGCCTGCAGAAGAACCTCGACCGCGCCGAGCGCAAGTTCGACCTGATGCAGGAACTGGGCACCGACCTGGTGCTGGTGTGCAGCAACGTCCAGGCCGATGCCCTTGGCGAAGAACAACTGCTGGTCGACGACCTGCGCCTGCTGGCCGAGCACGCTGGCAAACGCGGCCTGCGCATTGGCTACGAAGCCCTGGCCTGGGGCCGCCACGTCAACACCTACCAGCAAGTCTGGAACCTGGTGCGCCAGGCCGACCACCCGGCCCTCGGGGTGATCCTCGACAGCTTCCACACCTTGTCGCTCAAGGGCGACCCGAGCGCGATCCGCGACATCCCCGGCGACAAGATCTTCTTCGTGCAAATGGCCGACGCGCCGATCCTGGCCATGGATGTGCTGGAGTGGAGCCGCCACTTCCGCTGCTTCCCGGGGCAGGGCGAGATGGACATGGCCGGTTTCCTGGCGCCAATCCTTGCCACCGGCTACCGCGGGCCGCTGTCGCTGGAAATCTTCAACGACGGCTTCCGCGCCGCGCCGCCCCGGCAGAACGCCGCCGACGGCCTGCGTTCGCTGCTGTACCTCGAAGAGCACACCCGCCTGCGTCTGGAGCAGGAAGGCACCTCGATCGAGCCTGGTGTGCTGTTCACCCCGCCGGCGGCCAGTGCCTATGACGGCGTGGAGTTCCTCGAATTCGCGGTCGACGAAGCCGTCGGCGCGCGCCTGGGCAGCTGGCTGAAGCGCCTGGGCTTTGCCGAAGCCGGCAAGCACCGCAGCAAAGAAGTGCAGTTGCTGCGCCAGGGCGATATCAACATTGTGCTGAACGCCGAACCCTATTCCTTCGGCCACAACTTCTTCGAGGCCCACGGGCCGTCGCTGTGCGCCACCGCGCTGCGGGTCAAGGACCAGCAAGCCGCCCTGAAGCGCGCCACCGCCTTCCGTGGCCAGCCGTTCCGTGGCCTGGTCGGGCCCAACGAGTGCGAAGTGCCGGCGGTACGTGCACCGGATGGCAGCCTGCTGTACCTGGTGGAGCAGGGCACTGCCGGCCAGACCCTGTACGACACCGACTTCAGCCTGGACAAGAACGCCACGGCCACCGGCGGCCTGCGCCGCATCGACCACATGGCCCTGGCCCTGCCGGCCGAGTCGCTGGACAGCTGGGTGCTGTTCTACAAGAGCCTGTTCGATTTCGCCGCCGACGACGAAGTGGTGCTGCCGGACCCTTACGGCCTGGTCAAGAGCCGCGCCCTGCGTAGCCAGTGCGGCACCCTGCGCCTGCCGCTGAACATCTCGGAAAACCGCAACACCGCCATCGCCCATGCGTTGTCCAGTTATCGAGGTTCGGGGGTGCATCACATCGCCTTCGATTGCGACGACATCTTCCGCGAGGTGGCGCGGGCCAAACTGGCTGGGGTACCGCTGCTGGAAATCCCGCTGAACTACTACGACGACCTGGCGGCGCGTTTCGATTTCGATGACGAGTTCCTCAGCGAACTGGCCTACTACAACGTGCTGTACGACCGCGATGCCCAGGGCGGCGAGCTGTTCCACGTGTACACCGAGCCGTTCGAAGAGCGTTTCTTCTTCGAGATCATCCAGCGCAAGGGGGGGTATGCCGGTTACGGTGCGGCCAACGTCGCGGTGCGCCTGGCGGCGATGGCCAAGGCCCGCAGCGGGGCGGCGCGCAAGCCGGTCCTGTAGTTGCTTGCCTGTATCGGCCTCATCGCCGGCAAGCCAGCTACCACAGGATCACCGCGGCCCGATGGGCTTTTGCAGCCCCTGTGGGAGCTGGCTTGCCGGCGATGAGGCCGGTAAAGCCACTGCCGATCAGCGCCCCTCGGCCACCAACAGCAGCGACTGTGGCAGCGCACTCTGCGGGTGCTGTGGCTCCTGCAGGCTGGCCAGCCGCAACCCCGCCATGTCCAGCGCGCTCAGCCAGCTGGCCAGGGTACGGAAGTACCACGGCATCACCTGCCAATCCCCGACGAACCCGGCAAACGATTCCTCCCGCCAGCCATCCTGGTAATCCCCATCCGCCACGCCCCACGGGTGCAGGGTCTGGATCACCAGCGCACCGCCGGGCGCCAGCAATGCATTCATTGCCGCCAGCAGCGGGATGATGTCCTGCTGCAACAGGGCGAAGTTGGCACAGATCAGGTCATAGTCCTTGCCAACATAGGCCTGCCCGGCGGCCAGCTGTGCATAGCTGGCCAGGTGTACCTCGGCGGAACCGGCAGCACGCGCGGCATCCACCAGCGCCCGGTCTCCATCCACACCTACCGCCTCGACACCCCGGTCAGCCAGCGCGCGCAGCAGCCAGCCTTCACCACAGCCCAGGTCGAGCACCCGTTCGGGCTGGCGGCCAAGAATGGCCAGCAGGATGGCCTGGTCGGTGACCTGGCGACGGCTCTCGATACTGCCGCTGCGCACGGCATCGATCCAGGCCTGAGCGTTGTACTGCCAGCTGTCGAGCAAGGCGTCTTCAGGATTGCGCATGGTCATCTCCGTTGTGCTCGATTTCGCCAGCGGCCGCCAGAGCACTCAGCCGGCCGCAGCGCGCTGTCGCTTGATCCGGTACATATCGCCATCAGCATGGCGCAGCAGCATGTCGGCATCGTTGCCGTCATCGGGGAAACGGGCTACGCCAATGCTGCAGGATGGCGCATCGATGCCGGCAAACTCGGCGCCAAGTGGCTCGGCCATGGCGGCCAGGATACGTGCCAGCTGCTCGGCGATGGCCTCTGGCGACACGTAGTCGGTCAACAGCACGGTGAACTCGTCACCGCCCATCCGCGCCACTGTATCGGTCGCGCCTACGCAGCCTTCCAGGCGCCGCGCCAGGGTGCACAACACGCGGTCACCCATGCTGTGGCCGTGGTTGTCGTTGATGTCCTTGAAGTCATTGATATCGATGAACAGCAACGCCAGCGGCTGGTTGTGATGCCGGGCCGCGGCAAGGGCGGTGTCCAGCCGCTCGTTGAACATGGCCCGGTTGGCCAGGCGGGTGAGGGGGTCATGGTGGGCCAGGAAGCGCAGTTCCTCCTCGGCCTGGTGTTGGGCGGTGACATCCCGCGCCACACCGATGCGGGCATCGGCCTCATCGGACCAGCAGGCTGCCCACAGGATGTGCACGATACCGCCATCCTTGCGGATGTAGCGGTTGCGGAAGTCGTAATGGGATTGGCCGTTCATCACCCGGAGGATCGATGCACGGGTGATCGCCAGGTCGTCAGGGTGCATGTAGTCGGTGATCGGGGTGCCGATCAGTTCGCAGGCCCGGTAGCCCAGCAGCGCCTCGCAGGCATCGCTGACGAAAACGATCTGGTTGTCCCTGTCGACCACGAACACCGTGTCCAGCATCAGGTGGATCAGCCTGGGGTATAACGCTTGCAAGTCTACGGGCATGGGGCAGGGCGTCCGCGGCAGGGTGACCGATCATAGCCTGAAATGGAAGAAAATGCGGCAGGTGCCGCATACCCTGCCAGAGCGGGTATGCCCGCTGCCGCTGGGCTGCCGATAGTCAGTTGCTTACCACCAGTTCCGGCCCGAGGTAATCGTTGATCTGCTGGATATCGTCATCCCCCAGGCTGCCCACCGACGATGCCAGGCGCAGCCGCGACATCAGGTAGTTCAGCTTCGCCTCGAACAGGTCATGCCGGGCGTCAAACAGCAATTCCTCGGCATTGAGCACATCCGAGTTGGTGCTGGTGCCGCCTTCCCTGAACCCCTTGCGGGCCGAAAGCAGCGAGCGTTCGTTGGATGCCACGGCCTTTTCCAGCGCCTGAATGCGCAAGGCGCCACTCTGCACGCCGCGGTACTCGCGGGTGGTGCCAGAGATCACTTCCTCGCGTGTGGCGTCCAGTTCATCCAGGGCCTTGGAACTGTTGGCGCTGGCCTGGCGGGTGAGGGCGCTGGTGCTGCCGCCGCTGTACAGCGGAATGTTCAGCTCCAGCCCGATCGAGCTGTAGTGGTTGCGCTGGTTCAGTTCGGAAATCGACTGGCTGCTGCCGGCGGTATAGCCCGCCACGAAATCCAGGGTCGGCCAGTGCCCGGCGCGGGCGCGTTTCACTTCTTCTTCGGCCAGCTCGTAATTGTGCCGGCGCGCATGAATCAACGGGCTGTCGGCCTGGGCCTTGACCAGCCAGTCCTGCAGGTTGCCCGGCATCAGCGGCGGGGTGCTGAAGCCCGGCTGCAAGGTGGTCAGCGACTCCGGCGTTTCACCGATGTACTCTTCCAGCTTTCGGCGGGCGTTGACCAGGTTGTCCTGGGCCTCGATCAGGTCTGCCTCGGCCAGGTCGCGACGGGCTACCGACTCGTCGATGTCGGTGATGGTGCCGGCACCCAGCTCCATGCGCCGCTTGGCCGACGCCAACTGCTCTTCGAAGGCATTCAGCTTGGCCTTGGCCAGGGTGATGGTTTCACTGGCCAGCAGCACGTCGAAGTAGGCGTCTGCCAGACGCACCGCAGCGTCCTGGCTCTTGGCATCGAACACCGCCACGCTGTAGTCGGCACGTTGCTGGCCCTGACGGTATTCGGCCATCTTCTGCTTGTTGAACAGCGGTTGGCGCAAACGCACGTTGGCGCCCTTGGAGTCATAGTCCAGGTCGCTGTCCCGGCCATTCTGACGCTGGCTGCCATTGACCTTGTTGAAGTAGCCCGCAGCGTTGATCTGCGGTAGCAGGCCGGCCTGGCCGATGGCGCGGTTCTCGCTGCCGGCTTCTTTCTCGTGCACCGCGGCGCGGTAGATCGGGCCTTGGTACTGCAGCAGGTCCCAGGCTTGCTTCAGGTCCATGGCACTGGCCTGTACGGACAACCCCAACAGGCACAACATCAGGCACGGGCGATTCATGTCATTGCTCCTTGAACGAGGCGTCCACGCGTTCGAGCATCGGCTTGAGCAGGTAGCTGAGCAGGTTGCGCTCGCCGGTCTTGATGGTGACGGTGGCCGGCATGCCGGGGCGGATGTGGTTGCTGCCCAGCAAGCCCATGCCGTCCTGCGTCACTTCCACCTGGGCCAGGTAGTACGGCTGCTTGCTTTCTTCGTCCATCAGGCGGTCGGCCGAGATCGTCTTGACCCGCCCCGGGATGTTTGGCGTCTTCGCATGGTTGAAGGCGGGGAAGGCCAGGTCCACGTCCAGGCCCGGCACCATCTTGTCGATGGCCTGCACCGGGATCATCGCGTCCACCTGCAACGGCTGGTCGAGCGGCACCACCTCCATGATCTTTGCCCCAGGCTGGATGATGCCGCCGACCGTGGCGATGCTCAGAGCCTGGACCATGCCGTCGATCGGCGAGCGGATCACCGTGTGGGTCACTTCATAGTCCAGCGCGCGCAGGCGATCGGCCAGGGTGGTGTTCTCCTTGGCGGTATCGGTCAGTTGCGATTCCACTTCCTTGAGGTAGTCGTGCTGGCGTTGCAGGATGCGCAGCTTGATCTCGGTGGCCTGGCTGCGCGTCCGGGCAATGTTGTTGAGGTTTTCGGCCTGGCCGGCGGACAGGTCGGCATTGTTGCGCTCAAGCTCCAGCAGGCGGTTGCGTGGCACATAGCCTTCGGCGGCCAGCACGCGTGTGCCTTGCAGTTCCTGGTTGAGGAAGCCGATCTGCGAGGCCCGGGCGCCATACACCTGCTGCAGCCCCTTGAGCTGCACCGCCGTGGCAGCAAGGTTTTCCTCGAGGATGCTCAGTTCACCGGCCAGGCCAGCGCGGCGTGTATCCAGCAGGCGCTGTTGCAGGTCCATGGCGGCCAGCAGGCGCGGGTCGCCGTCGTAGTGCTTGAGCAGTGCAGGGTCGAAGGTGACTGTGTCGCGGCCATCGCGTTCGGCTTCCAGGCGGTTTTCCACGGTCTTGCTGACGATGTACTGGGCACTGACCGCGCCCTGTTCGGCCACCGCGCGCAGGGCGTCCAGGCGTACCACTTCCTGGCCTTTCCTCACCACATCGCCTTCGCGCACCAGGATCGCCTCGACCGTGCCGCCGGTCAGGTGCTGCACCGCCTTGCGGTTGCTGGTGACCTTGACCGTGCCAGTGGCGACCACGCCGGCGTCCAGCGGCGCCAGGCACGACCACAGCAGGAAGCCGCCAAAGCCCGCGATGACCAGCCATACCCCCCAGCGTGCCGGCCGCCCTGCGTCCAGGTCGATCAGGTTGCGGGCCTCGGCAGGAATCAATTCGGCGTGTTGGGTCATCTGCATGATTCGGTCACTCCCGTACTTTTACCGAGGCCAGCGGCGCTGCGGTCGCCGCCGGGATCACGCTGGCCTTGCGCAGCGCCGCGAACACCTCGTCGCGGCTGCCGAGCATGTGCACGGCGCCGTCACGCAACATCAGCACCTTGTCGACCGCACACAGCACATTGGGCCGGTGGGAAATCAGGATTACCGTGGCCCCGCGCGCCTTGAGTTCGGCCAGCGCATCGACCAGGGCCTTTTCGCCGACGTCATCCAGGTTGGCATTGGGCTCGTCCAGCACTACCAGGTTCGGCTCACCATACAGCGCACGGGCCAGGGCGATGCGTTGCTTCTGGCCACCGGACAGCGGGCTGCCGTCGGCTGCCAGGCGGGTGTCGTAGCCCTGCGGGAAGCGCAGGATCATGTCGTGCACGCCGCTGCTACGGGCCGCACGGATCACCGCTTCGCTGTCCACCTCGGCGAAGCGTGCGATGTTCTCGGCGATGGTGCCCTCGAACAACTCCACGTCCTGGGGCAGGTAGCCGAGCCACGGGCCGAGTTCGGCCTTGTTCCAGGTGAAGATGTCGGCGCCGTCCAGGCGCACCTTGCCGGCCTGGGTCGGCCACACGCCTACCAGCAGGCGGGCGAGGGTGGACTTGCCCGAGGCCGAAGGGCCGATGATGCCCAGGCTTTCACCCGGGACCAGGCTGAAGCTGACCCCGCGCACGATGTTGTTGCTGGTGCCGGGGGCGCCGGCGATCACGTTTTCCACGGCCAGCATGCCCATAGGCCGCTGCAGCGACATGCTCGGTGGCCGCTGCGGGTAGTCGTGCAGCAGGTCGTTTAGCCGGCCCCAGGCAGAACGGCAGCCCAGCAGCTGCTTCCATGCGGCGATCACCTGTTCCACCGGGGCCAGGGCGCGGCCGGTAAGGATCGAGCAGGCGATCATCATGCCGGGGGTGATCTTGCCTTCGATCGCCAGCAGTGCGCCGGCACCGAGGATTACCGATTGCAAGGTGATGCGCACGAAGCGCCCGGTGCTGCTGATCACCGCGGCGCGGTCGGAGGCCAGTGTCTGCATCTGCAGGATGCGCAAGTGCCCCTGGTACCAGCGCTTGCCAATCGCCGGCAGCATGCCCATGGCTTCGATCACTTCGGCGTTGCGCAGGTTGTTGTTGGCATAGCTGGCCGAGGCCAGGGCCGCCTGGTTGGCTTCGGCCAAGGGTTTTTGCGTGGCCTTCTCGGTGAGGTAGGCCAGGCCTACCAGGATCAGCGAGCCGATCAGCGTTACCAGCCCCAGCAGCGGGTGGATCAGGTAGCAGACCAGCAGGTAGATCGGTGTCCAGGGGGCATCGAAGAAGGCAAACAGGCCGTTGCCGGTCAGAAACTGGCGCACCTGCGCAAGGTCCTGCAGGGCCTGGGCGGGGTTGCCGCCGGCGCGGCTCAGGTTGCGTTCGAAGGCAGCGCTGAAGATGCGTCGGTTCAGGTCCATGTCGAGGAAGTTGCCGACCCGGATCAGAACGCGGGTGCGGACCATCTCCAGGGCCGACATCAGCATGAACAAGCCGATCACCAGCAGGGTGAGCATGGTCAGGGTGGTGACGTTGCGGCTGACCAGGGCGCGGTCATACACCTGCAACATATAAATTGCTGGCGTCAACATCATGACGTTTATCACGCCGCTGAAGGCGGCCAGGGTAAAAAAGCTGCGGCGCAGGCGGAACAGCACATCGGCCAGCTCTGAGCGAGTGCGTGGTGGCTTGTGCATCGGGGCCTCCCTTTTATCGCAAATCGGGAAGCCCTTGCGGCGCCCCGTACAGCGGTAGTTGTGGCTTCTGGTCGGCTCGCAGGCGGGTCGCTCTAAGGGCGAATGGTCCAAAACGCTGCGCTGCTCCCACATGCTGGAGCGTAGGTTGCAGCTGGGTGGCCGGTAATATCGTTTCGCTCTATAAAATCTCTGAACTTTTCATAAGTGCCAAAAAAACAGCTAGTTGCATCGCATTATCATCGAGCGATGATTTTTTTGACGGGATATTGACAATGTTTTGCCCTACGACTTTAGTCTGAAGTATTCGGGCCCTGTGCGAGCTGGGGTCGATGCATGTGCGTTACAGCTGTATCGCATGCTTAACAAGGCCCCCCTGACAGCGGTGCCGGCTTGCGAATGATTAGGCCAGTGGGAGCCAGCACAAGAGTGTTGTGCCCACTGCACCTGTAATACCGAACCAGTATCTGCGCACGTCAACACTGACTGGGCGCGGGAAGGACCCTGTTGCCCTGTGTCATCTCCGGACAGATCGAGGGCAATTGAAATGGCAGATTTCAGCAAGTCGGACCTGGAGTTCATCCTTCAGCAGATTTTCATCGCCGAAGCCCACGCCGATGGCGCGAGCCTGATCGACCTGCTGCCCAACAGCCAGGTACCGTTCGGCCTGCGCACCGTGGACGGCAGCTACAACAACCTGGTGACCGGGCAGAGTGAGTTCGGCGCCGCCGACAATTCGTTCCTGCGCCTGCTCAGTCCGTCCTTCACCGGCGCCTATGCCGGCACCGGTACGGTCACCGACTCGCAACCACGTACCATCAGCAACCTGATCGTCGACCAGACGGCGAACAACCCGGCCGCAGTCGAAGCCAATGGCGGCGCCGCCCCGGTGATCAGCCCCGGCATCGATGGGGTATTTGGCACCGCTGATGACACGGAAGTGTTCTTCATCCCCAACGTGTCGCCCGACGTCGGCCTGACCGCCGGCTTCAACGCCTGGATGACCTTCTTCGGGCAGTTCTTCGACCACGGCCTGGACCTGGTCACCAAAAGCAGCACCGACGTCGTGTTCATCCCGCTGCAGCCGGACGACCCGCTGTTCGTTGAGGGCAGCCCGACCAACTTCATGGTGCTGCCGCGTGCCGTGCGCACTGCCGGCGCCGATGGTGTGGTGGGTACGGCCGACGATGGTCAGACCAACACCACCTCGCCGTTCGTCGACCAGAGCCAGACCTACAGCTCGCACCCCTCGCACCAGGTGTTCCTGCGTGAATACACGCTCAATGCCGCAGGCGACCCGGTAGCCACCGGGCGGCTTATCACCAACCGTGACCTGGGCGCCGATGGCCGCTTCGGTACTGCCGACGATGGCAATGGCGAAAACGGTGGCATGGCCACCTGGGCAGTGGTCAAGGCCCAGGCCCGCGACCTGCTCGGCATCAACCTGACCGACGCCGACGTGCACAGCGTGCCGCTGCTGGCCACCGACCCCTACGGCAACTTCCTGCGCGGGCCCAACGGCATGCCGCAGGTAGTGATGCGCGTGAACAATGGCGCCGACGGCATCGCCGGTACCGCCGACGACGTCACCACGCTGGTCGAAGGCAACCGCGACGCGCCGATCAGCCTGGCCAATGCCGTGAGCACCGGGCATGGCTTCCTTGACGACATCGCCCATAACGCCGCGCCGGTGATCGTGAACGGTGTGCTGCAGGCCGACGCCGATACTGCCGTGGGCAACGCACAGCCGGTGGGGCCGGGTGGCAACAACCTGACCTACGACAACGAACTGCTCGACGCCCACTACATCGCTGGCGACGGCCGGGTGAACGAGAACATCGGCCTGACTGCCGTGCACCATGTGTTCCACTCCGAGCACAACCGCCTGGTGCAGCAGACCAAGGACACCCTGCTGGCTTCCGGCGACCTGGCGTTCCTCAACCAGTGGCTGATCGATGATGTTGCTGCCATCCCCACCACGCCCGCCGAAATCGCCGCGCTGGTATGGGACGGCGAGCGGCTGTTCCAGGCCGCCAAGTTCGGCACCGAAATGCAGTATCAGCACTTGGTGTTCGAAGAGTTCGCCCGCACCATCCAGCCGCAGATCGACGAATTCCTCGCCCCCAACGGCTACGACACCTCGATCGACCCGGCCATCCTCGCCGAGTTCGCCCATGTGGTGTATCGCTTCGGTCACTCGATGCTGACCGAGACCGTCGACCGCTTCGACCCGGCATTCGCCCCGGTGAACGGCGACCCGCAGCTCGGCCTGATCGCTGCCTTCCTCAACCCGCTGGCCTTCGCTGGCAGTGGTGCGACTGCCGACGAGGCGGCCGGCGCGATCATCCGCGGCGTCACCCGCCAGCTGGGCAACGAAATCGACGAATTCGTCACCGAGGCGTTGCGCAACAACCTGCTTGGCCTGCCGCTGGACCTGCCCGCGCTGAACATCGCCCGGGGGCGTGACACCGGCATTCCCACCCTGAACGAGGCGCGCCGCGATTTCTACGCCATGACCGGCGACAGTCAGCTCAAGCCGTACATCAGCTGGGCCGACTTTGCCGACCATCTCAAACACCCGGCGTCGCTGATCAACTTCATCGCTGCCTACGGCACCCACGCCACCATCACCGGGGCGGACACCGAAGCGGCCAAGCGCGCCGCCGCCGTGGCGCTGGTGCTTGGTGGCGACGGCGCGCCAGCGGACCGCCTGGACTTCCTCAACGGCACCGGCGCCTATGCCAACGTGACACTGGCCGGCGCGGACGGCATCCCCGGCACCGCCGATGACATCAGCGGGGTGACCGTGACCGGCGTCGATGACATCGACTTCTGGGTCGGCGGCCTGGCCGAGCAGAAAATGCCCTTCGGCGGCATGCTCGGCTCCAGTTTCAACTTCGTCTTCGAGACCCAGCTGGAAGCCCTGCAGAACGGCGACCGGTTCTACTACCTGTCGCGCACCGCGGGCATGAACTTTGGCACCGAGCTGGAGAACAACTCCTTCGCCAAGCTGATCATGCTCAACTCCGATGTCACCCACCTGTCCAACACCGTGTTCCTCACGCCGACCTTCACCCTCGAGGTGAACCAGGCCAACCAGTTCACCGGGCTGGGGGCCGATGGCCGGGCCGACCCGACAGGCGGCATCATGATCAACGGCGTCGAAGTGGTGCCGCTGGTGATTCGCGACAACCCCGATACCGTGGGCACCGACACCAACTTCCTGCATTACACCGGCGAAGACCACGTGGTGCTGGGCGGCACTTCCGGCAACGACATCATCATCTCCGGTGAGGGCGACGATACTGTCTACGGCGACGCCGGCAACGACACCCTGGAAGGCGGTGCGGGCAATGATGCGGTGCTGGGCGGTGCCGGTGATGACATCATCACCGACTCCTTCGGCGACAACCGCCTGGAAGGCAACGACGGCAACGACGTGATCGTCGCCGGCAGCATGCTGGTGGGCGGTAACCTGATCCTGGGCGGCAACGGCCAGGACTTCATCATCACCACCGAGGACATCAGCACCACCTTCGGCGGCCAGGGCGACGACTTCATCCTCGGCGCCAAGACCAACCTGCCACCGACCGGCAACGAGGGTGACGACTGGATCGAGAAGGGCACCCAGGACGGTGCGCCCGGCGACAACTTTGCGCCGCTGCTGGGTGACGAAGTGGTCGGCAACGACATCTTCGTCGGTGGCGGTGGCTTTGACGAGATGATCGGCGAGGGCGGTGACGACATCTTTGTCGGCAGCGACGCCCAGGACAAGATGGACGGCATGTCCGGCTTCGACTGGATTACCAACAAGAATGACCAGGTTGGCGTCACCGTCGACCTGACCCTGGCCGCCCTGGCTCAACCCCATGGCAACGCACCGAACCAGAACACCGGTATTTTCAACCCGGTCGGCGCCTCGCCGGCTTCCATCCTCGACCGCTTTGCCGAGGTCGAGGGCGTGTCCGGCTCGAACTTCGCCGATGTGCTCAAGGGCGATAATGTCGATGCCGTGACCATCCTCAACCACGGCGGTGCCACCGGCAGTGCGCTGACCAACGTGGCACTGATCCGTGGCCTGCAGCAGTTCCTGGCCGATGCCGGGTTGCCAACCACCGGCTTTGCCACCGGCAACATCATGCTCGGCGGCAACGGCAGCGACCTGATCGAAGGCCGTGGGGGCGATGACCTGATCGACGGTGACAAGTGGCTCAACGTGCGCATTGCCGTGTATGCCCCGGGAGACGTCGACCACACCGGCCCCGAGATCGCCAGCTTCGACAGCATGGTCGACATGATTCCGTTCATGCTCGACCGTACCTATAACCCCGGGCAGCTCAAGGCCGTGCGGGAAATCCTGCCTGGCACCTCGACAGGTGGAGCGGCGTTCGACACGGCGGTGTTCTCGGGGGTGCAGAGCGAGTACACGGTGACTCAGAACACCAAGGGTACGCTCGACACATCCGATGATGTCTGGACGGTGACCGACAACGTGGCTGGCCGCGATGGCGTCGATACCCTGTTGCACATCGAACGCCTGCAGTTTGCCGACAGCCAGCGGGTGCTGGTGGAAGGCGTGAATGCGCAACCTGTCGGCAGCCCGGCCATTGCCGACGGCAACGGCGGTGCTATCACCGTGGGCGATCTGCTTACGGTTAACGTGGCCGGCGTGCGGGATGCCGATAACATCAGCGCCGGCAACCCGTTGGGCACGCTCGCCGACCGGTCGGTGTCGTACTACTGGCAGTTCGAGGCTACCCCGGGCAGCGGTGTGTTCGAAGACATCATCCTGCTGCCGGCCGGCGACCTGGCGTTCCAGAGTGCCGACGGCACCTCGTTCAAGGTGTCACCAGACCTGGCCGGGTTGTCCCTTCGGGTCAAGGCGATCTACCAGGACGCCCATGGCACCACCGAAGTGCTGTTCTCCCAGCCCACCACCGTGGTGCAACCGGGCGCGCCTGTGGTACCGACACCAGCCACGCCGGTGGCGGATGCCACGGCTGGCGGTGCCGGGTTGCACATGGTGCGTTCCGACCTCAACTTCATCCTCGAGCAGATCAAGATTGCCGAGGCCGACGCCAACGGGGCAGATATCCTCTCGCTGCTGCCCAACATTCGCGCGCCACTGGGCCTGCGGGCGGTGGATGGTTCGAACAACAACCTGATGAACCTCAACGGTATCAACAACACGCAGTACGGTGCTGCCGACAACGTCTTCCCGCGCGTGACCGACCCAGTGTTCAACCCGGCCGAGGGTGCACCGGCCGGCTTCTTCGGCCCTGGTTCGCCGGCCATTCCGGGCTCGTCGTACGAGCAGACCAGCGGCCCGGTATTCGACTCGCAACCACGCACCATCAGTAACCTGGTGGTCGACCAGACCTCCAACAACCCGGCGGCCTATGCCACCGCGTATGACCCCGGTGCGGACGGCGTGCTCAACTTCGGCGCCGTGGGCAACGACGACGTGCTCAAGGACGGCGTGCGCATCGTCGCCAGCCCGGGCATGGACGGCCAGTTCGGCACCGCCGACGACCACGACGTGTACCTGTTCGAGAACACCGCCGCCGATGCTGGCCTGTCCGCGCCGTTCAACGCCTGGATGACCTTCTTCGGGCAGTTCTTCGACCATGGCCTGGACCTGGTCACCAAGGGGGGCTCCGGCACCATCTACATCCCGCTGCAACCGGATGACCCGCTGTACGTGGAGGGCGGTTTCACCAACTTCATGGTGGTGACCCGTGCCACCAACCTGCCCGGGCCGGATGGCATCCTCGGCAATGCCGATGACATCCACGAGCACACCAATACCACCACCCCGTTCGTGGACCAGAACCAGACCTACAGCTCGCATCCTTCGCACCAGGTGTTCCTGCGCGGTTATGTGCTGACCGACGACGGGCCTGTCGCTACTGGCCGGTTGATCACCAACCGGGACTTGGGCGCCGACGGCCGTTACGGTACCGCCGACGACACCGAAATTGGTGGCATGGCGACCTGGAAGGTGGTCAAGGCCCAAGCCCGTGACGTACTGGGCATCAACCTGACCGATGCTGACGTCGACAACGTGCCGCTGCTGGCGACCGATGCCTACGGCAACTTCATCAAGGGGCCCAACGGCTTCCCGATGGTGATCATGAAAGGGGCCGATGGCATTGCCGGCACGGCCGACGACCAACAGGTCGAAGGCAACCCGCTAGCGCCGATCGACCTGACCAACGCCGTGCGCACCGGCCACCAGTTCCTTGCCGACATCGCGCACAATGCCGTGCCGGTGTTCAGCAATGGCATACTGGTGCCTGATGCCGATACCGACGTGGGCAACGCCGTGCCGGTGAACCCGCAGACCGGCGCCAACCTGGCCTACGACAACGAGCTGCTCGATGCGCACTACATCGCCGGCGACGGCCGGGTCAACGAGAACATCGGCCTGACTGCCGTGCATGCGATCTTCCACTCCGAGCACAACCGGCTGGTGGCGCAGACCATGGACACCGTGCTCGATTCGGGTGACCTGGCCTTCATCAACGAGTGGTTGCTCAACCCGATAGCCGTGCTGCCGGCCGACCAGGCCGCAATCGACGCACTGGTGTGGAATGGCGAGCGCTTGTTCCAGGCGGCCAAGTTCGGTACCGAAATGCAGTACCAGCACCTGGTGTTCGAGGAGTTCGCCCGCACCGTGCAACCGCGTGTCGACCTGTTCTTCGCCCCGACCCAGGTGTATGACGTCGACCTCGATGCGTCGATCGTTGCCGAGTTCGCACACACCGTGTACCGCTTCGGCCACTCGATGCTGACCGAGACCGTCGACCGCTTCGACGTCGACTTCAACGTCATCAGCGACCCGGCCAGCGCCAATCCCGACCAGCAACTGGGCCTGATCGCGGCGTTCCTCAACCCGCTGGCGTATGCCGCCAGCGGTGTCACCCCCGAGGATGCCACCAGCGCCATCGTGCGCGGGGTCACCCGCCAGGCCGGTAACGAGATCGACGAGTTCGTCACCGAGGCGCTGCGCAACAACCTGCTCGGCCTGCCCCTGGACCTGCCGGCGATCAACATCGCCCGCGGCCGCGACGTCGGTATCCCTTCGCTGAACGCTGTGCGCCGCGACATCTACGCGCAAACCGGCGATACCCAGCTCAAGCCTTACACCAGCTGGGTCGACCTGGTGCAGCACCTGAAGCATCCGGAGTCGCTGATCAACTTCATTGCTGCCTACGGCACCCACAGCACCATCACCGGGGCTACCACGTTACTGGAAAAACGTGCGGCAGCCATGGCCTTGGTGTTCGGCGGCGACGGTGCACCAGCCGATCGCCTGGACTTCCTCAACAGCACCGGTGCCTATGCCAATGTCACGCTTCCTGGCAAGGATGGCGTACTCGGCACCGTCGATGACCTGCGGGCGGTGACCGTGACCGGGGTCGATGCCATCGACCTTTGGATCGGCGGCCTGGCGGAGGCGAAAACCCCGTTCGGCGGCATGCTCGGCACCACCTTCAACTTCGTGTTCGAGAACCAGATGGAGAAACTGCAGGACGGCGACCGCTTCTACTACCTGGAGCGCACTGCTGGCCTGTCGATGAACGCCGAACTGGAAAGCAACTCGTTCGCCAAGCTGATCATGGCCAACACCTCGGCCACCCACCTGCCGGGCCTGGTGTTCTCCGACCCGGGCTTCTACCTGGAAGTGGACCAGAGCAAGCAGTTCAACGAAGGCCTGGGCAATGCCGACCCACTGGGCGAAAACGGCGAGCAGGTGGTGTTCCGCGACAGCCCGCTGACAGCAGGCCCGGACACCAACTACATCCGCTATGCCGGTGACCAGCACATCGTGCTGGGTGGCACCGACGGTGACGACATCCTGGTCTCCAGCGAGGGTGACGACACGGTCTGGGGCGATGGTGGCAACGACCGCATCGAAGGTGGCGATGGCAACGACCAGCTGCGTGGTGGTGCCGGCGACGACATCATCAGCGACATGGGTGGTGACGACAACATCCAGGGCGGCGACGGCAACGATGTGCTGCACGGCGGTAATGGCGTCAACCTGATCATCGGCGGTTTCGGCAACGACTTCATCGTCACCGGTGAGGACGCCTCCGAAGCCATCGGCGGCCAGGGCAACGACTTCATCCTGGGCAGCAAGGCCAACGAGCAGGACATGGGCAACGAAGGTGACGACTGGATCGAGAAGGGCACCTCGGACGGTGCGCCTGGCGACAACTTCGACCCGCTCGGCAACGACCCGATCATCGGCAACGACGTGTTCATCGGAGGCAACGAGAACGACAAGTTCAACGGTGAAGGCGGCGACGACATCATGGTTGGCAGCCTGGGCTTCGGTGACCGCTACATCGGTGGTTCCGGCTACGACTGGGCGACCTTCAAGGGGCTGGCCCAGGGCGTGACCGTCGACTTCAGCGACCGCTTCTTCGATGTGCCGCCGGTACCGGGTTCGGGCGCGTCTGCGCTGGTGCGCTTCGACATCATGGAAGGCCTGTCGGGTTCGGCCCATGGCGACTTCCTGCGCGGTGACAGCGAAACTTCTGCCACCTTGCCTACCAATGGCGCCAACGGCAGCGTGCTGACCAACATCAGCCTGATTGACGGCCTGGCCGGCCTGCTGGCTGCCGGGGCAACGTTCTACGATGGTGGCAACATCATCCTCGGCGGTAGTGGTAGCGACCTGATCGAAGGCCGTGGTGGCGACGACATCCTCGACGGTGACAAGTGGCTGAACGTGCGCATCAGCGTGCGCGCCAACAGCGACGGCACCGGCCCGGAAATCGCCAGCTACGACAGCATGGAGCCGATGGTGCCGCTGATGCTCAATGGCACCTACAACCCGGGCCAGTTGGTGATCGTCCGTGAAATCCTGAGCGGCACCGACAGCTACGACACGGCGGTGTTCTCGGGGGTGGCCAGCGACTATAGCGTGGTGGTCGATGGCAACTCGGTGATCGTCACTGACCTGGTGGACGGGCGTGATGGTGTCGACCGCCTGACCGGTATCGAACGCCTGCAGTTCTCCGACAGCGCCCAGGCCTCCGGTGTGGGTACTGCGGTCAACGCCGGCCCAACGGGCCACCTGGCGATCCTCGACGCTGTCACCGGCCTGCGTAACGACACATCGGTCAGCGGTCAGTTGCTGCGGGTTAGCAACCTGGCGGTACACGATGCCGACAATGTCAGCGCCACCAATGCGAGCGGCGCCATCAACGGGCCTGTGGCGTACTATTGGCAAGTCGAGACCCTGCCAGGTTCGGGTGTCTATGAAGACATCACCTTCGTCGCTGCCGGCGAAGTTTCCCGGGCCACCGGCGCCACCTACCGGGTCACGGACGATGTGGCGGGGCTGAACATCCGCGTTCGGGCGGTGTATCAGGACGCCAAGGGCACGCTGGAAATCGTCGATTCGGCGGCGAACAGCGCGCCGACCGCCGGGCCGACCGTGACCGGGCTGCTGGTGCAGAACCAGACGCTCACCGCCAACACGGCGACCATCGTCGATGCCGACGGCCTGAGCAACCCGCAGTTCACCTTCCAGTGGCAGTCCAACCGAGGGCTCGGCTGGGTCAATATTGCCGGCGCCATCAGCAGCACCTTTGTCCTTACCCAGGAACAGGTGGGGCAGAACATGCGGGTGGTGGTCAGCTATGTGGACGACTTCGGCGTGCAGGAAAGCATCGCCTCCGACATCCTCGACCCGGTGGCCAACGTCAACGATGCGCCTACCGGTGCCGTGCTGATCAGCGACACCACGCCAGCCCAGGGGCAGACGTTGACGGCGCTTACCGGCAGTATTGCCGACCTGGACGGGCTGGGGGCGTTCAGCTTCCAGTGGCAGCAAGGTAATGGTACCTCGTTCAGCAACATTGCTGGTGCGACTGCCGCTACCTTCACCCCTGGTCCTTCGCAGGGCCACTTCCAACTGCGCGTGCTGGTGCGCTACACCGATGGGTTCGGCGCTCAGGAAACGTTGACCTCTGCACCTACGGCAGAGGTGCCGGCGGTCCCAGGCGTGACGCTGGTGGGCACAACCGCTGCAGATACGCTGACCGGTTCGGTGGGTGACGACATCCTGATTGGTCTGGCTGGTAACGACACGCTCATCGGCCTGACCGGGTTCGATCAGTTGTTCGGTGGCGATGGCAACGACACGCTCGATGGCGGTGATGGCAACGATACCCTCGACGGCGGCGCCGGTAACGACGTGCTCAATGGTGGGCTTGGTGCAGATGCGATGACGGGCGGCGCTGGCAACGACACCTTCGTCGTCGACAACGCTGGTGACACTATCAGCGAGGCGGCTGGCGGAGGCTCGGACCTTGTGCAGACCAGCCTGGCAAGCTACACCTTGGGTGCCAACCTGGAGAACCTGAGCTTTACTGGCACCGGCAACTTCATTGGTGTGGGTAATGCCTTGGCCAATACCATCGTGGGTGGTGCCGGCAACGACTTCCTCAACGGTGGCGCGGGTATCGACCAGCTGGTGGGCGGTGCCGGTAACGACAGCTATGTGGTCGACAATGCAGCCGATGTGCTCGTGGAACAGGCAGGCGGTGGTACCGATCTGGTGCGCACGACGCTGGCCAGCTGGACGCTGGGCAACAACCTGGAGAACCTGACCTACTTCGGCGCTGCCAACTTCGTCGGTACTGGTAACGGCCTGGATAACGTCATCACTGGCGGTTCAGGTAACGACATCCTCACTGGCAACGCCGGCAACGACACACTCAACGGTGGGCTCGGTGCGGACACAATGATCGGCGGAGTTGGTGACGACACCTTTGTCGTCGACAACACCGCAGACATCGTCGTCGAGGTGTTGGGCGGTGGCTCCGATCTGGTGCGCACCAGCCTGGCGAGCTACACCCTGGCGGCAACCTTGGAAAACCTGAGCTTTACTGGCACCGGCAATTTTGTAGGTGTAGGTAATGGTCTGGCCAACACCATCGTCGGAGGGGCCGGCAACGACTTCCTCAACGGCGGCGCGGGAATCGACCTGTTGATAGGCGGTACCGGCAACGACAGCTATGTGGTCGATAATGCCGGGGACGTGCTCGTGGAACAGGCAGGGGCAGGTACCGACTTGGTGCGTACGACGCTGACCAGCTGGACACTGGCCAATAATCTGGAGAACCTCTCCTACTTCGGTGCCGGCAACTTCGTCGGAACCGGTAACGGCCTGAACAACGTCATTACCAGCGGCTCGGGCAATGATGTCCTGAACGGTGGGGCAGGCGCAGATACCATGACAGGGGGTGCCGGCAACGACACCTATGTTGTCGATAACGTGGGTGACACTGTCATCGAGGCTGCTGGCGGTGGCACGGACCAGGTGCAGACCAGCCTGGCAACCTACACCTTGGCCGCGACCCTCGAGAACCTGACCTTTACCGGCACCGGCAACTTCACTGGTGTGGGTAATGCCGTGGCCAATACCATCGTCGGCGGAGCCGGCAACGACTTCCTCAACGGTGGTGCGGGTATCGACCAACTGGTGGGCGGTGCCGGCAATGACAGCTATGTAGTCGACAATGCCGGCGACGTGATCGTGGAACAGGCCGGGGGTGGTACCGACTTCGTGCGCACCACGCTGACCAGTTGGACGCTGGGCAACAACCTGGAGAATCTGAGGTACTTCGGCGCCGGCAACTTCACCGGTACCGGTAATGCCCTGAACAACGTCATCACCGGTGGTTCAGGTAACGACACCCTCAACGGTGGCGACGGCAACGACAGCCTGGATGGTGGCCTCGGTGTCGACATCCTGAACGGCGGGGCAGGCAACGACACGCTGTTCGGCGATGATGGCAACGACATCCTGTCGGGTGGTAGCGGAAGTGACTTCCTCAACGGCGCAGCAGGCGATGACACGGTCAACGGCGGTGCGGGCGATGACACGATGATGGCCACTGATGGCAATGATGTCTTCCAGTTCGCCGCAGGCTTCGGCAATGACCTGATCATCAACTTCGATAGCGATGCGACGGGTGGGCAGGACCTGCTGGATATCACTGCCTTCAACATCACCGCGGCTACCTTTGCCGCCAACGTTACCATCGCCGATGACGGCGCGGACACGCTGGTCAGCATCGGTGCTACCGACTCCATCCGCCTGGTGGGAGTGGCGGATGCAACCACAGTGACTGCAGCGGACTTCAACCTGTCGGTTTGAGGAACCGAAGGATAAGCTGTCGGCTTGAAATGCACGGGCTGCTGCGTGGCCCATCGCGACACAAGGCCGCTCCTACAGGAGATCCCCTGTAGGAGCGGCCTTGTGTCGCGAAGGGCCGCAAAGCGGCCCCATGTCGCACGCAGTTACTTGATGAACCGCACCTGGCTGTTGATCTTCTCGATCACCGCCCCCTTGCGTTCGTTGAACCGGGCCTTGTTCTGCTCGAACAGGTTGTTGCCCTTGGTGTCGATGGAGATGATCAGCGGGCCGAACTCGCGCACGCGGTTAACCCACAGCGTCTCCGGCATGCCCAGGTCCTGCCATTCCGCCCGCTCGATCTCTTCCACCTGGGTCGCTGCCAGCACCGCGCAACCGCCCGGGAACACTGCATGCACTGCCATGTTCTCCAGGCAACCGGTCGTGGTTTCCGGGCCCATGCCGCCCTTGCCGACGATCAGCTTGACGCCGGTCTGCTCGATGAACTGCTTCTCGAACTTTTCCATGCGCATGCTGGTGGTCGGGCCGATGGAGACCATCTCGAAGCTGCCATCGTCCTTCTTCCTGACGATGGGGCCCGCGTGGAATATCGCGCCGCCACGCAAGTCGACCGGCAGCTCGCGGCCCAGCTCGATGAGCCGGCGGTGAGCAACGTCACGGCAGGTCACCAGTTGGCCGGTGAGGTAGACCACATCGCCCACGTTGAGGTTGGCCAGGTCTTCGTCGCTGATAGGTGTGCTCAGGATCTTTTTCACAGTACTACCCCTTCGTGCGAGAGGATGTCGTAGGACAGGTCGGCGTTGATGCGGATCTTGCCGCGGCGGTGCGCCCAGCAGCCGGTGGACACCGCCACACCGATGGTGGACGGGTGGCGGGCCGAAGACTCGATGTTCACGCCCATCACGCTGCTGTTGCCGGTAAGGCCCTGCGGGCCGATGCCGATTTCGTTGAGGCCTTCCTCCAGCAACTTTTCCATCATCGCCGCGCTTTCGTTGGGGTGGCTGGAGTCCACTTCGCGCAGGATGGCCTTCTTCGACAGGCGTGCCGCTGTCTCCACCGAGGTCGATACCCCTACACCCACCAGCAGTGGCGGGCAGGCATTGACACCGCGCGAGGTGATGACATCGAAGACGAACTCGGTCACCCCTTCATAGCCTTGCCCCGGCATCAGTACCTTGGCCGAGCCCGGCAGGGTGCAGCCACCGCCGGCCATGTACACGTCGATGATGGCGTAGTCGGCATCGGGGATGATTTCCCAGTCCAACCACGGGATTTTCGAGCCAGTGTTGGTGCCGGTGTTCTTCTCGATGAAGGTTTCCACCGCATTGTGACGCAGCGGCCCCTGGATGGTGGCTTCCCTGGTGGCGTTCTCGAGGATGCCTTCCATCTCGCCCAGCAGCGGGAAGCGCGCGCCTGCCGAGACGAAGTACTGGATGACGCCGGTGTCCTGGCAACTGGGCCGGTTGAGCTTGTCGGCGTATTCCTGGTTGTCGGCCATCGAGTCGTACACGGCGATGGCCAGCGGGTTGGTTTCGGCGGCGCGCAACTTGGCGGTCTTTTCCTTGACGTCGCGGGGCAGGCGCTTGCCGATATAAGCGGTGAACTTGGCCATCACGTCGGTAAGCGATGACACGGCTGTTTCTTTGTCCATGATTATTTCCTCACTGCATCACAAGGCGGGTTCTTTTTGCTGATTTTCGAAAGGTCAGGGTGCGGGTGTGCCGGCCTCCATGCGTGCGAGGGCAGGGTGCGGCGCAGCGGCTTCGGGTTCGGGGTCGGCCGGCAGCTGGCCGTCCAGGGCCTGGGCCATGCGCTGCTTGTCCAGCGCACCCACCCAGCTGGCGATGGCCACGGTGCCGACCGCGTTGCCGATGGTGTTGGTGATGGCCCGGGCTTCGGACATGAAGCGGTCCACGCCCAGCAGCAGGACCATGCCGGCGACCGGGATGTTGTCCATGGTCGCCAGGGTCGCGGCCAGGGTGATGAAGCCCGAGCCGGTTACGCCTGCAGAGCCTTTGGAGGTGAGCAGCAGCACACCCAGCACGATCAGTTGGTCCATCAGGGTCAACGGTGTGTTGGTGGCCTGGGCGATGAAGATGGCGGCCATGGTGTAGTAGATGCACTGGCCGTCCGGGTTGAAAGTAAGGCCCGAAGGGATCACCAGGCCGACCACAGGCTTGGACACGCCAACCTTTTCCAGCTTGTTCATCAGTTGCGGCACCACCGACTCGGATGAGCTGGTACCCAGTACCGTGAACAGTTCTTCCTTGAGGTACTTGAGGAACTTCCACAGGTTGAAGCCGCACAGCCGGGCGATGGCGCCCAGCACCACCACCACGAACAGGAAGCAGGTCAGGTACATGGTCGCCATCAGCTTGCCTAGCGAAACGATCGAGCCCAGCCCGTACTTGCCCACGGTGAAGGCCATGGCCCCGCAGGCGGCCAGCGGTGCCACGCGCATGATCATGCCGACGATGAAGAACATGCCGTGGGAGAACGCTTCAAGCACATCCACCATCGGCTTGCCGCGCGGGCCCAGGTGGGAGAGGGCGATGCCGAACAGGGTGCTGAACAGCAGGATCGGCAGGATCTCGTTCTTGGCGAAGGCATCGGTCACGCTGCCGGGTATCACGTGCAGCAGGAAGTCGATGAAGCCGCCGCTGTTGCCGGCTGCCGCGGCGGTGTAAGTGGAGATGCTCTTGGCATCCAGGGTGGCAGGGTCGACGTTCATGCCCTGGCCGGGCTGCACGATGTTGACCACCACCAGCCCCAGTACCAGGGCAAAGGTGGACAGCACTTCGAAGTAGATCAGCGCGCGCACGCCGACACGGCCGAGTTCCTTCATGTTTTCCATCTTGGCGATGCCCAGCACCACCGTGGCGAAGATGATCGGGGCGAAGACCATCTTGATCAGTTTGATGAAGGCATCACCAATGGGCTTCAGGTCAGCGCCAACCTGTGGCCAGAACACCCCGATCAGCACCCCGAGGGTTACGCCGATCAATACCTGTACGTAGAGCTTGCCGAACAATCGCTTGGCCATTGCCGTCTCCGAATTATTGTTGTGAGTCGGATTTATCTGGCGGCCGGGCTGCTCGTGAGGGTGCAGGTCACACCTGGCCTTGGCGGCCGAAGAGCCCAGCTTTGTTGTGGTTAATCACGCAGGGCAAAAGGTAATGGTTTTTCAAAAATGCTGTAATACAATGAAATTCAACTCATTATTTCCCTCAGGTTAATTATGAATCCGGTATCGGAGCTGGCGTTCTTCACCCAACTGATCAGGGTGGGAAGCCTGGCGGGCACTGCTCGCGAACTGAACCTGACCCCGCCAGCTGTCTCCAAGCGCCTGGCGCAGCTGGAACAGCGCCTGGGCGTGCGCCTGCTAAACCGCACCACACGCAGCATCAGCCTTACCGCCGAGGGCGAGACTTACCTGGTGAATGCCAAGCGCATACTGGGCGAGATCGAGGAAATGGAGCGGCAGGTGTCCAGCAGCCGCGCCGAGCCCAAGGGCTTGCTGCGGGTCAATGCGCCGCTGGGCTTTGGCCGAACTCACGTGGGGCCGGCGGTGTCATCGTTTGCCAAGCGCTACCCCGAGGTGGAGGTGCAGTTGCACCTGACCGACCGCCCCATCGCCCTGCCGAACGACGCCATCGACGTGGGCATCCGCTTTGGCGAGTTGCCCGACTCGCGGCTGATCGCCCGCAAGATCGCGGCCAACCGCCGGCGATTGTGCGCGTCGCCCGGTTACCTGGAGGCCCACGGTACCCCTGAGGCGCCGAAGGACCTGGCCAGCCACAACTGCATCGTATTGCGCCAGAACGACGCCGCGTTCGGTATCTGGCGGCTCAGCCGCGGCAAGCAGAGCGAGTCGGTGAAGGTGCATGGCAGCCTCAGCACCAACGATGGCGAGGTCGCCCTGAACTGGGCGCTGGACGGGCAGGGTATCCTGCTACGGGCCGAGTGGAACCTGGCCGACCACCTGCGCAGCGGGCGCCTGGTGGAAGTGTTGGGCGATTACCAGACGCCGCCTGCGGACATTTATGCGGTGTACCTGGAGCGCCTCAACCTGTCGGCCAAGGTGTCGTGCTTCGTCGAGCACCTGAGGGCGTTCTTCCGCCAGGGCGACAGCCGGGCGGCGTGGCAGTAAGGCCGTGTCAGGAAGTTGGCAAGCACTGCAATTGCCCAGCCGGCCTCCGATCATGCAGTGACTACTTTCTTGAAGCCTTGCCGCTGGGCACATGCAGATAGGACATCACGCTTTCTGTCAATTCTGTCGCCAGCTTCACCGCTTCCTTGTTGCGCGCCATGGCGCCGGCTACCAGCCCTTCTATCAGTGCCAGCACGGCAATGTTGGAGCTGGTAAGCACCGGATGATCGGCGGGCGCGAACAACACATGGTGAGCGATGGCTGTAAGGGGGGAAGCGGGCGAATCGGTAATCGCCAGCACCGTGGCATTGCGCTCGCGGGCAAAGCGCGACAGCTGGAGGGTGTCCTGGGAGTAGCGGGGCAGGGTAATCGCCAGCAGCACGTCCTGCTCGGTGATGGCAGCCAGACGGTAGGCGGCATTCTCGTTGCCACCCTCCATGCTGATGGCACATGTGTCCTTACAGAACGGTACCAGCGTCGAGGCCGCGAGGCCGGCCATGTAGACACTGTTGCCGAAACCCAGCACGTAGACTTTGCGTGCCGCGATCAGGTTGCTGACGAAGGCTTCGAACGCATCGGCCTGGTTGTTGCTGGCGGCAGTGGCCAGGTTGCTGCTGGCGCTCTGGATCTGCTCATGCAGCCCAAAGTCGCCACCGGGCCGCTGGGCCAGCTCATTGCGCAGTTTGTCCACGGGCGAGACCATTTGCTGCAAGGTCGTCACCAGCTCGGCTTTCATGCCGCTGTAGCCGCCCAGTTGCAGGGCCTTGGCCAGGCGATTGACGGCCGCTGGCGAAGTGCCCGTGGCTTGGGCCATGTCTTCGATCGTCAGGGTCGCTGCCTTCAGCGGGTGACGCAGGATGTAATCGGCAACCTTGCGCAGCGAAGGCGGCAGGTCGGTCAGGCTCTCCGACAACTTGCGCATGACTGGCGAGGCGTACACGGTGGTGTTTTTCGAATTGCTCGGCATGCGGCTCAACACTCCCTGAATGAGTGCCGTAGTGTATCCCAAGGCTTCCCCGGCAGCAGCCGGGGGCGCTTGTCGAGGCTTACTTGAGGCTGCCAGCAAGGAATTGCTGCAAGCGTTCGGACTGCGGACGAACGAGTACCTCGCGCGGATCGCCACGCTCCAGGGCCAGCCCCTGATGCAGGAACATGACCTGGTTGGAGACCTCGCGAGCGAAGCCCATTTCATGGGTGACCACCACCATGGTCCGGCCCTCCTGGGCCAGCTCCTGCATGACCTTCAGCACCTCGCCGACCAGTTCCGGGTCGAGCGCCGAGGTCGGTTCATCGAACAGCATCACCTCCGGCTCCATGGCCAGGGCCCGGGCGATCGCCACGCGCTGCTGTTCGCCACCGGACATGTGTGCCGGGTAGGTGTCACTGCGATGGCTGACGCCGACCTTGTGCAGGTAGTACTCGGCTTTGTCACGGGCGTCCTTGCGGCTCATGCCCAGCACATGCACCGGGGCTTCCATGACGTTGTCCAGGGCGCTCATGTGTGACCAGAGATTGAAATGCTGAAAGACCATGCTCAGCCGCGAGCGCAGGCGCTGCAGTTGGCTCGGGTCAGCTGCCCGCAGCCCGACGCGTGGGCAGGTGCGCAACTTCAGGCGTTCGCCATTGACCATGATCTGCCCGGCATTGGGTTGCTCGAGCAGATTGATACAGCGCAGGAAGGTGCTTTTGCCCGAGCCGCTGGAGCCGATGATGCTGATCACGTCGCCTGCCTTGGCCTGCAGCGAAACGCCCTTGAGTACCTGGTGGTTGCCGTAGCTTTTGTGCAGGTCCTGAATTTCCAGTTTGTTCATCGATGGGTACTCGTTGGTATCAGTCGCTGAGCAAGCGACCGTGGCGAATGGGCAGGCTGCCAGCGACTTTCGCCAGCCAGAGGCCCGGTTGGGCGAAGCGAAGGCGTTCGCGGGCATAGAGAATGCCGTCGGTTGTGGCCCTGACTACGCTGTGGCGGTCACTGAGCGGGTCGATGACTTCGAAGAGTGGGTCCCCGGTTCTAACCTGGGCACCCAGAGGTTGCAGATAGCTGACTACGCCGGGGTGTTCGGCATAGGCGTACTGGGCGCCGGCAAACGGCGTGGCCTGGCAGCAATGGGTCGGTGCCTCCGGCCATGGGCCGCTGACCAAGCCCTGGTCGGCCAGGTAGGCAAGAATGTGCTCTGCGTCGGCTTGGCAACGTTCTCGCTCGGTATCGGCCATGCCGCGCAGCTCGATGGTGGTGGCGATACAGGCCAACGGGATGTTTGCCTGCGTAAAATGCTCGGCCAGCTTCACCCATGGCAGCGCACAGGCTTCGTCGAACGCATTGCCGCCAGCATCCTCGGCCAGCAATGCAGCTTCAGCAGCCAGGCGTGCCGCCAGCGAGCGCAAGCGGGGCCAGTTTTGCGGCAGTGCATACAGCAGCATCACCGATTCGAAATCACAGTGCAGGTCCAGCACCACATCGGCGTCGCACGCATGCTGCAGAAGCAGGCGACGAAGGCCTTCGAGCTCCGATGGCGCAGCAGGCAGGTCGTGGAGGATGTCGAGCATGGTGCGGCGAATGATGGCCACGTTGGCCTCGCCATCCTTGCCTAGATGGCCCTCCAGGCGCCTGATAAGCGCTTCGGTCAGTGCCGGAAAATCGCGGTTGAAGTTCTTGCCGCTGCTGAACTCGAAACGGCCTTGATGGGTGGCCTGTAACATCTGGCCGATACCGATCGGGTTGGCCAGCGGCACCAGTTCTATCACGCCCGTGAGTCGGCCCTGGGCTTCCAGCTCGGTCAGACGGGCCTTCAATGCCACCGCCACGCGCATGCCGGGCAGTTCGTCAGCGTGCAGAGAGGCCTGAATATACGCTTTGCGCGGGCCGTTGCCGAAGCGGAAGAGGCGCAGAGTGCGCTGGGTACCGCAGGCACTCCAGGGCAGGATATGGTCGATTTGCTGCATGGATGCTCCTCAGTGCTTGCGTGGGGCCAGGTACGTCAGCCAGCGGCGCTCGGCCAGCTTGAAGAGGCGAACCAGCAGGAACGTCAGGGCCAGGTAGATCAGCCCCGCAGTAATGAATGCCTCGAACGGAAGGTAGTAACGAGCGTTGAAGGTTTTTGCCGCGCCTGTGATATCGACCAGGGTGACGATCGAAGCCAGGCTGGTTGTCTGTAGCATCATCAGCACTTCGTTGCTGTACTGCGGCAGCGATCGACGCAGGGCCGACGGCAGCAGGATGCGCCGGTACAAGGCCAGGCGCGACATGCCCATGGCACGTGCGGCTTCAACTTCGCCGTGCGGCGTGGCCCGCAGGCTGCCGGCCAGCAACTCGGCGCTGTAGGCGCTGGTGTTGAGGGCGAACGCCAGGCAGGTGCAGAAGGTTGCGCTGGACAGGTACGGCCAGAGCGGGCCCTGACGCACCAGTTCGAACTGAGCCAGGCCGTAATACACCAGAAACAACTGCACCAGCATCGGTGTGCCACGAATGACATAGGTGTAGAGCCAGGCCGGGTAGCGCAGCAGGCAGGAGTGCGAAACGCGCATCAGTGCCAGTGGGATAGCCAGTGCCAGGCCGCAGGCCAGGGAAATCAGCAGCACCTTCAGGGTCAGCGCAATGCCGTTCAGGTACAGCGGCAGGTTCTGCCAGATAAGTGGGTAGTCAAGCATCATGCAAACCTTCCCTTCATAGGTCGGCGGCTTTGAAGCCGAACGAATAACGCTTTTCCACGCTGCGCAGCAGGACCAGCGACAGGCTGGTCAGCAGCAGGTAGAGCCCAGCCACGGTGAGGAAGAACGTGAACGGTTCATGGGTGGCATCGGCTGCGTTCTTGGCCTTGAACATCATGTCCTGCAGGCCGATCACGGAAATCAGCGCAGTCGACTTGATCAATACCAGCCAGTTGTTGGTGAAACCCGGCAGGGCCAGGCGCACCAGCTGCGGCACGCTGATCCGCCAGAACACCTGGAGGCTGCCCATGCCAAAAGCGGCCCCCGCTTCGGCCTGGCCCTTGGGAATGGCGAGAAACGCCCCGCGAAAGGTCTCCGAAAGATAGGCACCGAAAATGAAACCCATGGTGCAGACTCCGGCGATGAACGGGTTGATGTCGATGTACTGCTCGTAGCCCAGTGCCAGCGCAAGACGGTTGATCAGGTCCTGTCCGCCATAGAACACCAGCAGAATCAGGACCAGGTCAGGAATACCGCGCACTGCCGTGGTGTAGATCTCGCCCAGGGCTGCCAACCATCGCAGTGGTGACAGCCGGCAGGCGGCGCCGACCAGGCCGAGGCTGATGGCCAGGGCCATCGCCATCAGGGCCAGGCTGATGCTTAAACACGCGCCATCGAGAATGCTCGATCCGTAGCCGTGAAGCATGATGAAAGTCCTCGTCAGCCGGGGTCATTGGCCGTAGATATCGAACGGGAAGTACTTGCTCTGCACTTGCTGGTAGGTCCCGTTGGCGCGAATGGCCGCAATGGCGGCGTTGAAGCGCGCCAGGTTGGCGCTGTCCCCCTTGCGCACGGCAATTCCCGCACCCCGACCGAAGTAGCGGGGGTCGTTTATATCCGGACCGACAAGCGCAAAACCTTGGCCGGCGGGCGTCTTGATGAAGCTCTCTTCGGTATTGACGATGTCGGCGAGGGTGGCATCCAGCCGCCCCGCGGCCAGGTCGAGGAAAGCTTCGTTCTGCGAGGCGTAGCGCACGACCTCGACACCTGCACTCTCCAGCTGCTCGGTAGCGAAGCGGTCATAGGTGGAGGCGCGCTGCACGCCGAGTTTCTTGCCCTTGAGGTCCTGCATCGGGTCGCTGATCTGGCTGCCGGACTTCATCGCGAACTTGCCCGGGGTGTGGTAGTACTTGTCGGTAAAGTCGACGGACTTGAGCCGGTCTTCAGTAATCGACATTGACGACAGCACGGCATCAATCTTGCGCACCTTCAACGACGGGATCATCCCGTCGAACTCCTGGATCACCCACTGACATTTGACTTGCATCTGCGCGCACAGGGCGTTGCCGATGTCGTAGTCAAAGCCGGCGAGTTCGCCTTCGGGGGTGCGGTAGGAGAAGGGCGGATACGCCACTTCGATCCCGATGCGCAGGCTGCCTTCGTCAGCCTGGGAAAGTGCGCTGCAGGCACAGAGTGCCAATGCGCCTAGAAGTCCGGTCTTGTTCATATTCTTGACTCCGGTGGATAGGGCGGTACCAGCCTGGGCCCATTGTGGGGCTCGGTTCGGCAGGAAGAAAAATGACACGTTTAATTTCACAAATCAATATTAATGAAAATATATGTGTCAGTTTGGCGGCTGCCGGTCATCCGGCGTGCGCGGAGGTGGGGAAGATGGCTGCTGCGTGAGGCGTGGGTTGGCCAGGCGTATCGTGTCCGGGCCCGCTGGGCGACCACGGCACTTGCATCACGCTATACTCCGCGCCTTTTGCCAGCACCGGAATCCGCCCATGCGCCAGGTTTTGCTCATCGTCGATGTCCAGTCCACCTTCAGCCCGCCCGAGTGGCTGGTCGATGGGCTGCGCCGTTTGTCGGCGAACATCCCCACTATCGCCTCGGTCGAGTTGCACGACGAACAGGTCACGCCGTTCGAGCGCCAGCTTGGCTGGCACCCGGCGGCCGAGGACGACAGCCTGGTCGAGGCCGACCAGGTGTTCGTCAAGCATGGCTACGGGCAGAGTGCAGAGGCCATCGAGTACATTCGGCAACTGGGCGTGGAGAGAGTGCTGGTATGTGGGCTGCAGACCGAAACCTGCGTGCTGGCCGCGGGTTTTGCCCTGTTCGACGCGGGGCTGATGCCCACCCTGGTCACGGACATGACAGTAGGATCTTCGCTGGACAGGTCGGGCAAGCTGGGCATCGACCTTTGGAAGCATCACTTCCGCCAGGTCACCACCTCGGCCGAGGTGTTCGCTGAACTGGCCGCACGAGGCTAGTGCATGTCGTCATCATGCGGGGTAGCTTTAGCCGCGAAGAATCCAACGCGGAGCATGGCACCGGCTGCGCCGGTGTTCGCGGCTGAAGCCGCTCCCACAGAGTCCCTGCCAATTCAATGAGTCGTGTGCAGTTCTGCGGGAGCGGCCTTTGTCGCGAAAGGGCTGCATGGCAGCCCCGGCAATCTCAAGCTGTTTGCATGGCCCGCGGCCGCTGGCTGCGTTGCTCGTCATCCGCATGCGCTGCCGGCTGCAGGCAGAAGTCGAACACCACCCGCGCCACGCCGCCCTCGAGCCGTTCCACCTCGCCCACCAACCCGTCGCGGGTAGCATGGGCAAAGTCATCCCACAGGTACGCGTCACCCGCCAGGTTGATCTGTGTGGTCAGGTGCCGGTACCCCGGTGCACTGATGAAGAAGTGGATATGCGCAGGGCGCTGGCCATGCCGGCCCAACTGGTCCAGGCAGGCCTGGGTCGGGCCATCGGCCGGGCAGCCGTAGCCGCTCGGGACGATGCTGTAGGCGCGGTAGCGGCCTTGGGCGTCGGTGACAATGCGGCGGCGCAGGTTGTAGGCCGACTGGCCGGAATCGAAGTAGGAATAAAGGCCTTGGGTATTGGCGTGCCACACGTCGACGATAGCCCCGGCCAGCGGCTGGCCGGCCAGGTCCAGCACCTGGCCTTCAAGCAGCATCGGCTGGCCTGGGTCACGGCCGTCGTCCAGCCGCGCCTCGCCTTCGCACAGCGGCGCACCGGCCACGTACAGCGGACCTTCGATGGTGCGCGGGGTGCCGCCGGTATGCCCAGCCTGGCTGTCGCGGGCATCGCTGAGCAGGTCGAGGAAGTGCTCCAGGCCAAGGCCGGCCATCAGCAGTCCGGCTTCGTTGCGGCTGCCCAAGCGGTTGAGGTAGTCGACAGCGGTCCAGAATTCGTCGTCGCTGATCGCCAGGTCCTCGATCAGCTTCGCGCTGTCCTGCAGTATGCGCAGCACGATCTGCTTCAGGCGTGGGTTGCCCTGGTCGTTGCCAACGCCTGCCGCTTTCGCGAAGAAGGCTTGTACTTCGGGGGAATGGGAAATCGCTACTGTCATGGTTGCCTCACCGGTCGTTGTTGTTTTGCGGTGCAAGGCTCGAAGCAAATGCGATGCCATATTCATAACTGTTTGATATAAAAAGAATTTTTATTTTTCACTTACCGGGTGCCGGCGCGCGCTCGATCATATGATCAATTCGCACCAGCACCATTGCGCAAATGCTCAAGGCTTGTCGGTCACGCTTTCGCCTGGGGCTTTCTTCAGCCGATAGGCCAGGGCCGGGCGGGTCATGCCGAGCAGGCGCGCGGCTTCCGAGACGTTCTGCCGGCAGCGCTGCATGGCTTCCTGCATCAGCGCTTCCTCGACGGCATCCAGGCTGGTGCCGCTGTCGAGAATCTGTGCCACCCAGCCGGGCGCGGCCTGGTCACTGGCCGCCACCAGCCGACCATCGCTGGCCAGGCCGATGCTGTCGGCGGCCGGTGGCGCATGCGGGAACAGTGCATCCAGGCCGATGCTCTGGTTTTCGTCGGTGATGATCACGCCGCGTTCCATGAGGTTTTCCAGCTCGCGGATGTTGCCCGGCCAGTCGTACTGCAGGCACACCTCCAAGGCCCGGTCGCTGAGGCCACGGGTTTTCTTGCCGTAGCTCTGGTGCAGGCGGCCGAGGAAGTGCTCGATCAGCAGCGGGATGTCTTCGCGGCGCTCGCGCAGCGCCGGGACATGCACCGGGAACACGTTCAGGCGGTAGAACAGGTCGGCGCGAAAACGCCCGTCCTTGACCGCCTGTTCGAGGTTTTCGTGGGTGGCGGCGATCACCCGTACATCCACCGGCCGCGTGCGGCTGTCACCCACCCGTTCCAACTCGCCCTCCTGCAGTACGCGCAACAGGCTGGCCTGCGCGCGCGGCGTGAGCTCGACGATTTCATCGAGGAACAGGGTGCCGCCGTTGGCCCGCTCGAAGCGGCCCATGCGCGCCTGCTGGGCGCCGGTGTAGGCACCTTTCTCGACGCCGAACAGCTCGGCCTCGATCAGGTCGGGCGGGATGGTCGCGCAGTTCAGCGCCACGAACGCCGCGCCGGCGCGCTCGCTGCGCAGGTGCAGGCTGCGGGCGATCACCTCCTTGCCGACCCCGGTTTCGCCCAGCAGCAGCACCGAGGCCTTGCCCGGGGCCACCTTGTCGGTCAGTGCGCAGCAGCGCCGGTACACCGCCGACTGGCCGATACCGTAGAACTGTCCCGACTCGTACTGCAGACGCTGGCGCAGGTTGGCCACCTGCACCTGCAGCGATTGCAGCTCGTCGATCACCGGGTCGCTCTGGAAGTAGCGCAGGAAAGTCTCGGCATCTTCCCACTGTTCCACCGGCTTGCCGATGATGCGGCATTCGCTGCCACCGCAGCCGCGGCAGCTGACTTCCTTGTAAAGCACCTGGCGACCGAGGAAGAACGAGCTGTAGCTGATCGCGTAACCCAGCAGCATCCAGCACACCGGCTGCTCGGAATGCAGGCCTTCGGACTGGCAGTTTTCCACCTCGAAGGAGTCCTGCCACTCGATGTCGGCGTAGAAGTGGCCGCTGTCCATGTCGATTTCCAGCTGTAGCGGGCGCACCTTGACCATGCCCTTGAGCGAGTGCAGCTGGGGGCCGATGAAGAACATCTCCACCGGGTTGCCGTTGGGGCGCAGCTTGCGCGCCAGTTCGGCGTCCTTCAAGCCCGACTGGTAGCCCAGGCGCAGGAAGAAGCCCTTGGCCCGCTCCACACCGAGCATTTCGATCAGCTCGCGGCGCATGCTGGCCATGGTCGCGGCCTGTACCAGCAACATTCGCTGCTCGTCCAGCCAGATCTTGCCTTCGGTGCCGAGGAACCGCACCCGTTCGGTAAGGTCCTTCAGCGCCGGTGCAGGCTCCGGCGCCCTGTACTGGGTAATCATTCGCTTGCGCCCCTTGCTTGTAGTTGTATGGGGAGGTGGCGTGCGCCCCGCTCAGGCAAGGCGGGTACTGGGCGCGCCGGGACGACCGCGGCGCTGCAGGCAAGGCTCGGGTCGCTCTTTTACTAAACCGCCTGAAAGCGGCGCAGAAGTCAATCGCCGGTCTTGTTCGCCATTTGCTCGAAGCGCCCTGGCCCGATTGAGCAAATGATCAATCGGGCCGGCTGTGGCGCGTCGGCCGCACAGGCGGTGGTCAACCTATCCATGATTAAAAAATTTTAAAAAACAATTGGTTATGTCTTGGCTTTGAGGTTTTTCAAGCGCCTGGCACAGCCGTTGCTCTAGTCCTTGGCACGTCCAACCGGAGCACCTGCGCATGACCCCAGCCACCACACCCTTCGAGCAGATGCCGCGTTACGTCCGCGTACGCAGCGAGCCGGACTCCACCTTTGTCGAGTTCGACTTTGCCATCGGTTACCCGGACCTGTTCGTCGAACTGGTCCTGCCGCGTACTGCCTTCGCCAGCTTCTGCGCCAGCAACCGGGTCCGCCACATGGACGCTGCGATGGTCGCCGCCGTCGATGCCGACATGCAGAAGTGGCGCTATGGCGAAAGCCGCGACGAGGACGAATGAAGCGCCGTTTGTCGGCACGTTGCATCCCCACAACAACAAGTACAGGACGCCTTGCATGAGTATCGAGATCAAGACGGCCACGGTCGAGCCGATCCGCCAGACCTTCAGCCATACCCGCCGCCGTTTCGGCGACAAGCCGGCCAGCCGCTACCAGGAAGCCAGTTTCGACATCGAAGCGGCCACCAATTTCCACTACCGCCCGCTGTGGCAGCCCGACAAGCTGCTCAACGACCCCAGCCGCACCGCACTGCAGATGGCCGACTGGTACGCCGTCAGCGACCCGCGCCAGTACTACTACGGCACGTACGTGCAGGCCCGGGCGCGCATGCAGGAAAACGCCGAGCACAGCTTTGCCTTCTGTGAAAAGCGCGAGCTGCTGGCCAGCCTGCCGGCGGCAACCCGTGCCCTGGTCGCACGCCTGCTGCTGCCGCTGCGCCACGCCGAACTGGGCGCCAACATGAACAACAGCGGCATCGCCGCCGACGCCTTCGGCACCAGCGTCACCCAGATGCACATGTTCCAGGCCATGGACCGCCTGGCCATCGCCCAGTACCTGTCGCGCATCGGCCTGCTGCTGGAGGACGATGGCCTGGCACTGCTGGCCGAGGCCAAGCAGCGCTGGCTGGACGATCCGGCCTGGCAAGGGGTGCGGCGCTATGTCGAGGACAGTCTGGTGATACGCGACTGGTTCGAGCTGAGCCTGGCGCAGAACCTGGTCAGCGACGGCCTGGTGTACCCGTTGCTGTTCGAATACTTCGATGCGCAGCTGGTGGCCGCCGGGGCAGGGCAGCTGGGCATGCTCACCGAATTCATGCGCCTGTGGTTCGCCGAGAGCCAGCGCTGGGTAGATGCGCTGGTCAAGACCGCGGTCGCCGAGAGCCCGCACAACCGCCAGCTGATCGAAGGTTGGGTCAGCCAATGGCGCGGACGAGCCGTGCAAGCGCTGCTGCCGCTGGCCGAGACCGGCCCCGGCCGCGACGCGCTGGATGCCTGCGACAGCGCCTTTGGCGCACGCCTGAAAAAGCTCGGCCTCAGTGGAGACGCCGCATGACTTCCCTCGTCTACATCGCCTTCCAGGACAACGACAGCGCCCGCTACATCGTCGAGGCCATCACCCAGGACAACCCCCACGCCCAGGTGCAGCACCAGCCGGCGATGATCCGCGTACAGGCCGAAGGGCGCCTGGAAATCCACCGTGCCACGGTGGAAGAAAAAATCGGCCGTGAATGGGACGTGCAGGAAATGCTGATCGACGTGATCACCCTGGGTGGCAACGTCGAGGAAGACGAAGACTGCTTCGCCTTGCACTGGAACTGATCCGCACACGACAAGAACCCGGAGACCACCATGGCCGCCAAGCGCCTCAACCAGAAAGACAAGTACCGCTGCCTGACCCGAGACCTGGGCTGGGAGCCGAGCTACCAGAGCAAGGACGCCATCTACCCCTACGAGCGGTTCGAAGGTATCAAGATCACCGACTGGGACAAGTGGGAAGACCCGTTCCGCCTGACCATGGACGCCTACTGGAAATACCAGGCCGAAAAAGAGAAGAAGCTGTACGCCATCTTCGATGCCTTTGCCCAGAACAACGGCCACCAGAACATCTCCGACGCCCGTTACGTCAATGCCCTGAAGTTGTTCCTGAGCGGTGTCACGCCCCTGGAGTACCAGGCCTACCAAGGCTTTGCCCGGGTGGGCCGGCACTTTGGCGGCGCCGGTGCGCGGGTGGCCTGCCAGATGCAGGCCATCGACGAACTGCGCCACGTGCAAACCCAGGTGCACGCCATGAGCCACTACAACAAGCACTTCAACGGCCTGCATGACTTTGCCCACATGCACGACCGGGTGTGGTTCCTGTCGGTGCCCAAGTCGTTCTTCGAGGATGCGCGCACGGCTGGGCCGTTCGAGTTCCTCACTGCCATTTCGTTCTCGTTCGAGTACGTGCTGACCAACCTGCTGTTCGTGCCGTTCATGTCGGGCGCGGCGTTCAATGGCGACATGGCCACGGTCACCTTTGGCTTCTCGGCGCAGTCCGACGAGGCCAGGCACATGACCCTGGGCCTGGAGGTGATCAAGTTCCTGCTGGAACAGCACGAGGACAACGTGCCCATCGTGCAGCGCTGGATCGACAAGTGGTTCTGGCGTGGCTATCGGTTGCTGACCCTGGTCGGGATGATGATGGACTACATGCTGCCGAACAAGGTGATGTCCTGGGCCGAAGCCTGGGAGGTGTACTTCGAGCAGGCCGGCGGCGCGCTGTTCAAGGACCTGGAACGCTACGGCATTCGCCCGCCGAAGTATGTAGAGCAGACCACCATCGGCAAGGAACACATCAGCCACCAGGCCTGGTCGATCTTCTACCAGTACAGCCAGGCCACCAACTTTCACACCTGGATCCCCACCGACGAGGAACTGGACTGGCTGTCGGCCAAGTACCCGGACACCTTCGACCGCTACTACCGGCCACGCTACGAGCACTGGCGCGAACTGCAAGCGCGCGGCGAGCGCTTCTACAACCCGACGCTGCCGATGCTGTGCCAGGTGTGCCAGATTCCGCTGGCCTTTACCGAGCCGGATGCGCCCACGCAGCTAAGCCACCGCAGCCTGGTGCATGAAGGCGAGCGTTACCACTTCTGCTCCGATGGCTGCTGCGACATCTTCGCCTTCGAACCGGAAAAGTACGTGCAGGCCTGGCTGCCGGTGCACCAGATCCTGCAGGGCAACTGCGGTGGCGGCGATGTCGAGGCAGTGGTGCGCGACTACTACAACATCGCCCCCGGGCAGGACAACTTCGAGTATCAGGGCTCACCCGAACAGCAGCGCTGGCAGGCCGTGCAGGGCACCGAGCGCCAGGCCGGCTGAGCCACTGAAGCGCCAGGGCGCCGTTGCTGCGCCCTGGTTCCGACAAGAACAAGAGGAACATTGCCATGCCCGTGACCGCCATCGGCACCTACACTGCCCAACCCCTGGACCGCCAGGCCAACTTCCACGGCGCCCAGCTGGTGTACCTGTGCTGGGAGAACCACTTGCTGTTCTGCGCACCCTTCACCCTGCCGGTGGACCCGGCGCAACCCTTCGCCGCCTTCATCGAGCAGGTAGTCAAGCCGGCCATTGCCCTGCACCCGGATGCCGTCCGGGTCGACTTTACCGTGGCGCGCTGGCGCCTGGACGAGCAGCCGTTCAGCCCTGACCTGGCCTGTGGCCTGGCCGCCAACGGTATCGCCCACAAAAGCCTGCTGCACCTGCATACCCCTGGCCTCGAAGGCCTGGGCGGCAGCCATAACTGAGGAATGCTGCCATGAGCTACCAAGTCACCATCGAACCAACCGGCGAACAGATTGAAGTGGAGGAGGGCCAGACTATCCTCGAGGCCGCCCTGCGCCAAGGCGTGTGGCTGCCGTTTGCCTGCGGCCACGGCACCTGTGCCACCTGCAAGTGTCAGGTGCTCGAAGGCGAAGTCGACCTGGGGGGGGCCTCGTCATTTGCGCTGATGGACATGGAGCGCGACGAGGGCAAGGTGCTGGCCTGTTGTGCCATCCCGCAGAGCGACCTGGTGATCGAAGCCGACATCGATGTCGACCCGGACTTCGCCGGCCTGCCGGTGCAGGACTACCGCGCCGTGGTCACCCGGCTTGTGGAATTGTCGCCGACCATCCGCGGTGTTCACCTCAAGCTCGACCGGCCGATGGCCTTCCAGGCCGGGCAGTACGTGAACCTGCTACTGCCGGGCATTGAAGGCACCCGGGCGTTCTCCCTGGCCAACCCGCCGCAGCAGGCCGACGAGTTGGAGCTGCATGTGCGCCTGGTGGAAGGCGGCGTGGCTACCGGGCACATCCACCGGCAGCTCAAGGTGGGCGACGCACTGGAGCTGTCCGGCCCTTACGGGCAGTTCTTCGTGCGCAGCTCGCAGCCGGGGGACCTGATTTTCATCGCTGGTGGTTCGGGGCTGTCCAGCCCGCAGTCGATGATCCTCGACCTGCTGGCGCGTGGCGACACCCGGCGCATCACCCTGTTCCAGGGCGCCCGCACCCGTGCCGAGCTGTACAACCGCGAGCTGTTCGAGGCGCTGGCTACCCGGCATGCCAATTTCAGCTACGTGCCGGCCCTCAGCCAGGCCGCCGAGGACGTGCAGTGGCAAGGTGTGCGCGGCTACGTGCACGACGCGGCCAGGCAGCATTTCGAGGGCCGTTTCAACGGCCACAAGGCCTACCTTTGCGGCCCGCCACCGATGATCGATGCGGCCATCACTTGCCTGATGCAGGGGCGCCTGTTCGAGCGCGACATCTTCATGGAGCGCTTCTACAGCGCCGAAGACGGTGCCGCCGACGGCCAGCGTTCGGCCCTGTTCAAGCGCATCTGAACCCTGTGCTGCCCGGCTCCCTGACCTGCGGGGGGCCTGCGTGCACCCGACCGATAACAACAACAAAGGTTGACCCGATGAACCCGACCCTAGCGAACCTGCTTCGCCTTGCCGTGTGCGCCTCGTTGTTTGGCGCTGCCAACCTGTCCCATGCCACCGAAGGGGGCGGCACCTCGTACCCGCTGGGTGCCGAAAACTACATGTCCGGCGCCATGCCGCCGCCGGGCTTCTATGGCCAGCTGTTCGTCAACCATTACGAAGCCGACAACCTGCGTGGCAACGACGGGCGCAAGCTGCCGGTGGACTTTCGCGTGCGCGCCAACGCCATCGTGCCGCGGCTGATCTGGGTGAGTGACTACACGGTGCTGGGCGCCAGCCTGGCGCTGCATGCGATCGTGCCGCTGGTGGACGTCAAGGTGTCGCTCAATGGTCAGTCGCAGCGCAACAGCGGCCTGGGCGACGTGATCTTCGGCCCGGCGCTGGGCTTTCACCACAGCGACAAGTTCCACAGCATCCTGGCTTTCGACATGATTGCCCCCACCGGCCGCTACGACAAGAATGACCTGGCCAATCCCGGGCGTAACTACTGGGTGTTCGAGCCGGTGTATGCGATGAGCTATGTCGACCCGGCCGGGCTCAATCTGGATGCCAAGGTGATGTACGACTTCAATCGCCGCAACCCGGCCACCGATTACCGCTCGGGCCAGGAATTTCATGTGGACTATGCCGTGGGTTGGGGGCTTGGGAATGGTTGGGTGCTGGGGGTAGGGGGGTATTACTACCGGCAGACGACAGACGACAATCAGGATGGCGAGCGCATCGACGACAACAAAGGGCGCAGCTTTGCCGTTGGCCCGTCAATCAAGTACAGCGGCAAGGATGGCTGGTTCGTGACGGCGAAATGGTCGAAGGAAACCGGAGTGCGCAACCGCGCACAGGGTGATGCCTACTGGTTGAAGCTGACCTTGCCCTTCTGAAAAGGGGCTGCTGTGCAGCCCATCGCCGCGGTTCGTGCCACGGCAAGCCAGCCCCCACAGGGACCATACAGGCCTTACATCAATTTTCAGGCCTGCATGGTTCCTGTGTTAGCTGGCTTGCCGGCGATGAGGCCAGCACAGGCAATACAAGGCAGCCTGAACTGGCCCGATCCATCAGGCCACATCCACCAGTACGATCTCGCTGTCCTCGATGGCGGTAACCCGCAGCACCTCCTCCTGCTCGATCGCCACGCCATCGCGCGCCTTGGCACGCAGCCCGTTGACCTCCACCAGCCCCTTGGCTGGCACCAGGTAACCCCGGCGAGCGGTATCGAAGCGGTACTCGGCAGTTTCACCGGCCCGCAGGGTGGCAGCCACCAACCGCGCATCGGTGCGGATCTGCAGGCTGTCCTCATCGCCCGCACGGCCGCTGGCCAGGGTTACGAAGCCTTCGCCACGCTCACCTTTGGGGAACGGCCGGGTACCCCATTGCGGTGCTTCGCCGGTGCGCTCCGGCACGATCCAGATCTGGAAAATACGCGTGTCGACGTCTTCCAGGTTGTACTCGCTATGCACGATGCCAGTGCCGGCGCTCATCACCTGCACGTCACCGGCTTCGGTACGGCCTTTGTTTCCCAGGCTGTCCTGGTGGCTGATCGCGCCTTCACGCACATAGGTGATGATTTCCATGTCGCGGTGCGGGTGCGGCGGGAAGCCGCTGCCGGCGGCGATCAGGTCGTCGTTCCACACCCGCAGGTTGCCCCAGTGCATGCGCGCCGGGTCGTAGTACTCGGCAAACGAGAAATGATGGTGGGCATCGAGCCAGCCGTGGTTGGCGTGGCCGAGGCTTTCGAACGGTCGCAGTTGCAGCATGGTCGTGCTCCTTGAATCAGTGGAATGAGGCCATGATGCGTCAAAGAAGCATCGAAAATAAGCGTAAATATCGGCTTAAAATAATCAGTAAAATAGATTTGTTGCGATGGCGTGTTTTATCCGTTTCATCGCCTAATCCACTGATTTGCATGCATTCGCTGGCGATTTTTTGTCGATGCGGCGAACATGCCCGCTGTTTTTGTTTTTCAACGGAGTGACCGTGGCCCACGAGCAACCCCAGGCCCCCGCCGACCTTGCCCCTCCTGCCCAGCTGCCTTGGTTTCGCCGCCTGGCGGCCCGCCTGCTGGGGCGTGGCCTGACCCGCTTGCAGGCCCAGCACCGCGACTCCTGGTTCCTCGGCCATGTCAGCGGCCAGCGCAGTGGCCATGCCGATGGCGTGCGTGAAGGGTACGAACGCGGGCGGGTGGAAGGTTACGAGGCCGGGCGCCAGGTTTTGGTGATCCGCGATACCCGGCCCGACACCGCCGCAGTGCCGGGCCGGGATGACAACCTGTTCGATGACTGGCGCCTGCCGCTGACTGCCGAGCTGAAAAAGCGCTTCAAGGCCGATGTCGCCCAGCGCCTGCCCGCCGAGGCGCAACCCAGTGCTGCGCAATGGAAGCTGATTTTCAGCGACACGCCATCCACCTGCGTGGTGGCGGGGGCCGGGGCGGGCAAGTCCACCTCGCTGGTGCTGCGCATCCTGCTGTTGCGCCACTACCTGGGCTATGAGCTGGATGCGATGACCGTGGTCACCTTCACCCGCGAGTCGCGCAAGGACTTCATCAAGCGCCTGCTGCAAGTGTTCGCCCTGTGGCAGATCAACCTGCAACCGCTGCAGGCCCGCGAGCTGGTGCGCACGTTCCACTCGCGCATCCTGCCGCTGGTGCGCAGCCTGCCGGGCTTTGGCCAGGTGCGCGCCTTCGAAACGCTGGGCAACGAGATGCCGGCCGGGCGTGAGGCCGAGGCCGAGAGCAACCCGTTCGACCTGCGCCTGAACGATGCTCAGCGCCAGCAGCTGAACCAGTGCTACAGCACCCTGCTGGGCGAGAGCCCGCGTTTTGCCGAGCTGGTCGGCCTGTTGCGCAGCGAAGCCCTGCAGCTGAAGCCGCTGGACCCGAACAATCCCGAAGTGCAGAAGCGCGCTCAGGTAACACAACTGGCTGCCCAGCGCGACGAAGAACTGTGTGACGTGATCGAGGACCTGTGGTTCGCCGCCGGCGCCTGGCCGATCAAGGGCATCGAACCCTGCCGCGAGACCATCCAGATCCGTGGCAGCCGCTTCCATGTACATGGCCGCCTGGCCGGCCAGGGGCCTTTGCTAGTGCTCGGCTTCGACCCGGCGGAAAGCGCGCAGTATCAGCGCCCCGGTGCCAAGCTGACAGTGCGCGCCGAGTGGGCGGTCAAGCGCACCCTGTTGCAGGCCTTCTGCGACCAGCCGCTGATCTGGCTCGACAACTACGCCATGGCCCGGCGCCTGGCGGCTTCGCTGGCCGGTGATGCCGTGGCCGGCCCCGGTTTCGAATACAAGGTCAAGGGCGAGCTGGCCCCGGCGCCGCTGCTCGATGCCTTTGTCGGTGCGGCGAATTTCATCGAGAACCTCGGCCTGGAGGTGAATACTGCCGTGGCGGCGATGAGTTTCCCGTCCGGCGACAGCGATGCACTGTTCTTCGAGGCCCTGGCTCTGTACTGGAAGGCCCTCGAGGCGCACCTGCTGGACCAGTCGCCGCCAGTGATGAGCTACAACCGCATGTTCGCCTTGTTCGGCGAGAACAACCCGGAAAACCTGCAGCTGCTGCCCGACCCGTTGCTGCGGCCGCTGGCGCACCTGATGATCGACGAGTTCCAGGATGTGTCACCGCAGATTGTCAGCTGGCTGCGTGCCAGCCTCGCCGAGATCCGTCGTCGCGGGCCGGCGATGCACACCGGGCGCCATGCCCAGCACTCGTCACTGCTGTGCGTGGGCGATGACTGGCAGTCGATCTACGGCTGGCGTGGCAGTTCGCCCAAATACTTCATGGAGTTCACCAAGGCCTTCCCGTCGCCGGCCAACACCCGTGTGATGCTGGTCGACAACTACCGTTGCCAGCAGCAGGTTATCGACGCGGCCGAACACTTGGTCAAGGGCACCCCGGCGATTGCCGGAAAGAAAGCTCGGGCCAGCGGCCCGGCGGCCGAGCTGCCAGGTTCGCCGGTCAAGGTGTTCGACCGAGACGAAGCTGCCCTGGGTGAAACGCTGCTCGAGCACTACCAGCGTGGCGAGACAGTGATGATGCTGTACCGCAAGGGCAGCGACAGGGCGCTGATGAACGAGCACCTGCAAGGCGTGCTGCACGCCGAGGCGGCGTTGCCGACCGAGCAGCGCCGGCTGCGCCAGTTGACCTACCACAGTGCCAAGGGCTTGCAGGCCGATGCGGTGTTCATGCTGGGCGACTGCCAGTACCTGACCAGTTCACCCTACAAGAACCAGGTGTATCGCCAGGCCGGGCTGGGCAGGCCCGGTGATGCCCAGCCGTTCGATACCGCACAGAAAGAAGAGGTGCAGCGCCTGGCCTACGTGGCGGTGACCCGCGCGGTCAGGCACTGCTATTGGCATGTGGAGGCGGCCAACGCAGAGGCGGCGGCAGCGCCGCGTGCGTCGAGCCAGGTGGATGGGCGGCAGGCCTTCTTCGAAGACCTGCGGGGTCATTGATCAGCGTTCAGGCATTGAGGATGTCCGCTTGCCGGGTAAGGCTTAGCAGTAGCCCGGCTTCCACCTCCTGCTGTGCCTGGGCCAGGGCGTTCGTAGCCTTGACATAGGCTTCCTCATTGAGGGGAACCCGACGTAGCGTGCCGTTTTCGTCCAGCGCAGAGGTAGGCATTTGCGGGGCCAATGCACGTAATATCGCGTTGTCCAGGTGCGTGACCGGCTCCTGGTTTTCATCTAGGCAATACAACAGATAATCCAGGCCCGGGCGCCAGAATTCGGCAATGGCGTCGAACTGACCGGCATTCTCGCGCTTGAAGTAATCAACCCAGACCGGTTCTTTGCTGATCCACTCCTGTCGGGCGGTGGCATCGGTATCGAGTTTGCGCACGGCATCGCGTACGTTGTCGATGATTTGCTGGTTGATCCGTGCAACATCCCGATAGAGCATGCCGCTGCTGGGCTCAGGGAAATCGAGCTCTGCGCTCAAGGACTGGCGCAGCGCCAGGCGGACTTCGATATCGTCAACCAGGCCCGTTTTAAGGTCCGTATCGGGGAACGCTTCCTCGACATCCAGCACATCACGGGGCGGTAACTGCGCAGCATTTTCCTTCAGCTTCTGTTGGCGCAAGTTGCGATGCAGGCTGATGCGATCGGCCAACTCGTCGACTTTATGGCGACGATACAGCTTGCGATAGAGTTCGAGCAGCGGTTTGAGCGTGCCCTGTGCTCCCTCTGATGCTTGCTTGGCCAGTAACGCTGTTTCCAAGGCGCTGAATCCATCGGCGGCGGCATCACCGCAGGTGGCGGGGGAGGCTTGCGCCACTTCGTTCAACCGCTCGCGCAACGCCGTATCCTCGTGGGCCTGCTGCAATAGTGCCCATACTCGCGCACGCAGGCCTTGCGGATCTCGTCGTGCTTCCACCGACTCGGTCAGGCGCTCCAACACCGCTTGCAGGTAACCATTGTCGCCCTGATCGAACAGTTCGGCCCACAGCTCTATCTGCTGGGCTGTCGCGGCATCGCGCCATACCCCTTGCCACTCTGGTCTGTCGGGCGCGTGCTCGAAGATATTGACGCCGCTGGCTCGTAGGCGTCTGGCCGATTCGGCTTCCAGATCGTTGTAGTTGAACAGCCAGCGGCGCTCGGGCAAGCGAGCGGCAACATCCCGCGCATAGGGACTGCGCAGGATACCTTCCAGGTCTGGAACATGGTGAATGCGGTTGAATGAGAGGTCCAGGTAGCGCAACTGGTACTGTGTCTGGCTCATCAGGGTGGTCAAGCCAGTGGGAAATGCCCGCAACTCAGCATTGGACAGGTTCAGGCGCTGCAGCCGCGCCATGTAGCGCACATCAGGCGCATGCTGCAGCGGGTTGAAGTTCAGGTCCAGCTGCTGCGGATGGACCATGTCCTGGAAGCGCGTGGCGAGGTTTTCATCGAGCGTGATGAGGTTGTTCCCCAGCTTGAGGACATCCAGTGGCCGGCTGCAGAGGAAGGACAATGTCGCTTGATCCAGTGTCAACCGGTTGTACCGCAGGTTCAGCTGGCGCAGGTCTGGCATCGCTGCCAGCACTCGCTGTGCGGTGGGTGAGAGGGCAGCAAGGGTGTTGCCGGTCAGGTCCAGAGAGCGCAGCCTGGGCACCGATTCGAGTGCTTGGAACAGCGCTTCTCCGTCGATTTCCCGGTTGTTGGTCACTTCCAGCACTTGCAGGTTGGGGAAGCGTGACAGGAACGCCCTGTCCAGTCGTTGCAGTTGCAGTTCGTTTAGCTTGAGTTCACGTATGTGGGGCAGGCTGGCTGTGATCGCTGGTAACTCGGGTAACCGCATTCGCTCCAGAACGAGCCTGTCCAGATTGCTTTGACCCTCCCGCCGCCATGCATCCTTGATGCGTTCGGCGCATCTTTGTCGCTCGAAGCGCTCGGTGAGGTCGTGCGGGCTCTTGTACCATGTATCCAGATAGCGTTTCAGATCTTGCCACTCTGTCTGCAGTTGCCGTACTGCCGCACCCAGATCTCCGGTCTGGCTCAGTTCGATCCGCAGGGCTCTGATCTGGTTGTTGCTCAGTGAGGGAAACAATGACTTGAGTCGGCGTGTCGCGGCGCTTTCGTCAAGAGGGCCTGCGCCTCGACCACTGAGCGGGTAACCGATTCGCCCATGTGCCAGGCGCATGGGCGAGCGAAAGCCTGGCTTGATGGGTTGCTGGCCAAGTAGCTCGGCGCAGCCCGCGCGGTCGGCGAGAGCGCTGGCGAACAGTTCAGCGTCATTCGCCTGCGGCTGTTCGGTTACCAATGCGTCACGCAGCAGTTGGCTGTCGGCATTGGCCAGGGCTGGTCGGTACAGGCCGGTCAGGGCACGATCGAGGCGGGCGCGGGCTTGCAGGTAGCGGGCTTCTTCAGCCACGCGCAAGGGCACGCGCCCACTCTTCAGGCGTTCGCGTTCGGCACTGTCGGTATGCGCGACCAGCTCTTCAAGGGCATTGTCGGGCAAACCGGGGAATTGGCGGCCCAAAGTCTGTGCTTCGTCGCCAAGCGGTACTCGATGGCTTTCCAGCATGCTCGCGTAGACTTCGCGACGACGCGCTTTCAGGTGGTTGGCCAGTAGCTCGTTCAGGGCGCCCGGGCGCTGCTCTGCTGGTGTATCGGGTAGCAACTGCTGTATGACATCTTCGTCCATCTGCGCCAGGACAACCTGGCTCAGTCCGCCTTCGTCAAGTTCTGTGCGGCCGATCTCGATCTGCAGCGTGTCGGCTTTTGGCTGCGCACCGAAGTAGACTGCGTCCCCCCATTTTTCGGCACCGGTGAAGACTTTCAGCCTGTAGTTCGCGGGCCAGCCAGGCAGCTGTACCAGTTCCGGCAGCGCGAAGTTCATATGTGCAGCCAAAGGCTGGCCATGGCGTACCTTGGTGATGATGCCATCCATGTCGCCAGCCAGTCGCAGGCGCAGCAAGGTATCGGCCAGCAGAGCCGGCGGCCGCGAGCCGGTGACCTGGCTGCGACGCAAGGTGTCTGCGTCGACTTCGGTAATGCGCAAGGCGGCAAGTTGCTCCGATGCATCCAGCCCCTGGGCGAACTGGCCCAGCCCTTCGAGCAGCTGCGATTCGTCCCATTCGAGCGGGTTGTCGTGGGCCAGCTGCCAGCGCTGGTCGCCGAGGTAGTGCAAGGCCGGAGTGTAGGCATCCGGGGCGTTCGGGTGGCGCACATGCCACTGACCGTCGGTTTCGAACACTTCATACAGTGTGCCTTGAAGCCAAACATGGGTTTTGTCATCGATGACGTAGAGCCCTTGGGCGTTTTTCTGCACACCCACCGGCAACGAGTTCGAAGTGCTGTAGGGACCCATGTCAGGGTGCCAAAGCCTTTCGCGGCCATCTTTCCAGACGCTTTCCAGCGCATCGACGAACCCTGATGCCTTGAGCGCCTTGCTGCTGACGGCGAAACCGGCAATCACGGCGGCATTGACGGCAAGTGACTCGAGTTGTTGCAGCGCTCCCTGGGTATCGCCTTCTTCCCAGGCTTCGAACCCGGTGAACACCGAATCCATGAGGTCGTAGGCAAATACGCCAAGCATCACGGCATCCAGCCCAGGCACGAAGAAGGCGGCCACGTTCAGTATGTTCATGCCTGCGTCCAGCCAATGCTGCAGCCGCTCCTTGCGTGCCTTGGCGTCGGCATCGGCGGTCGGTACCGCAATCGCTCTGGCAGTTGCCTTGACGCGGCGCTTGTGGTCCCTGTAAAGCACCTGCCAGACAGGAAGGGCCAGGCGCGTTCGTTTGAAGTGCAGCTCAGGCTTGTCGTTGGGTTTGCGTGTGGAAGCCTCGTGCTTGAATACGGCATTTTCGAGCTTGCGGCTGAGCTCGACCTGGTTGTCCTGGTCAGCGAAGCTGATCAAGTCCTGGCGAAACGTGGTTTGCACCAGGCGTTGACGCAGGAATGAGCCGGCCTTTTGCAAAGAAGCAAACTCCCTCACCGGGTGTTCGGTATCGTGGGGAATGTAGAGCATGCACGGATTGATCTGGTCGGCTTCATCAGGGCCTGTCAGCAGTACGCCATGAAGCGGGATGCCGAACAGGCTGAAGCGCCAGCAGTGAAGCTTGTGTTCACCGTAACGCGGCGTGCTGTCGTTGTCGCATAGCTGTACCAAGGCATCGCGACCTTTGAGCGTTACCAGGTTCTTGAGATAAGCGATCATTGTCTCGGTTTTCAGCGCCTGCTGGCTTGCATCGATCCACTGCTGTTCGATCGCGGCCTTTCTCGGGCCTTCATAAATGCTCTGCAAGTGGTCTTGATACTGCTGGCCCAGGTCCAGGCTGCGGCAAAGGCTGACGAACGCTTCGGGCTCGAGCCCGGGAAGCGAGGCGTCGTTGCCCGGGCCAAGGGTCAGGGTGTCGAACGGGCCCACTTCGTCGGGCCCTTCGAAATTGTGCAGTGCGGCCTCCAGCAGCGAGCGCTTCTGTGGCGGCCCTTCGGGACGCTTGATGTACGTATCGTCACCGCCGAGCGAAAAATCGAGGCCGGGGGCATTTTCCAGCTTGGTGTACACCTTGAACGGCTGGTGCAGGTATTGGGCCTTGTCCGCGTTGATATCGGGGCCCAACCGGCTCTCGAGCAAAGGCTTGCAGAATTCGCTGATCTGCCTGAAGTCCTCGAGCAAGATTCGCAGCGATTTGAACGCGGCATCGCGGGCGCTGATCAGCTGCCGCACATGCGCCTGGTCTTCGTCGCTGGCAGCAGCGTACCAGGTGTAAGGCGAGCCGTTTTCGTCGAGGTAGTCCTTGCGCACGCGCTGCACGACGCGGCGGGTATGGTCGGGGTGCATCGTTCGGCACCAGGTAGGCAGGTTACGGACAATCTGGGCCTGATGGAAAGGCATGGGTTTGCTGGTCATGCTCGATACTCGTGGTCAATGGAGGCGCCAGTCGACAGGTTTCACCTCGGCATGCGGTGGTATTTAGTTGGGTGCACAGGTCGGTCCTGTGCACGAGAGCGTCGGTAGGGGAGCAGCGCGGGCAGGGTCGTTGGGAGATGGTGGAGCAAGACATGGGGTAGGCATGTCGTGTGGATGATGCCGGCGTGTGGGGCATGGGCCGATGTCATGTGATGCCTGGCCATGGGCCGGCGTTCTATCAGGGAGAACTACGATGCATTCGCTGTGCAGTCCCAAGGATCACCTGCTGGACCTCGACGGTATTGAAATAGCGGTACGGACCTGGGGGGCGGAGGATGGCATCCCGGTGCTGGCCCTGCATGGCTGGCTGGACAACGCCGCCTCGTTCGAGCGCCTGGCACCGATGCTGGACGGCTGCTTCGTGGTCGCCCCCGACCTGGTCGGCCACGGCCGCTCGGACCACCGCCGCCACGACAGTGGCTACTACCTGTGGGAACATGCCCAGGACATGCTGGCGGTGACCGACAGCCTGGGCCTGGCGCAATTCCATGTAATGGCCCATGGCATGGGCACCGGGGTAGCGTCGCTGCTGGCAGCGATGACCAGCGGTATTGCCAGCATGACCTTCCTCGACGGCATGGGCGCACCGTTCACGGTGGCCGAGGATGACCGCGTGCAGCACCTGGCCCGGGCCTACCGGCTCAAGCGCATGGTGCAGCGCAGCCAGCTGCAGGGTTTTGCCGAGCCGGACGTCGACCGTTTCGAGGACCTGGACACGGCGTTGGAACAACGCCGCGAGCGCCTGGACACCGAGCTGTCGGAAGAGGCGGCACGGCTGTTGGCAATGCGTGACCTGCTGCAACTGGGCGAGGGCTATTGCTGGCGCCACGACCCACGGCTGGTGCTGCCCGAACCCATGCCGCTGACCGAGCGCGAAGCCTGCGATTTGCTCAGGCAGATCCGTTGCCCGTTGTACCTGCTGTTCGGCCGGCAGGGGGCATTCACCGGTGAAGCCTTTACTCGCCGCCAGGCGGCCTTGCCCATCCAGGCGAAGATCTCCTGGCATCCGGGCGGGCACCACTTTCACCTGGATGCGCCGGACCGGGCGCTGGTCGACCAACTGTTGCGCATCCTGGCTCGCCATGAAGGGGGCGTGCTGCAACGGTTGGTAAACGAGTAACTGCATATGGCCATGCCATGCGCGCGTGGGCTATGGTGGTGAGCCTCAGGAATCCACCGGCCACAAGGAGCCTTGGCATGCGACCATTCGCCATCAAGCATATCGACCATCTCGTCCTGCGGGTCAGCGACCTGGAGCGCAGCGTCGCCTTCTACACCGAACTGCTCGGCTGCACGGTCAGCCGCGTGCGCGAAGACCTGGGCATGGTCCACCTGGCCACGGGCACGGCCATGATCGACCTGGTAACCCTAGACGGCCCCCTGGGGCAGCCTGGTGGGGCGGCGCCTGGGGCCGAGGGGCGCAATCTGCACCATTTCTGCCTGCGCATCGAGCCGTTCGACGAGGCGGCACTTACGGCCTACCTGCAAGCCGCGGGAGTTGAAGTAGAACCTGCCGAAAAGCGCTATGGCGCCGAGGGTGAGGGGCTGTCGCTGTACTGCTACGATCCCGATGGCAACCAGGTCGAGCTGAAAGGGCCGGTACCGGCAACCAAGGCCCCATGAGTAACCTGCACACCCTCGAGCACTGGGTCGATACCGCACAAGGCAAGCTGTGGCTCTCTCCAGGCTGGCGCGGTCCTGCAGGGGCCGTGTAAGCCAAGTGGATATCCCGCCAAAGCCTATTATGCTTCAGATACCTTGCTGCGATCCGAGGCGGCCTGCCTCGTCGTGCTTCGCATATCCAAAGCAAGCCCCCAGGGCCTGGGTGCGATGGTGTAAATGACATGAGGTGCTCCCGGCCTGAATGACGACAAGACGGAGGCACCCATGGCGGTTCTCGACAGCACATCCACGGGCAGCGCGCCCCAACGCGGTATCACCCGGGAGGAGCGCAAGGTCATTTTCGCCTCGTCCCTGGGCACGGTATTCGAATGGTACGACTTCTACCTGTACGGCTCCCTGGCGGCGATCATCGCCAAGCACTTCTTTGCCGGGGTCAATGAAACCACCTCGTTCATCTTCGCCTTGCTGGCCTTTGCCGCCGGCTTTGCCGTACGGCCATTCGGCGCCATCGTGTTCGGCCGCCTGGGTGACATGATCGGGCGCAAGTACACCTTCCTCATCACCATCGTCATCATGGGCCTGTCCACCGCTGTGGTGGGCCTGCTACCCAGCTATGCCACGATCGGCGTGGCCGCGCCGATCATCCTCATCAGCCTGCGCCTGCTGCAGGGCCTGGCATTGGGTGGCGAATACGGCGGCGCGGCCACCTATGTGGCCGAACATGCACCCAAAGGCCGGCGCGGCTTCTTCACTGCCTGGATCCAGACCACGGCCACCCTGGGGCTGTTCCTCTCGCTGCTGGTGATCATGGCCTGCCGCACGGCGATGGGTAACGAGGTGTTCGAGGCCTGGGGCTGGCGGGTGCCGTTCCTGCTGTCGATATTGCTGCTGGCGATTTCGGTATACATCCGCATGCAGCTCAACGAGTCGCCGGTGTTCATGAAGATGAAGGCCGAGGGCAAGGCGTCCAAGGCGCCACTGACCGAATCGTTCGCCCGCTGGGACAACCTCAAGGTGGTGATCATGTCGCTGCTGGGCGGCACCGCCGGCCAGGCCGTGGTGTGGTACACCGGGCAGTTCTATGCGCTGTTCTTCCTGTTGCAGATGCTCAAGATCGAGCCGCAGACCGCCAACCTGCTGATCGCCGGTTCGCTGCTGATCGGCACGCCGTTCTTCATCTTCTTCGGCAGCCTGTCCGACCGCATCGGCCGCAAGAAAATCATCATGGCCGGTTGCATCATCGCCGCGCTGACCTACTTCCCGATCTTCAAGGCGCTGACCCAGTACGGTAACCCGGATGTGTTCGTCGCCCAGGAGCAGAACCCGGTGGTGGTGATGGCAGACCCTGCCCAGTGCGCGTTCCAGTTCGACCCGGTGGGCAAGGCCAAATTCACAAGCTCGTGCGACATCGCCAAGAGCTTGCTGGCCAAGCGGGCCATCCCCTATACCAACGAAGCGGCCGAACCCGGCAGCGTGGCGCAGATCCGCATTGGTGAACGGGTACTGCCAAGTTTTGATGGCAGCAGCCTGGCGGCAGCGGACTTCAAGGCACAGAGCGACGCCTTTACCGCGACCTTGAGCGGGGCGTTGAAAGAGGCTGGCTACCCGGAAAAGGCCGACCCGGCGAAGATCCACTACCCGATGGTGCTGTTGCTGCTGACCATTCTGGTGATCTACGTGACCATGGTCTACGGGCCGATCGCGGCCTGGCTGGTGGAGCTGTTCCCGGCGCGTATCCGCTACACCTCGATGTCGCTGCCTTACCATATCGGCAACGGCTGGTTCGGCGGCTTCCTGCCGACCGTGGCGTTTGCCATGGTGGCGGCGACCGGGGATATCTATTACGGCTTGTGGTACCCGATCGTGATTGCGGTGATGACGGCGGTGCTGGGGATCTTCTTCCTGCCGGAGACCAAGGACCGTGATATCAACCACACTTGAAGTTTGAGGCTGCCTGTAACGGCCTCTTCGCGGGCATGCCCGCTCCCACAGGGATACCACTGTGCCTGAGGGCAGTGAGATACCTGTGGGAGCGGGTTCACCCGCGAAGAGGCCGGCACAGTCAACCCATCAGTCGAAATAGCCACGCAAGCCAAAGGCATACCCGGTATCCACTCCGGCAGCCTCGCCCCGGCTCCAGCGCTTCTTCAACACGAACTCGAACGCCGGCTCGTACAGCCCGTCCCGCACCAGCGCACCCGCCAGCACCTCCACGTCATACCAGCCATTGTCCAGCTCGATGATCGGCCGTCCGGGTACCTGGTAGCGCGCCATCAGGTCACCCAGCGTCTTGGGTGTGAAGTGCTGCAGGATGCGCCAGGTGTACAGCATCAGCGCACCGTGCTCGACCTGCAGCACATAGCCATTACGGCGGTGCTTGAGGCGGCTGCCGGGTTCGCGCAGGGCCGGGGTATGGTTGTCCAGGGTGAACAGGATGCGGTAGGGCAGGTTATCGACTCCGGCCAGTGGCAGCACAATCCCTTCGCGCACCGCCTGGTCGCCGCTGTCGCCGTGGGTGAACGCATGGGCCAGGTCGTCGGGCAGTTCATGTTGTTGCTTGAAGCGCTCGAGCAACTGGATATCGCCGAGCAGAAAGTAGTCGACCAGGTCGTTGAGCACTTCGCTGAATTCGTGGCGCATCTGTTTTCCTTGTTGGTGCGCATGAGGGCAATGGCAAATGTAGCACTTCAGATTGGCTTCAGATTGCCCCCTGATACTGCCCCCGAGACCTGACTTGAAAGGGGGACAGCCATGACCCAGGCAGACAGCGCCAGCCTGTTTCCACTGGCTATCGGCAGCCACGGCGATCGCCTTGCCCACATGACACTGAAACACCCGGGGGCGCCGGGGCGCGACGAGCTGGAACAGTTCATTCACGCCCGCTTTGCCTGCGCGCACCACGCCGACGTGCAGCACTACCTGCCCGAACTGCTCGGCCTGCATGACAGCCACGGGCGCCTGATGGCCGCTGCCGGCATACGCCTGGCCAGCAGTGGCCCGACCTTCATCGAGCGTTACCTGGATGAACCGCTGGAAGCGGCTGTGACCCGGCTGTCGGCCAGCCCGGTCAGCCGTACGCAGTTGGTCGAAGTGGGCAACCTGGCTGCGCTCAGCGCCGGCAGCGCGCGGATCATGATCATTGCCGTGACCTGGTTGCTGGCCGCCCGCGGCTTGCAGTGGGTGGCCTTCACCGGTGCCGCGACGCTGGTCAACAGTTTTCATCGCCTGGGCCTGGTGCCCACGGCGTTGGCCGTGGCCGACCCTGGCCGGCTGAACGGCGATGCCAACAGTTGGGGCAGCTACTACGCGCAGCACCCGCAAGTGTTCGTCGGCAACATCGACTACGGTCATGCAGCCCTGGCCCGCGGCGGCGTATTCGAGCGGCTGGGCTTGCCCGCGAGCGTGCAGGAGGCCGGCCATGCCGCGTGAATGCCAGCTGTTCAGGGACGTGTTGCAACTGCATGCCCGCCACCGAGGGGCGCAACCGGCGTTGCTGGGCCTTGGCGGGCCGTTCACCTATCAACAGTTGCTGGACGAGGTCGAGCAACGCCAGGCCTGGTTGAGCGTGCAGCCACCGGGCACCTTCGCCCTGGCCCTGGAGAACAGCCCCGAGGCGCTGTTCTGGGACCTGGCGGCGCTGTTCGCGGCGCGTCCCATCGTCATCCTGCCGGCGTTCTTCAGCAGCGCCCAGCGCCGCCACTGCCTGGCGCAGAGCGGGGCGGTACTGGCGCTGGCCGACGACGCCTTCGCTGACGACTTGCACGCCAGCGGCTTCACTAGCGGTGAGCGCTTCTGGAGCCGGCAGCTGCCAGCGGCCGCACTCTTGCCCCCGGGCACCGCGAAGGTTACCTACACCTCCGGTAGCACCGGTGCACCCAAGGGCGTATGCCTGAGCGCTGATGCCATGCTGCGGGTAGCGCTTGAACTGGAGGCCGCCAGCCGGCCCACGGCACCAGGCAAGTACCTGGCGGTATTGCCCCTGGCGGTGCTGTTGGAAAACCTGGGCCTGTACGCAGCCCTGCTGGCCGGGGCGAGCATTGCACTGTACCCGCAGGCGCAACTGGGTTTTCGCGGTGCCAGCCAGGTCGACTTCAAGCAATTGCTGGGCGCCATCGCCTTGAGTGGTGCCGAAAGCCTGATCCTGGTGCCGCAATTGCTGCTTGGGTTGGTCACCGCCATCGAGCGCGGCCTGATGCGGGTCGGCCCGTTGCGCTTCGTGGCGGTAGGCGGTGCGCGGGTGGCGCCGAGCCTGCTGGCCCGGGCCGAGGCCGTCGGGCTGCCGGTGTTCGAGGGCTATGGCTTGTCCGAATGTGCCTCGGTGGTCTGCCTCAATCGCCCTGGGGCGCACCGCGCGGGCAGTGTCGGGCGGCCGCTGCCGCATGTGCAGGTGCGCGTTGCCGAGGACGGCGAAGTGCAGGTGGCCGGTTCGGCGTTGCTCGGCTACCTGGGCGAGCCACCCTTCGAAGAGCCGTGGTTGCCGACTGGTGACCTGGGCCACTTCGACAGCGACGGCTTCCTGTACCTGGCCGGGCGCAAGAAGCACCAGTACAGCACCAGCTTCGGGCGCAACGTCAACCCCGAGTGGGTCGAGGCCGAACTGACCCAGGGCGGGGTGATCGCCCAGGCATTTGTCCACGGCGAAGGCCTGGCACACAACCTGGCGCTGATCTGGCCGCTGGACCCGCAGGCTGACGACCACACCCTCGAGCAGGCCATCCGTCAGGCCAATTCCGGCCTGCCGGACTATGCCCGGGTGCATGCCTGGCGGCGCCTGCCCGAACCCTTGAGTGCCGCCGGGCAAACCCTTACCGCCAACGGCCGGCCTCGCCGCGAACAGATCCTGCGGTGTTACCAGTCCTTGTTATCCGACCTTCAATGACCCACGAGGTTTGCCATGCTTTTCTTCGATACGCTGCAGCAGGAAACCGCCGACGAGCGTACGGCATTGTTCAGTGTTCCGGTCATCCGCGACGCGCTGGCCGGCAAGGCCAGCCTCGAGGCCTATGTGGCCTTTCTGACCCAGGCTTACCACCACGTGCGCCACACCGTACCCTTGATGATGGCCTGCGGGGCCCGTTTGCCGGCTCGGCTGGAGTGGCTGCGCGGCGCGGTGTGCGAGTACATCGAGGAGGAATACGGCCATGAGCGCTGGATTCTCGATGACATCGCCGCCTGTGGTGGCGACCCACACAAGGTGGCGGGCGGCCGCCCGGCATTGCCTATCGAGCTGATGGTGGCCTTTCTCTACGACCAGATTGCCCGTGGCAACCCGGTCGGGCTGTTCGGCATGGTCAACGTGCTCGAAGGCACCAGCATTGCCCTGGCCACCCAGGCTGCCGGTACCCTGCAGGGCAGCCTGGGCCTGCCGGACCAGGCGTTCAGCTACCTGAGTTCCCATGGCGCCCTGGACCAGGACCACATGGCCACCTACCGTGGCCTGATGAACCGCCTGGACCAGCCCGAGGACCAGCAGGCGGTAGTCCACGCTGCCAAAGTGGTGTACCGCCTTTACACCGCCATGTTCGAAGGGCTGCCGCGTGCCGCGCAGCAGGAGGTACAGCATGCGCTTGCCTGATTGCGTGGCGGTGCTCACCGGCGCCAGCGGTGGCATCGGCCTGGAGCTGGCGGACCAGCTTTGCAGTGCCGGGGCCCGCGTACTGGCGGTCAGCCGGCAGCAGGGCAAGCTGGCCGAACTGATGGCGCGCTACCCCGGGCAATTGCGCTGGCAGCAGGCCGACCTGCGCTGCGCCGAAGGCCGCCGTGAAGTGCTGGAGGCAGCGCGGGACATGGACAGTTGCAACCTGTTGATCAACGCTGCCGGGGTCAACCGCTTCGCCCTGCTCGAACAGATGGACGAGGCCGCCCTGGACGAGTTGTTCGACCTCAACATCAAGGCCGCCGTGCAGCTCACCCGCCTGTGCCTGCCGTTGCTGCGCGCGCAGCCCAGTGCACTGGTGGTGAACGTGGGGTCGATCTACGGCTCCATCGGCTACCCCGGTTATGCCACCTACTGCGCCAGCAAGTTTGCCTTGCGCGGGTTCTCCGAGGCATTGCGCCGCGAGCTTGCCGACACCTCGGTGAACGTGCTGTATGCCGCACCGCGCACCACCCGCACGACGATGAACAGTAGCGCCGCGCAGGCCCTGAACCAGGCGTTGAAGGTGGGCGTCGATGACCCGCAGGATGTCGCCCGGGCGGTGCTCGACGCAGTACAGGCCGAGCGTAGCGAACTGTACCTGGGCTGGCCGGAAAAACTCTTCGTGCGCCTTAACGGCATGCTGCCGGGCGTGGTTGATCGCGCCTTGCGCAAGCAACTGCCGCTGATCCGTCGCTACAGCGCCTGGCACAGCAAGGAGTCGAGCAAATGAAACGTGTGATTCTGGCCAGTCTGCTGGCCATCGCCCCGTTCACCTGGGCCCTCGACCAGAACGGTACCCAGCAACTCAATGCCATCCAGCAGCGCTGGGCGGTGATTCGCTACAACCTGCCCGAAGCCGAGCGTGCCGGCGCGTTCGAGGCCCTGGCGGTACAGTCGGCGGCGTTGGTGCGCCAGCAGCCGGGCTCGGCCGAGCCGCTGATCTGGGACGGCATCGTCAACAGCAGCTGGGCCGGTGCCACCGGCGGGTTGGGGGCGCTGGGCAAAGTCAAGGCTGCCCGCGCCAGCCTGGAAAAGGCCCTGGCCGTTGACCCCAAGGCTCTGCAAGGTTCGGCCTACACCAGCCTGGGCGCGCTGTACGACCAGGTGCCCGGCTGGCCGCTGAGCTTCGGTGACCAGACCAAGGCCGAGGCCATGCTGCGCCAGGCGCTGGTGATCAACCCCGACGGTATCGACAGCAATTACTTCTGGGCTGACCACCTGTACCGGCAGAACCGCTACGTCGAAGCCCGCGCCGCCCTGCAAAAGGCGTTGCAGGCACCGCCCCGGCCCGGGCGGGAGCTGGCCGATCAGGGCCGGCGCGGTGAAATCGATGCTTTACTCAAAGCGATCAAGGACAAACAGGATTAAGCATGCGCCTGCTGCTGGTAGAAGACGACGCCGCGTTGGGGGAGGGGATCTGTGACGGCCTGCGCCGCGAGGGCTATACCCTCGACTGGTTGCAGGATGGTGCCAGCGCCCTGCATGCCCTGTGCCACGAGGAGTTCGACCTGGCCATTCTCGACCTGGGCTTGCCGCGCCTGGATGGCATCGAGTTGTTGCGGCGCCTGCGTGCAGCCGGGAAGAGCCTGCCGGTGCTGGTGCTGACCGCCCGCGACGCCACCGAGGACCGCATCGCCGGGCTGGACGCCGGCGCCGACGACTACCTGGTCAAACCCTTCGACCTCAACGAACTCAAGGCCCGCTTGCGGGCCTTGCTGCGGCGCAGCAGCGGCCGCGCCCGGGTGCTGATAGAGCATGCTGGTGTGTGCCTGGACCCGGTCAGCCAGCAGGTGCACTACCAAGGCCAGCCGGTGGTGCTCACGCCCAAGGAATACCTGCTTTTGCACGAACTGCTGGCCCAGCCGGGCAAGGTGTTCACCCGCGAACGCTTGACCCAGTTGCTGTATGGCTGGGATGAGGAGCCGGAAAGCAACACCCTGGAAGTGAATATCTATCACCTGCGCAAGAAGCTGTTCAACAGCCTGATCCGCACCGTGCGCGGAATCGGCTACCTGGTGGAACGCAAGGCATGAGCTCGCTGCGCCAACGTACCTTGTGGCGGGTGATGCTGCTGTTGCTGGTCGGCAGCGGGTTGCTGGCGCTGTACAACTACCACGACAGCCGCCACGAAATAAACGAGGTGTACGACGCCCACCTGGCGCAGAACGCTCGGCTGTTGCAGGGCATCATGAGCCTGCCGGTGCAGGAACAGAGCCGTGACGAGTTGTACCGCGCCTTCGACGAGGCCTTGAGCAAGGCCGGGCACCACAAGGTGGGGCACCGCTACGAGAGCAAGCTGGCCTTTCAGGTGTGGGCCGACGACAACGGGCTGCTGGTGCATACACCCAGCGCCCCCCAGCTGGAGCAGGCACCGCGGGTGCCAGGTTTTGCCGATGTGGTGGTGGAAGGGCGCCGTTGGCGCAGTTTCGTCCTGCCGGTACCGGAAAAACACTGGGTGATCTGGGTGGGCGAGCGCAACGACGTACGTGACGACCTGATCGAACGCATCGTGCGGCACACGCTGTTGCCCTTCCTGTTCGGCAGCCTGGCCCTGGCCTTGCTGGTGTGGGCGGCCATTGGCTGGGGGCTGAAGCCGCTGCAGAACATGGCCAGGGTGATCCGCGCTCGCCACGCCGAGTCGCTGGAGCCGCTGCAGTTGGTGCCGCTGCCGAAGGAGCTTGAACCGATGCAGGCGGCGATCAACCGCCTGCTCGGGCAGATCGATGACTTGCTGCGCCGCGAACACCGTTTCATCGCCGACGCTGCCCACGAGATGCGCACGCCCTTGGCCATCCTGCGCCTGCATGCGCAGAACGCGCTCAATGCAGACAGCGCTGCCGAGCGGGACAAGGCCCTGCAGTTCCTGATGGGCGGCGTCGACCGCCTTGCCCGGGTGGTCAACCAGCTGTTGACCCTGGCTCGCCTGGAGCCGCGTCCAGGCCGCCGTGACTGGCCGCGGGTGGACCTGGAGGGCGTGGTGGCCGAAACCCTGGCCGAGCTGACTCCATGGATTCTGGAGCGCGGGCTTGAGCCTTCGCTGGACATCGCTGCAGGCGACTACCACTTGCACACCGACGCGGGCTTGCTGGGTATCGCCTTGCAGAACCTGGTGGCCAATGCCGTGGACCATTCGCCGGCAGGCGGTCGGGTTACGGTGACATTGCAGCGCGAAGGGCAGGCCTTGCTGGTCAGTGTCGACGACGAAGGGCCGGGCATTGCCGAGGTGGACCAGCAGCGGGTGTTCGAGCGTTTCTACAGCAAGGGCTCGACCAATGGCGCCGGGTTGGGTTTGTCGATCGTCAGCACCATCATGACCCGCCTGGGTGGCAGCGTGCAGTTGCGCAACCAGGCGCCCCACGGGTTGCGCGCGACCTTGCGCCTGCCCGTGGGGCCCTGAACGTTGCTAGTGTTTCTGTAGGATCTGGATCAGGTTGCCGCAGGTGTCATCGAACACCGCTACGGTGACGGGCCCCATGGCGGTAGGCGGCTGGGTGAACTGCACGCCCGCCGCGCACAGCCGGGTGTATTCGGCCTGGATGTCGCGCACGCCGAACGAGGTGGCGGGGATACCGTCCTGCTTGAGTGCGGCCTTGTAGTCCTTGGCGGCCGGGTGCGCGTCGGGTTCGAGCAGCAGCTCGACGCCGTTGGGGTCGTTGGGGGAGGTCAGCGTCAGCCAGCGGTGTCGACCCATGGGCATATCGTGCTTGGGCTCGAAACCGAGTACATGGTGGTAGAAAGCCAGGGCTTTGGCCTGGTCATCGACGAGAATGCTGGTGACCACGATCTTCATGAATGCACGCCCTATGCCTGGAACCGTTGAGTATCAGTAAAGACAATCGGGGGCGTTTGGCCAGGTCTCTCTCGGGGCGCCTGCGAATATCACGATGCGGTCCGACAGCATTTCTCTTTCCGGTCAAAGTTCCAGATGGGTTGGTGGCAATGGCGGCTGTAGCTTCGATCGGGCAATACCACCCAAACCAAGGAGTGAACCCCATGCAAGAAAAACCCATGAACGAGCCAGACGACACTCTCGACCAGGAGCAGCTGGAAAATGCAGAACCGCAGGCAACACTGTCCCGGCGCAAGCGCGGTATAGGGCCCGTAGTCGGCATGCCCTGCGCGCCAGGGTACAAATTGATTGGTGATGACTGTGTAATCGCTAATATCGATTTCGAGTGAAGCAATGGGGGGCGCCCGGCGCCCCCTTCGTAAAAACCTGCTCAAGCCATAGGTAAATCCTTCATTACCCGCCCCCCAACCAGCCGCTGCCAAGGGTAAAGTGACAGGCATGATCCCAGCGCGCCCAGACCGGCGTCAGAGAGGTGCCCGTGGCGGCCTACACATTGCGACAACTCAAGTACTTCGTCACCACCGTGGAAGCCGGCAGCGTGGCCGAGGCTTCACGCCAGCTTTACATCGCCCAGCCTTCCATCTCCACGGCCATCAAGGGCCTGGAGGAAAGCTTCGGTGTGCAGCTGTTCATCCGCCACCACGCTCAGGGTGTGTCACTGACGCCCAGCGGCAAGCGCTTCTATGCCAAGACCAAGTCGCTGCTGCAGATGGCCCATGAATTCGAGCAGAACGCCCTGGCCGACAACGACACCGTGGCCGGGCAAATCGATATTGGCTGCTTCGAAACCGTGGCCCCGCTGTACCTGCCGCGCCTGATCGCCGGCTTTCGCCAGCGTTACCCGGGGGTGGATATCCGCCTGCGCGACGGCGAACAGCAGGACCTGATCCAAGGCCTGACCGCGGGTACCTTCGACCTGGCGTTCCTCTACGACCATGACCTGGACGGCACCATCGAGGCCGAGCCGCTGATGCCGCCGCAGAAACCCTATGTGCTGCTGCCCGAGAACCACCGCTTTGCTGGCCAGGCCCAGGTGTCGCTGCGCGACTTGTGCCCGGAGCCGATGATCCTGCTGGACGTTGCCCCCAGCCGTACCTACTTCGTCAGCCTGTTCAACGAAATGGGCCTTACGCCCAACATTGTCTTCAGCTCACCGTCGATCGAGATGGTGCGCGGCATGGTCGGGCAGGGCTTCGGTTTTTCGCTGCTGGTAACGCGGCCTCACTCGGAGTACACCTACGACGGGCAACGCCTGGCCATGCTGGATATTGCCGAGCCAGTAGCGCTGTCAGGGCTGGCAGCAGCCTGGTTGAAGCGAGTGCAACTGACCAAGCCGGCGCAGCTGTTCGTGGAGTTCTGCCGGGAGCAGCTGGCGACGTTCTGAAACGGGCACGCCATGCAGGAGCGTGGCGTGCCCGGCGGTCAGGGGCTGACCTGATAACCGCGCCCTTGCAGGCACCCGGCATAGGCACTGGCATGAGCCTGGGCTTTCGCTTCGTCCTGGCCGCGCCGGTCCTGACGGCGGTCCTGACGCTGGCGCATGCCACCGACCGCAGCACCGGCGGCAGCCACTTCGCCCGCGCGGTTCTGCCGGTATTGCTGCTTGGCATCGTCACCAACCCGGTCATACAGCTCGTCGTGCTGGTTGCCGCGCACCTGCGCGCCTGCCGCACCGGCAACCGCGCCGGCGGCGGCACCGCGTACGCGGCCACCGACATGGGGGTCGCTGGAGGTCGCGGCACTGTTCGCGGCATTGGTCGCGACGGTATTGCAGTCATTGATATCCAGTTGCATCTGTTGGCTGCTCTGGCCCTTGAGCGGCACCACCGACTGCGCCTGGGCTGCCGATGCTGCGCACAGCAGCACCAGCAGGCAACTCCACGTGAACGTACGCATGGCAAACCTCCAGCAAGTGGGGATCCCGTTTCAGAGGATAGTCCGGCTTTGCTGCCCCTGATGGCAGTTTTGCCGGGATGGTCTAAACCGGATATCAGATGTTGTTCGCCTGCATATGACGGCCTGAACCCAGGCTGCCTGTGGAACCGCCATGAACCAGACTCAGCACCTGATCATCTGTGAATACTGCGACACGGTGTATCACCGTGCGCCGTTGCTCAAACACCAGCGCGCCGTATGCCCGCGCTGTGGCGGCGTGCTGTATCGGCACACCTCGCTGACCGTGCAGCAGCGGCTGGCCCTGAGCGTGACGGGTGGCATCCTGCTGGTGTTCGCCAACTTCTACCCGGTGATGACCATCGGCATGCAAGGGCTGACCCACTCGGCGACGTTATGGGACTCGGTACAGATTCTCAGCCAAGGCAGTATCACCTTCATCGCCCTGGTCATGGCTTTGGCGATCATCTTCGCGCCGGTGCTGCAGATTACCCTGTTGTGCTGGCTGCTGAGTTTCGCCCTGGCCGGCCAGCGCGCCCCCGGCTTTGCTGTGTGCATGCGCAGCCTGGAGAGCTTGCGGCCATGGAGCATGCTGGAGGTGTGCCTGCTGGGGGCGATGGTGGCCGTGATCAAGCTGGCGGGGCTGCTCGATGTGATCCCCGGCATCGGCCTGCTGGCCCTGGCCGCGCTGAGCATGCTGATCATCCATGTCGCCGGCAAGGACATCCGCGACTTGTGGGAGCAGGTATGAATACCCCGGCCAGCGCCGATGATCTGGGACTGTGCCTGTGCCATGGCTGCGGTCAGGCCTGCGAACTGGGCAGCGGCATGCACACCTGCGAGCGCTGTGGCGCCGCCATTCATCGGCGCAAGGCCAATGCCATCAGCCGCGGCTGGGCATTTCTGCTGGCGGCCCTGGTTTTCTACATTCCAGCCAATCTGCTGCCGGTGATGCGCACCGAAATGCTCGGCAGCGGCAGCGAAAGCACCATTGGCGGCGGCGTGCTGGAGTTCTGGGAGGCCGGTGCCTGGGATATCGCGCTGATCATCTTCATCGCCAGCGTGGGTGTACCGGCCATCAAGTTCTTCTCGCTCGGCCTGCTGCTTTTTACCGCCCAGCGCGGTTCCACCTGGGCTTGCCGACAGCGCTCGCAGCTGTACCGTTTCGTCGAGCTGATCGGCTACTGGTCGATGCTCGATGTGATGGTGGTGGCGCTGGTTGCGGCGCTGGTCCAACTGCGTGGGCTGGGCACCATCGAGCCGCGGGTGGGCATCCTGTTTTTCGGCATGGTGGTGGTACTGACCATGTTTTCTGCGATGAGCTTCGATCCACGCCTGATCTGGGATAGCCGTGCCAACGAGGGAGGCCGCATTGATGGTGCAACAGACTGACAAGCGCGAGGGCGCGGGGCAGGTTGAAGTGCACACCCGGCGCTGGAGTGTGTCGCTGGTATGGATCGTGCCGATACTGGCGATCCTGATCGGCGCTTCGCTGGTGGTGCGCAACTGGATGCAGCAGGGGCCGGTCATCGCCATTTCCTTCCACACCGGGGAAGGGCTGGTGGCGCACAAGACCCAGGTCAAGTACCGCAGCGTGGTGATCGGCGAAGTCACCACGGTGGACCTCGCCGATGACAAGAAGAGCGTGGTCGCCAAGGTCCAGCTGTCCAACGACGCCCGTGCCTTCGCCACCCAGGGGGCGCGCTTCTGGGTAGTGCGGCCACGCATTGGCGTGGGTGGTGTGTCCGGTGTGGATACGCTGCTGTCGGGCAGTTTCATCGGGGCGGATTCCGGCGAGTCGAAAGTGCCGGAGAAGTCCTTTGTCGGCCTGGAGCTGCCACCGCCGATCACCTACGACGAAAAGGGCAAGCGCTTTGTCCTGACCGCCAGCGACCTGGGGTCGCTGGATATTGGCTCGTCGATCTACTACCGCAAGATACCGGTGGGCGAGGTGGTGTCCTTTGCCCTGCAGGGCGATGGCAAGGGCGTGGAGATCGGCGTGTTCGTGCAGGCCCCCTACGACAGCTTCGTCACCGCCGATACCCGCTTCTGGAACGCCAGTGGCGTCGACATGCAGATTGGTGCGAACGGCCTGAAGATCGATACCGAATCGCTGTCGTCCATCCTGGTGGGCGGGCTGGCCTTTGGCTCGCCAGATTTCGCCCCGCAGGCCGAACTCGCTGCCGACCAGGCGCGCTTTCAGCTGTTTGCCGACCGCGACACCGCCCTGGCACCGCCCAGTGGCCAGGCGCAGTACCTGCAGTTGCGCTTCGACCAGGCCATGCGCGGCCTGTCGGTGGGCGCGCCGGTGGAGTTCAAGGGTGTGGAATTTGGCCGGGTCACTTCGGTCAAGCTCGACTACGATGCCACCCGGCAGAGCTTCCCCGTGGTGGTCGATGCGGTGATCTACCCGCAGCGGCTGGGGCCGGTGCACCGCAAGATGCTGGCCGTGTTCAAGCACGCCGAAGGCGACATGGATGGCGCGCGGAGGCTGATCGGCACCTTCGTCGAGCACGGCCTACGGGCCCAGGCGCGCAGCGGCAACCTGATCACCGGGCAGATGTTCATTTCCCTGGACTTCTACCCCGATGCCCCCAAGGTGGCCTTCGACAAGACCGCAGACCCTATCACCATACCCACATTGCCCGGCAGCCTGGAGCAGTTGCAGGAGCAGTTGCAGCGTGTGGTGGAGCGCATCAGCAAACTGCCGCTGGAGAGTATCGCCAACAACCTGGATGGCAGCCTGCGAGAGTTGCGCGCCAGCCTCAAGCAGTTCAATGGCCAGACGCTGCCGGACGTGAAGGTGGCGCTGGACGAGGTGCACAAGACCCTGCGCACCGCCAATTCGGCCATTTCCGAGGACTCGCCGCAGCGCGAGCGGATGGGCGAAACCCTGGACGAACTGGAGCGCATGTCACGTTCGCTGCGTGACCTTGCCGATTACCTGGGCCGGCACCCCGAGTCGCTGATACGCGGCCGGCCGAAAGCGGCCGCTGCCGCCGACCTTGAACCCTGAGGAGACAGCCGATGCATCGACTGCGCAATGTGTGTGGCGCCGGCCTGCTGGCCGTGCTGTGGGGCTGCAGCAGTACCCCGAACAACTATCACACGCTGGTACCGAGCGAACCGGTACGCGACGGTGGCCAGCGCATTCAGGTGGCGAGGGTGGCCGTGCCGCCGCAGGTGGACCGCCCGCAGTTGGTGGTGCGCCAAGGACAGAGCGGCCTGGCCATCCTCGAGACGGAGTGGTGGGGGGCCAACCTGGTGGATGAGTTCCGCAGCGCCTTGCAGGACCAGTTGGGCGGGCCGGTGGGTGGCGGCAAGGCGTTGCTGCGGGTGGACGTGCAGCGCTTCGATAGCGTGCCGGGGCGCTATGCCTCGCTGGAGGCGGTATGGCGCCTGACGCGCTCGGGCGAGGCCGAACTGACCTGCCGTACCTCGCTGCAGACGCCCGCGGACAACAGCATCGCCAGCCTGGTCAATGCCCACCAGGCCAACCTGCGCAAACTGGCCGAGGCGGTGCGGGGGAGTGCCCGGCAGGGCAGCTGTTCTGCATCCTGAGCAAGCAATCAGTTCAGGCGGCCAGCATTCTGTGTCTTGCCACTACTGACCGTCTCCCGCAACCGCTCGGCCTTGTCCAGCGGCAGGTGGTCGAACTCGCGCAGGCCATCCTTGCGGTACGGGTCGCCAATCCAGCGTGGTGCCACCACGAATTGCGGGCTCACCAGGCTCTTGGCCGGTTCGTAACGGTCATAACTCAGCCCGGCCAGGTCGGACAGGGTATGGATCAGGTGCGAGCTGCTGTAGGGGCGGTCGGCCATCGCCTGCAAGTCGCGCGGGTGCCCGGCCTGCCAGCTGGGCGAAGTCCACAGCAGGAAGGGAATGGTGTACATCGGCCGGGTCGGCGCGCCTTCGTTGCGCCCCAGGCGGTCGTGGTTGCCAGAGCTGTACACATCTTCGCCATGGTCGGACAGGTACAGCAGGAAACCATTGGGGTTGCCGGCCGAGTAACGCTTGATCAGGCTCGACACCACGTAGTCGTTGTAGCGCACCGCGTTGTCGTAGAAATTGTAGGTTTCCACCTGGTCATCGGTCAGCTTGCCGGGCACCCCCTGGCGGTCGTTGAAGTGCGCGTAGTCGTTCGGGTAGCGGTAGCGATAATCCATGTGCGTACCCAGCAGGTGCACGATGATGAACTTGTTTGGCGCCGGGTCCTGCAGGGCCTCCTCGAACGGTGGCAGCACCACGTCGTCGTACTGCCTGGCATTCTGGTTGCGCTGGTTGTTCAGGTACACCGGCGCGTCCGTCTGCTGCGAGAAGGTGGTCAGCATGGTGTTGCGCTTGGTCATGGTCTGCTGGTTGGTGATCCAGAAGGTCTTGTAGCCGGCCTGCTTCATCAGGTTGATCAGCGACGGGGCGGTGAGGAAGCGGTCCGGGTTCTGCTCGTCGCCGAAGGTGAGGATCTGCTGCATCACTTCGATGGTGTACGGGCGTGGCGACACCACGTTGCGGAACACCGTCAGGCCCTTGTCGCTGGCGGCCAGCGCGTCGAGGTTGGGCGTGGTGTCGCGGTTGTAGCCGTAAAGGTGCATGTGCTCGCGCGTGGTGGATTCACCCAGCACCAGCACCAGCGTGCGTGGCGCTGCACCGCTGCTGTCACGCAGGTTCTGCAGGGGCGGCAGCGCGGCATTCTGGGCCAGCAGCTCCTGCATGTTGTCCAGCTGCTGGCGGTACTGGCGGTAGCCGACCAGCAGTTGCCAAGGCACGGCGGGTTCCATGCGCTGCTGCACCTTTTCTGCCGCATCGGCGAAGCTGCGCTGCTGGGTTACCATCTGCTTGTAGAACGGGTACACCAGGTTGGCCAGCAACAGCAGGGCGACCACCGGCAGGCGACTGCGCAGCGGCAGGCTGACCGGGCGTACGCGCTTCCACAGCAGCACTGCCACCAGCGTGTATAGCAGCAATGCCAGGCCCAGCCAGGCGCTGAAGTACTGGCTGAAGTACTCACCGGCCTCGGCGGTGTTGGACTCGAACATCACGAAGATGACGCTTTGCGAGAACTCCTGGCGATAGATACCGAAGTAGCTCAGGCCCACCAGCGAAGCAGCCCACAGCACCAGGCCGATGACCGCTGCCGTGGCGCGAGTGAAGCGCGGTAGCAGCAGTACCGGGGCCAGCCACAGGCTGCTGAGGAAGAATGCATCGCGAAAACCGGCGAACCCGGTGGTACCACTGAACAGCAGCAACGCCTGGGTCACGCCCGAGAAGTACCAGAAGAACAGCAAAAGCCAGCCCAGGCCGGCCCAGTCCACGCGTTTGGGCGAGGAGGGGGATGCAGTGTGTGACACGTATGCCTCGTCGTAGCTTGGCGGCCAACGGATGTGCCCGTGGCCGGAAAGGGCGTGACGCTAATCTGCCGAGCGTGAAAATAACGTCAACGAGACGCTGGCCCAGGCAAGGTATGATGTGTTCCGCCAAACCGGACTGACAGGTCGAGTGAAAATGAACCGTCGCAAGAAGATCAAGCAGCTACTGCAGGCGCATGCCAAGAAGGCCAGCGCCAAGCTGGCGCCGCGCAAGCCCAAGTACATTTGCAAGGCCGACCGTTTGAAGATGGAAGCCGAGGCGGCGGGGGATACCCCCACCTGAAAGACTGGCGCGGACCTTGTAGCAGCGGTCTTGTGTCGCGATCAGGCCGCAAGGCCACTCCTACAGGGGGCGCGTTGGCGGCTTGCGATCAACGGCGATAGTAGCGGTGGTCATCATGGTAGCGGTGGTGCATGGCCCGCTCATGGCGGTGCTCCCAGTCGCGGCGCCGCTCCCAGTCGCGTCGGCGTTCCCAGTCTCGCCGGCGCTCCCAGTCACGGCGGGCCTGCTCGCGGCGCCACTGTTCGCGGCGCCAGTCGCTGCGGTGGTCATGCCAGCGGTCGTCATCGTGGGCCAGCAGCGTGGCTGGCTGTTCGTCGGCAATACTGGCCACCCTGGACCAAGGGTTGCCAGCAGGCTGCAACGGTGATTCAACCGCCGGGGCGGCTACTTCGGGCGCCTTCATTTGTGTTGCCGATGCCGTGCCCATTGCCGCGAACGAGAACAGGCCGAGCAGCATCAACCTAGCGACATGTATTTTCATGAGCGAAGCCAACCTCTGATAACAATTGAGCCATCTGGCCAGCAGGTGGTCGGCGAACCTTCTCTCGCGTTCCGCTACCTTTCTGTGCCTCCCACATAGACCGGTAAACGGGAAAAAGTTCGCAGCGGCAACAAGTTGTAGGATTTTTTTCTACCGGGTGTATGGCGTGGTGAAGTCCGGCGAGCGCTCATTTACCATGGCGGCTGTTTTCAGCCATTACCAAGGAAACCCGCCATGAGCGCCCCTCAGTTTCGCACCCCCACGGCCGCCGACGCCGAACGTTGCTACGCCATCGAAATCGGTGCCTATGAAGGCGATGAGGCGGCCACGCTGGAGAAGATCCGCACCCGCATCGCGCAGTATCCGCAGGGCTTCCTGCTGCTGGAAAGCGCGGGTGAGATCGTCGGTTTCATCAACAGCGGCTGCGCCCATGAAGTGGTGATGTCCGACGAGGCATTCAAGGAACTGGTCGGGCATGACCCGGCGGCGCCAAACGTGGTGATCATGTCGGTGGTGGTGGACCCGGCACACCAGGGCCAAGGCTACGCCAAGCGGTTGATGGATGAATTCATCGCACGCATGAAAGCTGCGGGCAAGCTGACCATTCACCTGATGTGCAGGGAGCAGCACGTGGCGCTGTACCAGAAGCTGGGGTATCAGTACATCAAACCATCGCCATCGGACCACGGCGGCATGGCCTGGCATGAAATGGTCATGGTCCTCTGATAGGCAATGGGCCGCAGGGCGGCCCAAATGGCAGCTTATTCGCCGCAGACCAGTTGGCGTGCCAACTGGTTGTGGCGCTCCAGCACCCGTGGCAGGTCGACCGTGGCCAGCTGGCCATCCTTCACCACCACACGGCCATTGATGACACTGGTGTGCACCTGGGTCGGGGTGCAGAACACCAGCGCCGCCAACGGGTCGTGGTGGCCGCCGGCATAGGCCACGTGGCCTAGGTCGAAGGCGACGAAGTCGGCCACCATGCCTGGGGCGAGGGCGCCGATGTCATCGCGATTGAGCACCTTGGCACCACCGAGCGTTGCAATTTCCAGCGCCTCGCGTGCAGTCATCGCGTCGGGGCCGAAGCCCACCCGTTGCAGCAGCAAGGCCTGGCGCACTTCACCGATCATGCTGGCGCCATCGTTGGATGCCGAACCGTCGACCCCAAGGCCTACCGGCACACCGTGGTCGCGCATCTTGCGCACCGGGGCGATGCCCGAGGCCAGGCGCATGTTCGAGCATGGGCAGTGGGCGACACCCGTGCCGGTGCGGGCGAACAGCTCGATCCCATGCTGGTCGAGTTGCACGCAGTGGGCGTGCCACACGTCGTGGCCGACCCAGCCGAGATCCTCGGCATACTCGGCGGGGGTCATGCCGAACTTCTCCCGGCTGTAGGCGATGTCGTTGACGTTCTCGGCCAGGTGGGTGTGCAACGACACCCCGTACTGGCGCGCCAGCACGGCGGCTTCGCGCATCAGGTCGCGGCTGACCGAGAACGGCGAGCAAGGCGCCACCACGATGCGGCGCATCGAGCCGTGGCTGGCGTCGTGATAGTCCTCGATCAGGCGCTGGGACTCCTTGAGGATGTCGGCTTCCTTCTCCACCACCGAATCAGGCGGCAGGCCGCCCTGGCTGCGGCCCACGCTCATGCTGCCGCGCGCGGCGTGGAAGCGCATGCCGATCTCGTCGGCGGCATGGATGCTGTCGTCGAGCCTGCAGCCGTTGGGGTAGATGTACAGGTGGTCGCTGGAGGTGGTGCAGCCGGACAGGATCAGTTCGGCCATGGCGGTCTGGGTCGACACCGCGATCATCTCGGGGGTCAGGCGTGCCCAGATCGGGTAGAGGTTGGTCAACCAGTTGAACAGCTCGCCGTCCTGGGCTGCCGGCACCACGCGAGTGAGGCTCTGGTACATGTGATGGTGGGTGTTGACCAGGCCAGGGATGACCACCTTGCCGGCCATGTCCAGCACCACGTCGGCGTGCTGTGGCAGGGTATCGCTGGGGCCGACCTGGCGGATCAGGTTGCCTTCGATGAACATTCCGCCGTTCTTGATCTCGCGGCGTTCGCCGTCCATGGTGACCAGGAGTTGGGCGTTCTTGACCAGTAGCGTTCTTGGAGCATTTGTAGATGACATGGCTTGAGCCTGCCGCAATACGCATCGGCGATTACCGATGTCATAGGCGCATGGCATTGTAAGCAAGGTTTTTGCGGATTGTATACAGGGCCGGTGATCCTGTGCCGGCCTCTTCGCGGGCTCGCCCGCTCCCACAGGTACGGCACAGTTCTGGAATTCTGTGCAGTACCTGTGGGAGCGGGTTTACCCGCGAAGAGGCCAGTACAGGCTACCTCAATGTCAGATCAAACCGCGCCACGGCTGGCGACCCCATCCACCAACCGCGCAATCCCCAGCGGGTTGGCACTTTTCAGCGCATCCGGCAGCAGCGTATCCGGGTAGTTCTGGAAGCACACCGGGCGCAGGAAGCGGTCGATGGCCAAGGTACCGACCGAAGTGCCACGGGCATCGGAGGTGGCCGGGTATGGCCCGCCATGCACCATCGCGTCCGATACCTCTACGCCGGTCGGGTAGCCGTTCAGCAGCAGGCGCCCGGCCTTGCGCTCCAGCAGCGGCACCAGCGCAGCAAAGGCACGCAGGTCGTCGGGTTCGGCAATCAGGGTGGCGGTCAGCTGGCCTTGCAGGTGGCGCAGCGCCTCGGCCAGTTGCTGGGCATCGGTCACTTCCACCACCACGGTGGTTGGGCCGAACACTTCTTCCTGCAGCAGCGGGTCGCTGTTAAGCAGCAGGCTCACGTCTGCCTTGAACAGCTGCGGCTGGGCCTGGTTGCCGGCTTGTGGCTGCCCGGCCAGGTGCTGGATGCCAGGGTGCGCCAGCAGGTGCTGCACACCGTTCTGGTAGCTGCGCAGGGTGCCGGTGTTGAGCATGGTCTGCGGCGCCTGGTCGGCCATGCGTGCCACCAGCGTGTGCACGAAGCGTTCGAACTGCGGCGACTTGATGCCCACCACCAAGCCCGGGTTGGTGCAGAACTGCCCGCAACCCAGCACTACCGAGGCGGCCAGTTCGCCGGCTACCTGCTCGCCACGGGCCTGCAGGGCCTGGGGCAGGACTATTACCGGGTTGATGCTGCTCATTTCGGCGAACACCGGGATCGGCTGCGCACGCGCAGCCGCCATGTCGCACAGGGCGCGGCCACCACGCAGCGAACCGGTGAAGCCGACCGCCTGGATGGCCGGGTGCTTGACCAGTGCTTCGCCCACGCCGGCACCATAGATCATGTTGAACACGCCTGCCGGCATGCCGCTGCCGGCCACCGCGCGGTCAATGGCCGCGGCCACGTGGGCAGCGGTGAGCATGTGCCCGCTGTGGGCCTTGAACACCACCGGGCAGCCAGCCGCCAGCGCCGAGGCGGTGTCACCGCCAGCGGTGGAGAAAGCCAGCGGGAAGTTGCTGGCACCGAATACAGCCACCGGGCCGACGCCGATGCGGTACTGGCGCAGGTCCGGGCGTGGCAGCGGGGTGCGCTCGGGCAGCGCGCGGTCGATGCGCGCGCCGAGGAAGTCGCCACGACGCACCACATCGGCGAACAGGCGCAGCTGGTTGCTGGTGCGGGCACGCTCACCGCGGATGCGTGCCTCGGGCAGTGCGGTTTCGCGCGTCACATGCAGGATGAAGTCATCGCCCAGTGCGTCCAGTTCATTGGCAATGGCATCCAGGAAAGCGGCACGCTGGGCCGGGCTGGTGCTGCGATAGGCCGGGTAGGCAGCCTCGGCGGCCTGCACGGCGGCTTCGACTTCGTCGCTGGTCGCCTGGTTGAAGGCGTATGGCAGTGGCTCGCCGGTGTGGGCGTCGACGCTGTTCAGCAGCACGTCACCGTTGCCGCTGAGCTGGCCGGCGATGTGGTTCAGGCGGTGTTCGATGGACATTTCGTTTCCCGTTGGCAATGACAGTCGATGGGCTGGGACTGTAGGGGGCGAAATGCGTGCTGAATAATGATTAATGCGGATCAGGTGATAACGGATCGTTATCGCAAAGGCCTTCTCCAAAAGTTTTCATCGTATGCACGGCCCCCTGTGGGAGCGGGTTCACCCGCGAACACCGGCGAAGCCGGTGCCATCCACCGAGTCGCCTGCTTCGCGGGTAAACCCGCTCCCACAGGGACCGCGCAAATGCTCGACAGCGCGCGTGTCACTCGGCCATCTGCAACTCCGGCAGCTTCACCCGGAACGCCCGGGTAAGCCCCAGCAACACCACCAGGCCCATGCCCATCCAGCACAAGCCGATGGTGAACGACAGGCTGGTCAGGCTGCTCCAAAGCCACAGCGTGCTGAGGAAGCCCAGGCCGGGAATGGCGCCATACAGCAGGTAGTTGCGAGCACCACGCAGCTTGTGGTCGATCAGGTAGTGCTTGACCACGGCCAGGTTCACCGCCGAAAAGGCGAACAGCGCGCCGAAGCTGATCATGTTGGCCACCGTGTCGAGGCTGATCACCAGGGCAATCAGCGACAGCAGGCTGACCAGCAGGATAGCCGTGGCCGGCACGCGCTTTTTCGTCACCAGCTGGCCGAAGGCACGGGGCAACGCACCGTCGCGGCCCATGGCGAACAGCACCCGCGACACGCTGGCCTGGGACACCATGGCCGAGGCGAAGCAGCCGGCCACGTAGGTGGCGGTGAAGGCGGTCACCAGCAGCTCGCCGCCAACCCGGCGCATCACGTCCACCGACGCCGAGTCCGGGTCGGCGAAGCTGCCCCAGTCGGGGAACACCATCTGTGCGCAGTACGACACCACCAGAAACAACATGCCGCCGATCAGCGACACGGCGAGGATCGCCACGGGAATGCGGTAGGTGGGGTTGCTGGTTTCCTCGGCCATGGTCGAGACCGCATCGAAGCCCAGGAACGACAGGCACAGCACGGCGGCGCCGGTCATGATCAACGGCACGCTGAAACCTTCGTGGTGGAACGGCGCCAGCAGCGACACCGGCTGTGCCTGCCCACTGAGGTTCTGGATGGACAGGGCGACAAACACGATGATGAACACCAGTTGCACCACCACCAGGATCCAGTTCACCCGGGTGATCGACTCGATGCCGATCAGGTTGAGGAAGGTGACCAGGGCAATGGAACCCGCTACCCACACCCAGGCGTGGATGGCCGGGAAGTATTCCGACATGTAGATGCCGATCAGCAGGTAGCTGAGCAGCGGCAGGAAGATATAGTCGAGCAGCAGGGTCCAGCCGGCGATGAAGCCGATGTGGCTGCCGAAGGCCTTGCGGGTGTAGGTGTAGACCGAGCCGGAGTAGGGGTGGGCCTGGACCATGCGGCCGTAGCTGTAGGCGGTCAGCAGCATGGCGGCGAGGGTCAGCAGGTAGGCGGTGGGCAAGTGCCCCTTGGTCATCTGGGTGACCAGCCCGTAGGTGGTGAAAACTGCAAGGGGGACCATGTAGGCCAGGCCGAACAGCACCAGGGCGGGCAGCCCCATGGACTTGCGGAAACGGCCGTTGCTGGCGGTGGGTTGCGACGGGCTATGTGCAGGGCTATGGGCTGTACTTGTTGTTGTATGCATTGCTAACTCCTGGAAAGGGATGCAGGACGCCGCGGTATGCGAGCGGGCTCGATACCGGTGGGTGTTGTGCAAGGAGGTCGAGCGGGTGGCTCGCAGCGCTGGGGCGGGTTGATGCTCCCACACCCCGCCGGTACCCGGAATCACCCTTTGGGGTGAGCCGGCAGAGGGCTTTGCCTGCTCACCCCAAAGGGTGATTTCGGTGTTTGCAGTGCCATGGGAGTATCTGGCCAACGACGCACCGCACTGGCGGCGGTGCCTTTACTTGACACGGCAGGCCCACAGTGACTGATCAATTGCTTTCGCAACAGTGGTTCGAGCACCTGGCCAAGGTCACCGAGGCGATCGGCCGGCCGGGCTTTGCCGCCAATCTCTTTGCAGCACTTGGCGTGATCCGGCCTATCCAGGCGACCACGGTGTACCTGTACCCCCACGACGGCATGCCCTGCGCGCTGTTCGAGCAGGACGACAAGGCGCCCTGGCAGCCCGAGGGCAATGTCAGCCGCTACCTGTCCGGCTTCTATCTGCTCGACCCGTTCTACGGGGCCTGTGTGGAGCAGGTCGAGTCCGGTTGCTATGGCCTGTTCGAAGTGGCGCCCGACCACTTCGAGGTCAGCGAGTACTACCAGTCGTTCTACCGGCACTCGCACCTGGAGGACGAGCTCAACTACATCCTGCAGGTCGCACCCGGGCAGAGCCTTGCGGTATCGATGGCGTTCACCGAAAAGCTCGATGGGCAAACCCGTGCGCTGTTCGGGCGTATCACGCCCTGGGTGCTGGCGGTGCTCGGCAAGCACTTCGTCGGGCTGGACAGCCGCAGCGGGCGCTTCGAGAACATCCTCGAGCAGCGCATCCACGCGGCGCTGAACAACTTCGGCAGCTCGCTGCTGACCGAGCGTGAATGCCGTATCGCCCAGTTGATCCTGCGGGGCCACTCGACCAAGTCGCTGGCCGAGCGCCTGGGGGTGTCGGAGGACACCATCAAGTCACACCGCAAGAACGTCTACGCCAAGCTCGATATCGGTACCCAGTCCGAGCTGTTCTCCCTGTTCATCGACGCGCTGGCCAATGCCCAGGGCGTGCTGGGCAAGGACCCGCTGGAAAGCTACATGGGCAAGCTGCGCTGAGCGTCAGCCGCCCTGCAACCCACCGCAAAGGAAAACCAACAATGAATGCGCCTTTCGCCCCGCAACGCCAGACCCGCGACTACCAGGCCTCCGATGCCGCACACCACATCCATGCCTTTCTCGACCAGAAGGCGCTGAACGCCGAAGGGCCGCGCGTGATCGTCGGTGGCGAACGCCTGCACCTGTGGGACAGCGAGGGCAAGCGCTACCTGGACGGCATGTCCGGCCTGTGGTGCACCCAGCTCGGCTACGGCCGTCGCGACCTGACCGCCGCCGCTGCCACGCAGATGGACCAGCTGGCCTACTACAACATGTTCTTCCACACCACCCACCCGGCGGTGATCGAACTGTCCGAGCTGCTGTTCAGCCTGTTGCCGGGGCACTACAGCCACGCGATCTACACCAACTCCGGCTCGGAGGCCAACGAAGTGCTGATCCGTACCGTGCGCCGCTACTGGCAGGTGGTCGGCCAGCCGAACAAGAAGATCATGATCGGCCGCTGGAACGGTTACCACGGCTCGACCCTGGCCGCCACGGCGCTGGGCGGCATGAAGTTCATGCACGAAATGGGCGGGCTGATCCCGGATGTGGCGCACATCGACGAACCTTACTGGTACGCCGAGGGCGGTGAGTTGACCCCGGCCGAGTTCGGCCGCCGCTGCGCCCTGCAACTGGAGGAGAAGATCCTCGAACTGGGTGCCGAGAACGTCGCCGGCTTCATCGCCGAACCGTTCCAGGGCGCGGGTGGCATGATCTTCCCGCCGGAAAGCTACTGGCCCGAGATCCAGCGCATCTGCCGCCAGTACGACGTGCTGCTGTGTGCCGATGAAGTGATCGGCGGCTTTGGCCGCACTGGCGAATGGTTCGCCCACGAATACTTCGGCTTCGAGCCCGACACCCTGTCCATCGCCAAGGGCCTGACCAGCGGCTACGTGCCCATGGGCGGCCTGGTACTGAGCAAGCGCATTGCCGAGGCGCTGGTGGAGCGGGGCGGGGTGTTCGCCCACGGCCTGACCTATTCCGGGCACCCGGTGGCGGCGGCGGTGGCCATCGCCAACCTGAAGGCGCTGCGTGACGAAGGCATCGTACGCCAGGTAAAGGACGACACCGGGCCGTACCTGCAGCGCATCCTGCGCGAAGTGTTTGCCGACCACCCGTTGATCGGCCAGGTGCAGGGTGCCGGGTTGGTGGCGGCGCTGCAGTTCGCCGAGCACAAGCCGACGCGCAAGCGCTTCGCCAACGAGAACGATTTGGCATGGCAGTGCCGTACCTTCGGTTTCGAGGAAGGGGTGATCATTCGCTCCACCCTGGGCCGGATGATCATGGCGCCGGCGCTGATCGCCAACCACAGCGAGCTGGATGAGCTGGTGGAGAAGACCCGCATTGCCGTGGACCGCACGGCGCGCCTGGTCGGCAAGCTCTAGACCGCTGATCCCTGTGGGAGCGGGCAAGCCCGCGAACACCGGCGAAGCCGGTGCCATCCACCGTGTCGCCTGTTTCGCGGGCATGCCCGCTCCCAAAGAGGGAGTGCGGCGTGCTTGCGGACTGTGTGGTATCTGTTAATTGCAAGAAGACCGCCACGACGGTCGCCTGGAGTACAAATGTACACCCTCGAATTCTGGCAACAACGTGCCTCGGACCTCTACCTTCCGGCCAATGCACTGATCGACGGCAAGCCCGTCAACGCGCAGGGCGGTGCCACCTTCGCCGCCATCAACCCCGCCACCAACAACGTACTGGCCCAGGTCACCGCCTGCGGCCAGGCCGAGGTCGACCTGGCCGCCGCCAGCGCCCGCAGGGCTTTCGAGCAAGGCCCGTGGCCGCGCATGGCACCGGGGGAGCGCAAGAAAGTGTTGTTGCGCCTGGCCGAGCTGATCATGGCCCATCGCGAAGAACTGGCCCTGCTGGACTCGCTGAACATGGGCAAGCCGGTCATGGACGCCTACAACATCGATGTGCCGGGCTCGGCGCAAGTGTTCGCCTGGTACGGCGAGGCGCTGGACAAGCTGTACGACCAGGTGGCGCCCACCGCACCCAACGCGCTGGCCACCATCACCCGCGAAGCCCTCGGCGTGGTCGCCGCCGTGGTGCCGTGGAACTTCCCGCTCGACATGGCCGCCTGGAAGCTCGCCCCGGCGCTGGCCGCTGGCAACAGCGTGGTGCTCAAGCCCGCCGAGCAATCACCGTTCTCGGCCCTGCGCCTGGCCCAGCTGGCGCTGCAGGCCGGTGTACCGGAGGGCGTGCTGAACGTGGTGCCGGGCCTGGGCGAGCAGGCCGGGCAGGCGCTGGGCCTGCACCCGGACGTGGATTGCCTGGTGTTCACCGGCTCCACCCAGGTGGGCAAGTACTTCATGCAGTACTCGGCACAGTCCAACCTCAAGCAGGTATGGCTGGAGTGCGGCGGCAAGAGCCCCAACCTGGTGTTCGAAAACTGCCAAGACCTGGACCTGGCTGCGGAAAAGGCGGCATTCGGCATCTTCTTCAACCAGGGCGAGGTGTGCTCGGCCAACTCGCGGCTGTACGTGCAGCGCTCCATCCATGACGAGTTCATCGAGCGCCTGCAGGCCAAGGCCCGCCAGTGGCTGCCAGGCAACCCGCTGGACCCGGCGAGCCGTGCCGGTGCGATTGTCGATGCCGGGCAGACTGGCCGGATCGAAGCCGCCATCGCCCGTGCCGGGCAGGACGGGGCGCGGTTGGTGTGCGGTGGCCGGCGCCTGACTATCGATGGTTCGGACAATTACATCGAGCCGACCATCTTTGCCGGGGTCGATGGCCGTATGAGCCTGGCCCAGGAGGAGGTATTCGGGCCGGTGCTGGCGGTCAGTGCCTTCGACAGTGAAGAGCAGGCCGTGCGCCTGGCCAACGACAGCATCTATGGGCTGGCGGCGTCGGTGTGGAGCGATGACTTCAACCAGGTGCACCGCGTGGCGCGGGCGTTGAAGGCCGGTACCGTGTCGGTGAACACGGTCGATGCGCTGGACGTGACGGTGCCATTCGGCGGCGGCAGGCAGTCCGGGTTTGGCCGCGACCTGTCGCTGCACTCGTTCGACAAGTATTCGCAGCTCAAGACCACCTGGTACCAGTTGCGCGCCTGATACATCCGATCTTGCACCGCGTCGCCTGTTTCGCGGGCTCGCCCGCTCCCACAGGTACTGCACTGGCTCAGGTGCTGCGCGGTCCCTGTGGGAGCGGGCAAGCCCGCGAAGCAGGCGACGCGGTACCCGGATCATTCATGGCGTTCCGTTAATTTTCTTTGCCAACCCGGCAGAAAGCTCGGGTCCGCTCTACACTGCTGCCAAGATGGGGCTGGGCTATGTGCCACCACGCCCCCGTCTCGCTGCCTGCGAATGGCTTCGGCCTGCATGATCGTCCTGGCTGCCCCGTCAAACCGCCATACATGGAGTACCTGAGATGGGCTGCGTGTCGAATGGTCGTGCTGCTGGCAACGCCGGACGTGGCATTTCACTACAGTGGCTGGTGGCACTCGCCATCGTGCTGGGCATGTTGCTGCTCGGCGCCGCCCTGGCCTGGCAGGGTTATCACGGCATTCGTCAGACCTTGGTGGCCGCAGCGGGTGATTCGGCCCAGCAAATTGGCAAGACCATCGACGAACGCGCCCGGCGCCTGATCGACCCGGTGCAAAGCAGTATCCGCCTGCTCGCCCACAACCCGGCCGCGCAAACCCCGGCGCAGCGCCTGGAACGCTTGCCGCAACTGGTCGAGACGCTGGACGCCAACCGCATGCTCAGTGCCGCCTACATGGGTTACCCCAGTGGTGATTTCCTGCTGGTGCGCCGCTTGCGTGACCCGCAGGTGCTGCAGCGTTTCGCCGCACCGCCGGGGTCGGCATTTCTGGTGCAGAGCGTCAGCCGTGAGGGTGGGGCGGTGCAGGGTGAGTGGCGCTTCTACGACCACGCGCTGAACCTGCTGCAGGCCCGGGCCAAGCCCGAATACCGCTACGATCCGCGTACGCGCCCGTGGTTTGTCGAAGCCAGCGCCCAACCCACAACCGTGCTGACCCACCCCTATGTGTTCTTCACCACCCGCGAGATCGGCCTGACCATGGCCCAGCGCAGCGTCGACGGCGGTGCGGTGATTGGCATGGACGTTTCGGTCGACGACTTGGTCAGCGAGACGCAGGGCCTGCGCATGACTCCCGGCACCGAGATCGTCGTGGTCGACGACCAGGGCAGCGTGGTGGCCTACCCGGACCTGCAGCGGGTCATCGTGCACGAAGGGCAGACCGTGCGCTTGTCGCGCATCGGCGAACTGGGCATTCCCAGCCTGGAGCACCTTTACGCAAACCTGTCGCAAGGCACCCGGCCGCACCCTTATCAGGTGGATGGCCAGACCTGGTATGGCATGCGTGTGCAACTGACCAACCTGGCCGGCCAGGACCTGCAGGTGCTGATCGCCGTGCCAGGCCATGAGTTGCTGGCCGGTGCGCGCAAGGTACTGCTCGAACAGTTGCTCTGGACCGCCGTCCTGATTAGCGTGCTGCTGGTGCTCGGTGGTGTGATTGGTCGGCGTATCGGTCGCCCGTTGCGGCTGCTGGCTGAACAGGTGCAAGGCCTGGCCGGCTTTGATTTCAGCCGCGAAGTCGGGGTGCGCTCGTGGGTGTACGAGGTGCGTGAGCTGAGCCGCGTGCTTGGCCGCATGTCGGGCACCATCCGCAGCTTCCAGGCGATTACCCTCACGCTCAGCCGCGAGCGCGACCTGGAGAGCATGCTCGACGGTGTGCTGACCCATCTGGTGGAAGCCGCCGGGGCCAACGCTGGCGTGGTTTACCTGTTCGATGCCGAACACACCTTGCTGCGCCTGGCCGCGGCCTGCCGTGGCGAGCAGTACCCTGGCGAGCTGGCCGTGGATGAGACTGCCCAGCAACACCTCGCCACGGCGGTGACCCAGGCCCTCGGCCTGCCCGAGCACAGCCTGGCCTTGGTGCTGAATGACCGTAGCCAGGCGCTGCTGGGCATCCTGGTCCTGCAACTGGGCGATGGACCTGCACACGAGCAGGCCGGCCAGCCGTTTCGCAGCTTTGTTGCGGAGCTGTCCGGGGTGGCAGCGGTGGCCATCGAGACGCGCCAGCTGGTCGAAGCCCAGCAACGCCTGCTGGATGCCATGATCAAGCTGCTGGCCGATGCCATCGATGCCAAGAGCCCCTATACCGGCGGCCATTGCGAGCGGGTGCCACAACTGGCGCAAATGCTGCTGGACCAGGCGGTGGCGGCCGAAACCGGCCCGTATGCCAGCTTCAGCATGAGCGCGGCTGAACGCTACGAGTTCCATGTGGCGGCCTGGCTGCACGACTGCGGCAAGGTCACCAGCCCTGAGTATGTGGTGGACAAGGCGACCAAGCTGGAAACCTTGTACAACCGTATCCACGAGGTACGCATGCGTTTCGAGGTGCTCTGGCGGGATGCCGAGCTGGTCTATTGGCAAGGCCTGGCCAGCGGTGGCGACCAGCAGGCGCTGCAAGCCACCCTGGCGCGCAGCCAGGTCCAGCTGCAGGACGACTTCGCTTTCGTCGCCCAGGCCAACATCGGCGGCGAGTTCATGCAGGACGCCGACATCGAACGCCTGCAGCAGATTGGCCGGCGCTGCTGGCAGCGCCATTTCGACAACCGCCTGGGCATCTCCCGTGATGAAGCGGAACGCTTTGCCGACATGCCTCCGCCCGCGCTACCGGTTGACGAACCACTGCTGGCCGACCGCCCCGAGCATTTCGTGCCCTGGGGCCCCCGCAAGCCACCGGTGGCCAAGGACGACCCGCGCAATCGCTGGGGCTTCGACATGCGCTTGCCGGCCTACGCCAGCAATCATGGCGAGCTGTACAACCTGGCGATCCGCCGCGGCACGCTGAATGATGAGGAACGCTTCAAGATCAACGAACACATCGTGCAGACCATCATCATGCTCAGCTCCTTGCCGTTCCCGCGCCAGCTCAAGCGGGTGCCGGACATCGCTGGCAACCATCACGAGAAAATGGACGGCAGTGGCTACCCGCGCCGGCTGGGCGAGCAGGACCTGGGCGTTGCCGAGCGGGTGATGGCGATTGCCGACATCTTCGAGGCGCTGACCGCGGCCGACCGGCCTTACAAGGCACCGAAGACCTTGTCCGAGTCGGTGAAGATCCTGGTGGGCATGGCCCGTGGCGGGCACATCGACGGCCAGCTGCTGGAGCTGTTCCTCAGCAGCGGGGTATACCGCCAGTATGCCGAGCGGTTCTTGCGTGCCGAGCAGATCGACGAGGTGGATGTGGCGTACTGGTTGGAGCAGATGCGTTGCCCGGCTTGAGCGAAAAATCGGATTCAGCCCCTTCCTTCCCCATTCCTTCGAAGACACCTTGATCGAGGTGCAGATGCCCAATGGGCGAAGCACTTTGCACCAGGGCAGAAGTAATGTGTTGCCTGCTCTGGCCTCTTCGCGGGCACGCCCGCTCCCACAGGATCTTCACCATACTCAAGAGTTGCACAGTACCTGTGGGAGCGGGGGTGCCCGCGAAAGGGGTGCGAAGCGCCCCCAACGATCTGTGCATCACTGCAAAATCGCTGGGGCCGCTTTGCGGCCCTTTCGCGACACAACGCCGCTCCTACAGGAATCGCGCCGTCCATGAGAAACAGGGCACGGCCATCAGTGATCGCTCACCTCATTCATACCCCTGCGCCCCGGCAATATGCCGCCCGGCCACATAGCCAAAGGTCAGCGCCGGGCCCAGGTTGATGCCACCCGACGGATACCAGCCGCCAAACACGCTGGCCATGTCGGTACCCGCCGCATACAGGCCAGCAATCGGCTGCCCGGCTTCATCCAGCACCCGGGCATTGCCGTCGGTGCGCAGCCCGGCAAAGGTGCCAAAGCAGCCGGGCTGCACCTTCACCGCATAGAACGGCCCCTGCTCGATGGGCGCCACGCAAGGGTTTGGCCCCTTGTGCTGCGGGTCGCCCTGCTTGCGGTTGAACGGTGTGGAACCACGGCCGAACGCCGGGTCCTGGCCGTTGCGGGCATGGTCGTTGAAGTCGCTGACCGTAGCGCACAACCCTGCCGGGTCGATGCCGCAGGCCTGAGCCAACTGCTCGAGGGTGGCCCCCTGCTTGAGATACCCGCTGCGCACGTGCGGCCACACCGGCAGCGGCGCCGGGCGGGCATGGCCCAGGCCGTAGCGGCGCAGGAAGCGATGGTCGCAGACCAGCCACGAACACACCTCTTCGCCTTGCGGCACCGCCGCGACCATCGCTGACACATAGTCGTAATAGCCATGCGCTTCGTTGACGAAACGCTTGCCATTGGCCAATACACCGATGATGCCCGGTTTGCCGCGTTCGATGATGTGCGGGAAGTGGCCGACCCTGCCGTCACGGTGCGGCACCCGCGAAACCGGTGCCCAGGCCACTGGCGACTTCAGGTCGGTGGCGACCACACCGCCGGCCGACTCGCCCAGGCGCAGGCCGTCGCCCGAGCAACCCTTGGGGGGCAGGGCCAGGTTGTCGTGGCCGCTGGCATCGCGCGGGAACAGTTGCCGGCGGCGGGCGTTGTCGTTGGGGAACCCACCCGCCGCCAGTACCACGGCCTTGGCACGGATCAACTGCTCGCCCTGCGGTGTCGCCACCAGCGCCCCCCGCACCTGGCCATCCTCGACCAGCAGGCGTTTGGCCGGTGCCGACTCTTGCAGGCGCACGCCCAAATCTTGCGCCGACCTGGCCAGGCGGGCCACCAGCGCCACGCCGTTGACCAGGTGCATCGCCCGGCCATACCGGACGAGGTGGTACAGGTGGCGGCCGAAGCGTTTGCACACGTGCAGCAAGGCCTTTGGCGAGCGGGTCATGTTGAGGAACGCGGCAAGGTCGGCACCTGCCATTATCGGCATGCCCATGAACGAGGTTTCGCGCATGGTCTTGCGCAGGCGTGGCAGCAGCGCACCGACCTCGCGCGCGTCATAGGGCGCGGCAATCACCTGGTGCCCTCCCTGGGCCGCTCCCGGTGTGTCGCCATGCATGTCGGGGATGCCGTTGCCGTCGGCAAACTGCAGCGCCGTGTGCTTTTCGAAAAACGCCACCATGTGCGGGCAGGCTTCGAGGAAGGCGTCGACGCGTTCGGCGTTGTAGTACGCCCCCAGTTCGTTGCGCAGATAGGTACGCGGCTGCTCGATGTCTTCCTCGATGCCGGCCCGGCGTGCCAGCGGGTTGCGCGGTACCCAGGCCCAGCCGCCTGACCAGGCGGTGGCGCCGCCGAACACTGGCTCCTTCTCCACCAGGATCACCTTCTGCCCGTGCCAGGCAGCCGTCACGGCCGCAGCCAGCCCGGCGGCACCAGAACCTATGACCAGTACATCGCATTCGGTTTCGTAGGGAGCGGAAGGCATTGCGGGATTCCTGTATTGTTATTGGAACAAGGTTCCACATTCTTATTGGCAGGGAATCGGCCTGCAAGGGCGTGGCGGCATTGGTGGGCAATTATTGGGCGATAACCGGACAGTTCGTGTTGCCCGGGCTGCGGCCGCTATCGGCGGTGTGGAATCATCTTCTAGAATTCGCAAAAATTTCAGGGACCTGTGTCATGGCTGGTAGTCAGATCGAACGCGCCTTCAGTCTTGTAGAAAGCCTTACCGGCGAGCCGCAGGGGCTGCCGCTGCAAACCCTGGCCGAGCGCCTGGACATCCCCAAGAGCGCCACCCATCGCATGCTCACCGAGCTGGTGCGGCTGGGCTATGTGCGGCAGAACCGTGACAACAGCCGCTACCAGCTGTCGGCCAAGCTGGTGGCGCTGGGCTTCCGTTACCTGGCCAGCAGTGGTGCCGACATCATCCAGCCGATTCTTGACCGCCTGGCCCAGGACAGCGGCGAACTGGTGCGCCTTGGCGTGATCGATGGTGCCCGCCAGACCTGGATCGCCAAGTCCCAGGGCGCCCGCTCCGGGCTGCGCTACGACCCGGACATGGGCCGTGACGCACCGCTGTTCTATACCGCGTCCGGGCATGCCTGGCTGGCCAGTCTGGACGATGAGCGGGCGCTGCAGATGGTGTTGCGCCAGGGCATTGCCGACCCGGCGCAGTTCGGCCCGAATGCGCCGCGCTCCACCGACGAATTGCTCACCTACCTGCGCCGCGCACGCGAGCGCGGTTACGCCTGGGTCGAGGAAACCTCGGCCATTGGCACCTCGGCCCTGGCTGCGGTGGTGCGCCGCCCGCAAAGCGACGAGGTGATCGGTGTGCTGAGCATCGCCGGGCCCAGTGCGCGCCTGGCACAAAGCCGCCTGGCAGACCTGGCGCCGCTGTTGCTGGCGGCGGCGGAGGAGCTGTCGGCGGCCAGCCGGGCCAGTGAATTGTTCGCCTGAAGTGCATTTCCGGTCGATTACCGCACACTGTGTTCTGCGGCTTCTTCTGAAAAGCTGAACCTGGTTCTAAATTGTTCAATGCGGAATGTGGAATTTAGTTCCGGAAACTGCATTACAACAATGACAAGAGGACAGGCTGTTGAACGCACCCCTACGTATTGCCTTGATCGGCGCCGGCATCATGGGCCGCCAGCATTACCAGCATTTGCTAAATGTGCCGCAGGCCCAGCTGTGCGCTGTGGCCGACCCGGGCCCCCAGGCCGAGGCCTTTGCCGCCGAATGCGGCGTGCCTTGTTTTGCCGACCACCGCCAGATGCTGGAGCACGCGCGCCCCGAGGCAGTGATCATTGCCAACCCGAACAACCTGCATGTCGCCACTGCCCTCGACTGCGTCGAGGTCGGTGTACCGGTGCTAGTCGAGAAACCGGTGGGCGTGCACCTGGATGAAGTCCGCGCGCTGGTGGAAGCCTCGCGCCGCCACAATGTGCCGGTGCTGGTGGGCCATCACCGCCGGCACAACCCGCTGATCGCCAAGGCTCACCAGGTGATCGCCGACGGCAAGCTGGGCCGGCTGATCAACGTCACCGCACTGTGGCAGTTGCAAAAGCCCGACAGCTATTTCGAAACCCCCTGGCGACGCGAGCCGGGCGCTGGCTTCTTGCTGACCAACCTGATTCATGACCTGGACCTGCTGCGCCACCTGTGCGGCGAGGTGGTGCAGGTGCAGGCATTCACCCGCAACGATGTACGCGGTTTTGCCAACGAAGACAGCGCCGCGGTGCTACTGCAGTTTGCCAATGGTGCATTGGGCAGCCTGACTGGCTCCGACGCGGTGGCTGCGCCATGGAGTTGGGAGCTGGACTCTGGCGAAAGCCCGGTCTATCCGCGTCAGGATGGCCAACCGTGCTACCTGCTGGCCGGCACCCAAGGGGCCCTGAGCATTCCGCAACTCAAGCGCTGGCACTACGCCGAGGTCGGGTCGGGCTGGCACACGCCGTTGTTGCAGAGCGAGGAAAGCATCCCCGCCGGCGAGGCATTGACCTTGCAGTTGCAACACTTCGTGCGGGTTGCCCGGGGTGAACAGGCGCCGCTGATCGATGCCGCCGACGGTGGCCGTACCCTGGCGCTGATCGAGGCGATCCGCCAGGCAGCGGAAACTGGCCGGGCCTGTGCGCCCGAGCACATTGCCTGACTTGTCTGGTGACGATAATGACTGATCGAATTTTCTCCCTGGCGGCCCTGACGGTACTCGAGCTGCCACCCCCGGACATGGTCGAGGCAGCAGCCCGCGCCGGGTACAGCCACGTAGGCCTGCGCCTGGTGCCCGCCACCGAGCAGGAACAGCATTTTCCGCTGGTGGCCGATGCCGGCCTGCGTCGGCAGACCCAGGCGCGCCTGCGCGACACGGGCATCAGGGTGCTCGACCTCGAGATATTGCGGCTGAAGCCGGAAACCTGTGTCGCCGATTTCGAACCGATCCTTGCAGTGGGTGCCGAGCTGGGCGGCACGGAGCTGCTGGTGGCTGGCAACGACCCGGATGAAGCGCGGCTGACCGAGCGCTTTGCTGCGTTGTGTGACCTGGCGGCGGGGTATGGCATTCATCCGCATCTGGAGTTCATGCCCTGGACTGATGTGCGTGACCTGCGCCAGGCCATGCGGGTGGTGGCCAACGCTGACCGTGCCAATGGTTGTGTGCTGGTGGATGCCTTCCACTTCAACCGCTCCGGCTCTTCGCTGGGCGATCTGGCGCAGCTGGCGCCGCAGCGCATGCGCTATGCCCAGCTGTGCGACGTTGCCGGCCCGGTGCCGGCCGACATGGACGAGATCCTGCGCCAGGCACGCAACGAGCGGCGCTTCCCGGGCGAGGGCGATGCCGACCTGGTCGGCCTGCTGCGCGGCTTGCCGCCCAGTGTGCCGTTGAGCCTGGAGATCCCCACGCGGCAGTTGCTGGAACAGGGCGTAAGCGGCGAACAGCGTGCGCGCATGGCGCTGGAGAAGGCCATGGCAGTGTTGGCCAGAGTCTGATTTATAGAATGCGGCGCATGGCACGGGCTACCGCCCGTGTTCGCGGCCACGCTACTCCTACAGAGCTGCACATGATTCACTGCCCTGGCAGGGGCCTTGTGGGAGCTGCAGATTTGCGGTGAGGCTGATGGCCCTATCGCCGGCAAGCCAGCTCCCACAGGTACAGCGACAACCTCGAGAACAACGCTGTACCTGTGGGAGCTGGCTTGCCGGCGATGAGGCCGGGCAGGCAAATTACTGATTGCTGACTGGCCAAAAAAAGGGCCCGCAAGGGCCCCGTAGAGGTAAGTGGCTAGCGCGTTCAGGCGCTCTCGATCTTGCGCGGCGCCATGAAGTACATCCACACCAGCGCCAGGAAGTACATCGCCGGGATCATGGTGAACAACACGGCATAGTTGTTGTTGGTAGCGGTCAGCACGCTACCGACAATCTGCGTCATGAACATCCCGCCAATCGCAGCGCACATGCTGCCGAAACCGAACACCGTGCTCACCAGGTGCTTGGGCGTGTAGTCCATCACCAGGCTCCAGATATTCGCCGTCCATGCCTGGTGTGCGCCCACCGCCAGCGAGATGGCCGCCACCGCGACCCACAGGCCACTGGCGTTGGCGGCAAAGATGACGCTGACCATGGTGCAGGCGAAGATCAGCATCGACACCAGCCGCGCCGTGGTAGCGCGCACGCCACGGCCGATGAGCCAGGAAGACAGGATGCCGCCGCCAATGCTGCCGAAGTCTGCCGTCAGCCAGATGATGATCAGCGGGATACCCATCTGGGTCACGTTGATGCCCAGGCTGTACTGCTGGTTGAGGAACGGTGGCAGCCAGTACAAATAGAACCAGAACACCGGTGCGGTAATCGCGTAAGCCACCGCGAACGCCCAGGTGCCACGCAGGCGCAGGATGCGGCTGAACGGCACGCGGGTCGGCTCGGGCTCGTCATCCTGCTGGATGTACTCCACCTCGCTCTGGCGCACGCGCGGGTGATCTTCAGGGTTGTAGTACTTCAGCACCCACAGCACCACCCACACCAGGCCCAGGCTGCCCATGGCGATGAACGCGGCCTGCCAGCCCCACACAGCCAGAATCAGCGGCAGCAGGGCGGGGGTGACCATGGCACCGACGTTGGTGCCGGCGTTGAACAGGCCGGTAGCGATGGCTCGTTCGCCAGCCGGGAACCACAGGCGCACGGTCTTCACGCAGGCCGGGTAGTTGGCGGCCTCGGTCAGGCCGAGGATGAAGCGGCAGACCATGAAGCCAGCCGCCGAGGTGGCCAGGCCGTGAGCGCCGGTGGCCAGGCTCCACAGCAGCACGGCGAAGAAGAACGCGCGTTTTACCCCGACCTTGTCGATCAGCCGGCCTTGCAGCAGGAAGCCGACCGCGTAGCCGACCTGGAACCAGAAGTTGATGTTGGCGTAGTCCATGGCCGTCCAGCCCATTTCCTTGGCCAGGACGGGCTGCATGATGCCGAGCGCGGCACGGTCGATGTAGTTCAGGGTGGTGGCGAAGAACACCAGGGCGAGCATGCCCCAACGGGTCTTGCCGACGCCGAAGGCGCCGCGAAGCTTGTCGCCGATCGAACCCTGGTGCATCCGGGGGGCGGCGGGGGTGATCTTGGAGTGGTTCATAGACTGCTCGTTTCTTGAAATTGTATTAGCTGCGGTGCTACAGGTGCGTGACCAAGTCCCAGGCAGGGGGCACGCAAGGCCGGTGCATGGTGAGCAGTGGAGGCGGCAGCGTCAATTCGAGGTAGGGGCTAGTGTTCGGTTACCGAACGTTTGCGTTGGGCCTGCGGGCGAAGCAAGGGGCAACGTAAACTCAGGTGGTCAAGGTACTCAACGCTCTTGCGGCCAGATAACCGAATGTCATCCCCGGCCCCAAGGTAATACCGCCACTCGGGTAATGCCCGCCCATCACACTGTCCATGTCGTTGCCCACCGCATGCAACCCGGGGATCGGCCGCGCATGGCGGTCCAGTACCCGGGCCGAGGCATCCGTGCCCAGGCCGGCGAAGGTACCCAGGCTGCCCGGCAACAGTTTCACTGCGTGGAACGGACCGTGCAGCAGTGGCCGCAGCGATGGATTGGGGGCTTGCAGCGGCTCGCCCTGGGCACGGTTGTAGGCCGATACACCACGCCGGAAAACCGGATCTTCACCCTGGGCTGCATGGCGGTTGAAACCGTTCACCGTGAGCTGCAACTGCGCGGCGTCGATCCCGCAGCGCTGCGCCAGTTCCTCCAGCGTGCGACCGCTGTGCAGGTAACCGCAGCGTTGATAGTGGCGGGTGGGGAAAGGGAAGGGCTTGGCCCAGCCGATACCATAGCGACGTTGCGCGGCATGGTCGCAGATCAGCCATGCTTCCGGCGCTTCCCCCTGCGGGGTGGCGGCGAACAGCGCGTTCATGAAGTCGTGGTAGCAATCTGCCTCGTTGACGAAGCGCCGGCCATCGCGGCGCACGGCGATGAAACCGGGCTTGGCACGATCGATCAAGTGCGGGAAATGGCCGAAACTGCCATCGCTGCGCGGCACCCGCGACACAGGTGCCCAGGCACCCGCATGGGGCGCAGCCACCTGGACCAGGCCACCGGCCTGTTCGCCCAGGCGCAGGCCGTCACCGCTGTTTTCCCTGGGGGCTGCGGAGTAATGCTGGGTACCTTCCGGCGCATGCGGCATCAGTTGCGCGATGCGCTGGCGATCATGCGCAAAGCCACCGCAGGCCAAAACCACACCGCGGCGGGCGTTGATCATCTGGCCATCGGCAAACTGTGCGCCGCTGACCCGGCCATCGCCCAGCAGGCGACTGGCCGGCTTGTCGGTCAGGAGCGTCACGCCAAGGTCCAGCGCGCTGCGCAGCAGCCGTGCCACCAGGGCATTGCCATTGACCAGGTGCAGGCCGCGCCGGTGCAGCAGCAGGTCGCGACCATGGCGCAGCAGGCGTTTGCCCACATGCAGCGCGGCCGCGGGCGAGCGCGTGGCGTTGAAGAAGGCGGCCATGTCGGCGCCGCCGGCAATGCCCATGCCGGCCAGGCTGACGATGTCCAGCGGTGGGCGCAGCTTGTGCAGCCAGGGCCCGAGCAGGCGCCCGTCGTATGGCAGCGCACACAGCGATCGGCCACCGCGCGCGCTGCCGTCGCCTTCGCGCATGTCGGGCATGCGGCTGCCGCACTGGAACTGTACGGCGGTATGTTGCTGGAAGAACGCCACCATCTCCGGGCCATGGTGCAGGAAGGCGCGCTGGCGCGGGTCCAGTTCGCTGACGTGGGTTTGCTCACGCAGGTAGCGCTCCGGGGCATCGTCGGTCTCGACGATGCCTTCGGCAATGGCCAGCGGGTTGCGCGGTATCCACAGCCAGCCCCCCGACCAGGCGCTGGTGCCGCCCAACTGGCTGGCTTTTTCCGCGACGATCACCTGCAGGCCGTGATGGGCGGCAGTAACGGCGGCAGCCAGGCCAGAGGCGCCGGAGCCGATGACGAGTACGTCACATTCGAGGGGTTGCATGTTGGGGTCCGCTCAGGCGTTGGAGGAAGAGGTTTTACTGCAGCGGCGAAAAACCGGTGGGCCGCAGCAGGCGTGACTGCAAGTGCAACACCGCGCCCAACTCGCGGTTGCGCCTTGAAAACTCTGCCCAACGCGGGTCCGCTGCCATGGCTGCGCGGCGTGCCATGCGTTCGTCGAGGCTGGCATAGCCCCAGACATGCACCACCTGGTTGACTTCGCCGAACTCGCTGGTGAAAAAGCCGACCAGGTTACCCAGGTGCTCGCGTTGCACCTCCAGCGCGTGGCTTTGGTACAGGCTCAGCCAGTCGGCCATTTTCAGTGGGTCGAGGGTGTAGGTTCTCAGTTCGTAGTACATGCTGGGGTCTCCATGTGGGTGGTTGGCGCCTGCAGGCGCGCGGCGATGTGGTTGGCAGCGAGCCAGCCGAAGGTGAGGGCAGGGCCCAGGGTGATACCGGGGCCAGGGTAGGTGCCTTTCATCAGTGAGTTCATGTCGTTGCCGACTGCATACAGCCCGGCAATCGGCTGGCCATTGCGGTTCAGCACGTTGGCCTGAGCGTTGGTCACCAGCCCGCAGGCCGAACCGAGGTCTCCGGTGTGGATGCGGATGGCGTAGAACGGGCCGCTGGTCAGCGGCGCGAGGCATGGGTTGGGCATGTGTTGTGGGTCGCCCATGTAGCGGTTGTAGCTGTTGCCGCCTTTGCCGAACGCGCGGTCGATGCCGTTGCGTGCGTCGGCGTTGAACTGCTCCAGGGTCTGCATGAACCCCTGTGGGTCCAGGCCAATGGCCTTGGCCAGGGCCTGCGCTGTTGCGGCGCGGTACAGGTAGCCGGCGTCGATCAATGCCTGGTTGTCCACCGGCTTTGGCCGCGCCAGGCCCAGGCCGTAGCGGTTCATCGCCTCGGCGTCGCAGACCAGCCAGCAGCTGGCGATGCCTTTGGCGAACATGGTCTGCACGAAGTGGTGGTAGGAATCGGATTCGTTGACGAAGCGTCGCCCGTCCGGGCTCACCGCGATCACGCCTGGTTTGGCGCGGTCGGTGACCAGGTGCGGGAAGCGTTCATGCTCGCCACTGGCATGCCGCAATTCGGAAACCGGTGCCCAGAAGAAGTTGGCCACCAGGCCTTCGCCCTGGGCTGCGGCCACGGCTTGGCCAAGGCGCAGGGCAGCGCCGTCATTGGTGGGCGGTGACATGGTCAGGTGCGGCGCTTGCCGGGCCGGCCGGTAGCTGTCGGCGAGCGCGCCTGCAGCGAACCCGCCCATGGCGCACACCACTCCACCCCGCGCCAGCACCCGCTCACGGCGCCCTTCGCGTTGCACCACCACGCCGGTGACCACGCCGCGTTCGACGATCAGTTCCAGGGCTTCGCTGCGTAACCACAGCTGCGTGCCATGGGCGAAGGCGCTGCTGGCCAGGCGGGCGATCAAGGCGTTGCCGGTGGTAAGCCGCGTGCCGCGCGGGTGGCTCAGGCGGTCCCGCGCATAACGCGCCATCAGCTTCAGACAATGCCACAGCGACCGGGGCGAGCGGCGGATACTGAGAAAATGCTGGATATCCACGCGGTTGACCATCATGCCGCCAAACAGCAGCATGCCGGGCGGCGGCATCTTCAGGTTCTTGAAGTGCTGCCCGAGCTGTTTGCCGTCGTACTCGACCATTTCCAGCGCCCGGCCAAACTGGGTGGCACCCGGGGCGTCCGGATAATAGTCCGGCGAGTGCGGGCGCAGGGCATAGCGCAGTTCGGTGTTCTGCTCCAGCCAGCGCAGCGCCTGGTGGCCATGCTCGATGAAGGCGTCGGCCAGGGCGGGATCGTAGCCGTCGCCGATGACCTGCCTGAGGTAGGTGCGGATGGCCTCGGGGGAGTCCACCGCACCGGCGGCGCGGGCTTGATCGGTACCGTAGAGCCACACCGCCCCGCCGGAAATTGCCGAGGTGCCGCCAAAGTGTTCGGCCTTTTCCACCACCAGCACTTTCAGCCCATGGCGCGCGGCCGTGGCGGCAGCGGTAAAGCCACCGGCGCCACTGCCCAGCACGACCAGGTCAAAGTTGTGTTGCGCATGTTCATGCGTCGGCATGGCTTCAGATCTCCAGCGGCGTGACGCCCATGAAGGCGCCCAGGTGCCCGAGTTGGGCGAAGGCCATTTCCGGGCCGGTCTGGACTGTGCAGCCAACCTGGCGTGCCCGGTTGAGCAGTGGGGTGATCTCGGGCGAGGTGACCACGTCGGCGACCAGGGTTTCGGGCTGCAAGGTGGCGAGCAGGGCGGCAGGCAGCGGCAGCTCCGCGCTACCGCCCATGCCGACAGGGGAGGCGTTGACCAGCAGGTCGAAGCCTTCCAGCCCGTCGACCCGGGTGGCGAGTTCGACCTTGGGGAAGGCATTGCCGAGCAGCTCGCAAACAGCGCCCACGCGTGCTGTGCTGGGGTCGCTGAGGGTGACGCTGGCGATGCCGGCCTCGCCCAGTGCATGGGCAATGGCACTGCCGACCCCGCCACAACCGATCACCAGTGCCCGCTTGCCTGCCGGCTCGAAACCATGTTTGCGCGCAGCACCGAGGAAGCCGGCGCCGTCCACGTTGTCGCCCAGCAGGCGACCGTCACGCTCACGGCGAATCACATTGACCGAGCCCAGCGCGGCTGCACGTTCGCTCAGGCCATCAAGGCGGCTGGCCAGGGCCTGCTTGTATGGCACGGTGACCACGCACCCACGCAGGTTCTGCCAGCCGCGCAGGGTACCGGCGAAGGTATCCAGTGCAGCCTCATGCAGGTCGATGGGCAGCATGGCCAGGTTGCAGTTGTTGTTGGCGAACCAGGTGTTGAAGTTGTCCGGGGACTTCACCTGGGCAATTGGCGAACCGACGATGGCGACCAGTTCAGTGGAACCACGAATCATGCTGACCTCCTTATTGGCGTTGTTATGGAGGCCAAGGGTGAGGCAACGGGGTCGTTGGCAACAATGCGCTGATCGGGCGTTTAATGCGATAATCGCATCCTTGATCCGGTTATCGCGGTAATCGGCTGTTTTTGCCCTGCTTGCGAGTCGAATAGATGAACACCCCCGCTATCCATCCTCGTGACTTGATCGCCGGCTTGCAGAAAGGCCTGGCGCTCATGCAGCTGTTCAGCGCCGAGCAGCCGCGCCTGAGCGTGCCGCAGGCGGCCAGGCTGTCCGGCCTTACCCCCAGTGCCGCGCGGCGGTTTCTGTTGACCTTGGTGCACGAAGGGTTTGCCGAAACCGACAGCCGTGAGTACTGGCTTACGCCCAAGGCGCTGCGCCTCGGCCAGGCGTATGTGGACTCGGCGCAATTGCCGCGCATGCTGCGGCCGATCGTCGAGCAGGTGGCGAGGCAGACGCAGGAGCATGTGTCGGTGGGTACCCGTGATGGTGACGAGATCATCCACCTGGTACGCAGCCGCTACAGCCATGTGGCCTCGTTGTCGATCCGGCCGGGTTCGCGGGTGCCGATGTATTGCACCGCCGGCGGGCGTGTCTGGCTGGCCTGGCTGGATGAGGGAGAACGGGATGCCTACTTTGCGCGTAACCCGCTGCGGGGGTTGACGCCTTATACGCAGACGGACCGGTTGCAACTGGAGGCGGAGTTGCTGCGGGTGAGGGAGCAAGGGTTCTGTATCGTGGACCAGGAGTATGAAGTCGGCATGCGGGTGCTGGGTGTGCCACTGCTGGACCGGGCCGGCCGGCTGAAAGCGACATTGACCATCACCACCCATGCTTCGCGGTTGAGTGTGGATGAAATACGCTTGCGGTATCTGCCGACCCTGTACGAGGCGCAGGCGTTGTTGCGGCCGGTGCTGGATTGAGGTGTTAGGGTTTGGAGGCGTGTTGCCTTCTTCCCGGGAAACTAGATCTCATAGAACTGAACATGATTCATTGAGCTAGCCGGGACCCTGTGGGAGCGGCTTCAGCCGCGAACACCGGCGCAGCCGGTGCCATGCACCGCGCTGGATTCTTCGCGGCTAAAGCCGCTCCCACAGGGTACGCAAAGGGGTGGGAGCGGCCCAGGCCCTCGGCTTATCTCTCGATCTGGCGGTTCCAGCGCGCGTTCCACTCGGGGCGCTGGGTATTGACCTGGTCCCAGTCGATGGTCACGGCGGTCTGCAGGTAGGTCTGCATGGCTTCGACCTGGCCACGGGTCTTGTCGCTGGTGGGCGTGTTGGGGTTGGACGGGATCTGGTCACCCAGCTCCAGTGCCGGCGACTGCGCCTCGGGGCTGAGCAGGAACTCGGCGAGCTTCTGTGCAAGCTCCGGCTGGTCGTTGTTGGCCGTGACGCATTCGGCCTGGTTGAGCACCACGGCACCTTCCTTGGGCGCGGCGTACTCCACCGGGATGCCTTTGAGCTTCAGCGCCGTCACCTGGGTGGGGGTGAGCGGGAACAGCGCGGCTTCGTCGGTTTGCACCATTTCCGAGAGCTTGGCCGAGTTGGGGATGTACTCCAGCACGTTCGGGCCCACGTTCTTCTGCCAGGCGGCGAAGCCCGGGTTGACGTCGGTATCGCTACCGCCGTGCAGGCGGTTGTACATCAGGAAACCATGCAGGCCGAAGGTGGACGATGCCATCGACTGGAACACCACCTTGTCCTTGAAGCGCGGGTCGGCCAGGTCGTTCCATGAGGTAGGCGCTGCCCAGCCATTGGCCTTGAACAGGCGGCTGTTGTAGGCAAGCCCGGTCACGCCCAGGCTGACTGCGGCGGCCTTGTCCTTGATCAAAGCCTTTTCCGGCAACTGGGCCAAGGTCGGGTTGGGTTTGAGCGTGCTGCACAGGCCCATGCCGATGGCGCGGTACATGATGCCGTCATCCAGCACCATCACATGGATCGACGGCTTGTTCGGCGTGGCCTGGACCTTGGCCAGGATGTCGGCCGAGGTGCCTGGAACGATCACCACCTTCACCCCGTTGGCCTGCTCGAACCTTGGCAGGATATTGTCGCTGAACAGCCGCTCCATGGTGCCGCCGTTCATGCCCAGGTACAGCGTGGGTTGGGCCATGGCGGGCAGGCAGGCGAACAGGCCGGGCACGGTGCAGAACAGGGCGAGCAAACGTTGCTTGTGCGTCATGACAGGTTTTCCTTGTAGTGGTTGGGCTGAAAGCGGTTGATGGAAAAAGCCGCCAGGCTGAGTGCCGGCGCGCCGTGCAGGATGCATTGCGCCAACGCTTCACCGGCAGCCGGGCCTATCTGGAAGCCGGCACCGGCAAAGCCGAAACCATGCAGCAGGCCAGGCTGGCGCAGGCTGGGGCCGAGCACCGGTTCGTCATCGGGCAGGTAACCCTCGGTGCCGCTCCAGGTGCGTATGGCCTGGGCGCCCGCCAGTGCCGGGTACAGCTCGGTGGCGTTGCGCAGGATGTCGAGTACTGCGGCCTGGCCCGGGCGTGCGGTGGTCGGGGTCAGGGCAAAACCGCGCCCGCCGCCCAGCACGCAGTTGCCACGCGCCACCTGGCGGGCGTAGATGCCGCCGCCTTCGACCCCGGTGCTGGCGGTCATGAACAGCGGCAGCGGCTCGGTAACCAGCATGGCCGGGTGGGCTGCGGTCAGCGGCACCGGCTCGCCGAACCGCTCGGCCAGTTGCGCCGACCAGGCGCCGGCGCAATTCAACAACCAGGGCGCCTTGAAGCCTTGGCCGCTGCTGGTGTGTACGCTGAAGCGGTAGCCGTCGTGACCCACCTCCAGCACCTTGCACTGCTCATGCACCTGGGCGCCGCTGCGCCTGGCCGCCTGGGCGAAGGCCGGTGACACCAGCCGTGGGTTGGCATGGCCGTCTTCGGGGCAGTACGAGGCGCCGACGGCGATATCGCCCACCCAGGGGAAGCGCTGGCGCAGTTCGCGTCGTTCAAGCAGTTGCAGGCGCAGGTCAAAAGCCTGGGTACGCTGGGCATAGGCCTTCAAGGCATCGAAGTCGGTTTCGCTGCGTGCCAGCTTCAGGTGGCCGCTGCGGGCGTATTCGCCATCGATGCCGATCCACTCGCGCAGATTCCCCCAGATGGCATGGGCGCGCATCGACAATGGCAGCTGCGCCAACGAGCGGCCCTGACGGCGCACACCGCCGTAGTTGACCCCGCTGGAATGCGAGCCGCAGAAGTCGCGTTCCAGCAATGCCACTTGCCGACCAGCGCGGGCCAGGGTCAAGGCAGCGCTGCTGCCGACGATGCCGCCGCCGACGATGATGGCATCCACTTCGATCAGCTTCATGGTTTTATCTCCAGGCCAAAGGGCAGGGGCTTGACCGGAGCCTGGCCACGCAGGCGCCCGACCTGGTCAATGGCCCGACCGCTTTCGCAGGCGATCAACTCGGCGGCAGCAGCACCGCACACGCGGCCCTGGCAGCGGCCCATACCGACTCGGCACATGGCTTTGACCCGGTTGATTTCCCAGTGCCCGGCACGCACGGTGGCGCGGATTTCCCCGGCGCTGATCTGCTCGCAGCGGCACACGGTGAGCTGGTCCGGGGCTTGCCGTGCCCACTGCTCGGGAAACGGAAAGGCCTGCTCCAGCCCCTGGCGGAAGCGCTGCAGGGTGGCCAGGCGCCTTTCCAGTTGCTGCTGGCGCTGCGGGTTGCCGGGCTTGCCGAGGTCGGCCAGCAGTGTCAGGGCGGCCAGTTCACCGCTCATCTCGGCACCGTCGGCACCGAGGATGCCGGCACCGTCACCTGCCAGGTATACGCCGGGGCTGCTGGCCCGGCCCTGGGCATCACGTACCGGTAGCCAGGCGCGGTTGAGCGCGCTCCAGGCGAACTGGCAACCCAGAAGGTCGGCCAGTTGGGTTTCACTGCGCAGGGCGTGGGCGAATGCCATGGCGTCGCACGCCAGGTCGTGTTGCTGGCCATTGCTCAACCAGCGCACACCGCTGGCGCGTTGCTCGCCGTCGATACCCAGCAGGGTCACGCCCTGGTGCACGGGCACACCCTTGCGGGCCAGCCAGGCTCGGTAGTACAGGCCCTTGGCAAAGGTGCCCGGTTGCAGAAGCAGGCGTGGCAGGGCACGCACCTGGGCGCTGAACGGTGAGGTGTCGAGCACCGCGCTAACCCTGGCACCGGCCTTGGCATACTGGTAGGCCACCAGGTACAGCAGCGGCCCGCTGCCGGCCAGCACCACCCGTTCACCGATCGCGCAGCCCTGGAACTTCAGGGCGATTTGCGCAGCGCCCAAGGTATAGACCCCAGGCAGGGTCCAACCGGGTATCGGCAACACCCGGTCGGTGGCACCGGTGGCGACGATCACCCGGTCGAACGCCAGGCGGTCGGCCAGGTGGCCCTGTTGCAAGGTGTCCAGCACTTGGTTCTCGGCGTTCCAAACGAGGGTGTCCGGGCGGTAGTCGACCTGCCCGCGCAGTTGCTCGAGGGTGTTGTGCAGGGCTTGGGCCTTGCCGGCCTCGAAGCCGTACAAGGCTTTGGCCGAGCGGCGAAAATTGGCCGGCTGCTGGCGGTAGATCTGCCCGCCGCCGCGGCTGGCTTCGTCCAGCAGCACCGGGCGCAGGCCGTGGGCTACGAGGGTTTGCGCGGCGCGGATGCCGGCCGGGCCGGCGCCGATGATCACGATCGCACTCATGGCTGGCGCCCCGGGTCGCGGGTCACGCACTGGCCCGGTTCCAGAAAGGTCGAGCAGGCGCGTACCCGGCGGCCATCCTGCAGGCGTACCCAGCAGTCCTGGCAGGCGCCCATCAGGCAGAAGCCGGCGCGTGGTTCGGCGTTGAAGTCGCTGCCGCGCAGGTGCCCGGCATTGGTCAGGATGGCAGTCAGCAGGGTATCTCCGCTCATGCCTTTGGCCGGTTGGCCGTCGAGCAGGAAAGGCACAGGCTCACGGTCGTGTTCGGCCACGCGCTTGAACAGGGGCATGGGAGCGTTCCTTGTCATTGCTTGCCCACCAGCACGCGGTCCAGGCCATATACGCGGTCCAGGGCGACCATGGTCAGGGCGGTGACGGCGATCACCAGTGCCGAGACGGCGGCCATCATCGGGTCGATGGATTCGGTGGCGTATACGTACATGCGCACTGGCAGGGTCTGGGTGGCAGGCGAGGTGACGAAGATCGACAGGGTCACTTCGTCGAAGCTGTTGATGAAGGCCAGCAGCCAGCCGCCGGCTACACCGGGCAGGATCATCGGCAGGGTGACCTTGCAGAACAGCGTGACCCGGCCAGCGCCCAGGCTTTGCGCAGCCTGCTCGGCACTGCGATCGATTCCGATGGCTGCAGCCAGTACCAGGCGTAGCACGTAGGGGGTAATCACCACGACATGGGCGAACACCAGCCAGGCGAAGCTGCCATTGACCCCCAGCAGGGCGAACAGCCGCAGCAAGGCCACACCCAGCACCAGGTGCGGGATGATGATCGGCGATAGCAGCAGGCCGTTGAGAAAGCCTTGGCCGGGGAAGCTGTAGCGGGTGATCGCCAGGCTCGCCGGCACGGCGATCAGAGTGGCCAGCGAGGCAGCCAGGGCTGCGAGTTTCAGGCTGTTGTAGAACGCATCGAGAAAATCGGCACGCTCGAACACGGCGCTGAACCAGCGCAGCGAGAAGCCGGCAGTGGGCAGGCTCAGGGTGTTTTCCGGGGTGAATGCCACCAGGCACACCACCACCAGCGGGGCGAGCATGAACAGCATCACCAGGGCGTGAAAGGACAGGGCCAGCGGGCCGTTACGGGTCATCGGTTCAGACTCCAAGTGCGCGTTTGTAGCGGCGTTCGACCAATCGGTTCCAGCTGAGCATCACCAGCAGGTTGATCAGCAGCAGGGCCACGGCGATGGTGGCACCCATCGGCCAGTTCAGTTCGGCCAGGTACTGGTCGTAGATCATGGTGGCGACCATCTTCAGCCGGCGCCCGCCCAGCAGGCCGGGAATGGCGAACGAACTGGCGGCCAGGCCGAACACGATCAGCGTGCCCGACAGCACGCCGGGCATGATCTGTGGCAGCACGATGCGGCGGAACACCGTCCACTGGCTGGCACCCAGCGAGAGCGCAGCCTGCTCGGCAGCCGGGTCGAGTTTCTGCAGCGAGGTCCACACCGGGATGATCATGAACGGCAGCATCACGTGGACCAGGCCGATGATCACTGCAAACGGCGTATACAGCAGCTTCACCGGCTGCCCGCCGAGAGCAGTGATGCCCTGGTTGACCAGGCCGTCGGCGCCTAGCAGCAGGCTCCAGCCGAAGGCTCGCACCACCACCGAAATCAGCAGCGGGGTCAGCACCAGGATCAGGAAGATCGAGCGCCACGGCGCGCCCATGCGGCTGAGCACCAAGGCCTCGGGGATGCCGATCAGCACGCAAAGCAGGGTGACCAGGGCGCTGATCCAGAAGGTGCGGAAGAAGATCTCGTAGTAGTAGGTGTCGGTCACCAGGCTCAGGTAATGGCCGAAGGTGTACTGGCCGGCCTGGATGCCGCTGCTGTAGTCGAACGCGTTGAACGACAGCAGCACGGTCAGCCCCAATGGCACCACCAGCAAGGCCAGGAACAACAGCAGCGCCGGGCTGCTCAAGCCATAGCCCCAGGCGCTGCTGCGCAGCTTTGCCGCGCTCATGCCGCCACCTCGCCAGCGTTCAGCACCCGCAGCAGGGCATCGTTCCAGTCCAGGCCGACCTGTGTGCCTTCATCCAGCGGTGTGTTGCCGTCGTTGGCACGCACCACAGCCAGGTTGCCCAAGGCTGTGTCGACCCGATACAGCCATTGGCTGCCGAGGAAGTAGCGGCAGCTGATGCGGCCTGCGAGCTTGCCGCTGCCGGCCGGGCCGAGGCTGATCTTTTCCGGGCGCAGGCTGAGGGTCAGCGGGCCCTGGGCATCCGCCTGCGGTTGCCCGCCGGGGCCGGTTACGCCGCGCAGGCGGTTGGCCTTGCCGACAAAGTCGGAAATGAAAGGCGTGCCCGGGTGTTCATACAGGCGGTAGGGGTCATCGACCTGGGTAATGCGCCCGGCTTCCATCACCACCACCCGGTCGCTGATCGACAGCGCCTCGGCCTGGTCGTGGGTGACCATCAAAGTGGTGATGCCGACCTCGTTCTGGATACGGCAGATCTCGAACTGCATTTCTTCACGCAGGTGGGCGTCCAGGTTGGACAGCGGTTCGTCCAGCAGCAGCACTGGCGGTTCGATCACCAGTGCACGGGCCAGGGCCACCCGTTGACGCTGGCCACCGGAGAGTTCGCGCGGGTAGCGCTCGGCATGTTTGTCCAGTCGCACCAGCGCCAGGGCCTGGTCGACCCGGCGGGCTATGTCGGCGTTGGCCACCTTGCGCATGCGCAGGCCGAAGGCGACGTTGTCGCGCACGGTCATGTGCGGGAACAGCGCGTAGCTCTGGAACACCACGCCCAGGCCTCGGCTGGCCGGCTTGGCGTGGGTGATGTCGCGGCCGTCGAGGACAATGCGGCCGCTGGTGACCTCGACGAAGCCGGCAATCATTTGCAGGGTGGTGGTCTTGCCGCAGCCCGAAGGGCCAAGCAGGGAGACGAACTCGCCTTTCTCGATGGCCAGTGACGAGCTGGCCACTGCCTCCGTGGCGCCATAGCGCTTGCAAAGCTTGTCGATCAACAGAAAGGTCATGGCTGTGCTCCATCGCAAACGGAACCGGGGTCAACCGGCAGTTTCAGGGTGGGCAGAGCGCCAGCGGCGAAAAGCAATGCTTTACGGACGTTGGCGCTCGCTGCTGTGGCGGCGGCCGATGTTGTGATATCGCCCTATGGACCGGAGAGTAGGGCAATGATTAGGATGGCGACAAAGGGTAATTTCACTGGGTGACAGCTATTTTGAAATTATTCCGCTGACTGGAATTTTCTAAGGTTTGACGAAAAATGGATTCCGATAAACGAAATGAGCAGGCCAAGGAAGTAGGCGTCAGTGCAGTGTCGCGTTTGTTCGCCGTGTTGCGTGCGCTGGGAGATTGCGGTGGCGAGGGCGAGAAGGTCAGCCAACTGGCGCAGCGGGTTGGCCTGGCGCAACCCACCACCCACCGCCTGCTGCGCAGCCTGATTGAAGAAGGCATGGTCGACCAGTGCGCGACCAGCAAGCGCTACCGGCTGAGCCTGGATTTTTTTGCCTTGGCGGCCAAGGCCGGGCAAGCCGGCAACCTGCGCGATGTGGTGCGCCCCAGCCTGCTGCGGCTGTCGGCCTCGCTGGGCGATTCGCTGTTCCTGCTGGCGCGCTCAGGGTTCGATGCGGTGTGCCTGGACCGCAGCGAAGGGCCATACCCGATTCGTACCTTCACCGGTGATATCGGCGGCCGTGTGGCCTTGGGGGTGGGGCAGGGCAGCCTGGCAATCCTGGCCTTTCTGCCGGAGGAGGAGCGCGACGAGGTGATCCGCTACAACCTGCCGCGGCTGAAGGATTTCCACCATTACGACGAAGTCATGCTGCGCGCCGAAATCGACAATGTGCGCAGCCTCGGTTATGCCGGGCGCAATACCGGAGTGCTCGATGGCATGGCCGGCCTGGCGGTGCCGATCCTCGATCGTAACGGCCATGCGGTGGCGGCCCTGAGCGTGGCGACCATCAGCGACCGCCTGGGGCCCAACCGCATGCCAACCGTGGTAGCGCTGCTCAAGCGCGAGGCGGCGGCGATTGGCGAGCGGGTCAACCCGTTCGACCCGGTGCTGCGCCGGCCTTCGCATGTGTTTGGTTGAGGGCCAGGATTGAGCTCAGTCCATCGTCGTGATGGAAAACTGATGGAGGTCGACGCATGGCACCGGCTTTGCCGGTGTTCGCCGGGCCCGCTCCCATACAGGCCTACTCCATCGCCTCGGCCACGCCCTGGTCCTCACCCAGGAACCCGCCGCTCTGGTGCTGCCACAACCGCGCATAAGTCCCATTCTTCGCCAGCAGTTGCGCATGGGTGCCTTGTTCGATGATGCGCCCTTCATCCATCACGATCAGCCGGTCCATGGCGGCAATCGTCGACAACCGGTGGGCGATGGCGATGACGGTCTTGCCTTGCATCATTTCATCCAGGCTCTCCTGAATGGCCACTTCCACTTCCGAGTCCAGCGCACTGGTGGCTTCGTCCAGCAGCAGGATCGGCGCGTTCTTCAGCATTACCCGGGCAATGGCGATGCGCTGGCGCTGACCACCTGACAGCTTGATGCCGCGCTCTCCCACCAAAGTGTCGTAACCGGTGTTGCCCTGGCGGTCGCTGAGCTGGCTGATGAAACCATCGGCCTGGGCATTGGCCGCAGCGGCGCGAATCTGCGCTTCGGTGGCATCGGGGCGGCCATAGGCGATGTTGTCGCGAATCGAGCGGTGCAGCAGCGAGGTGTCCTGAGTGACCATGCCGATGGCGCTGCGCAGGCTGTCCTGGGTGACCTTGGCCACGTTCTGCCCGTCGATGCGGATTTCCCCACGGTCCACGTCGTAGAAGCGCAGCAGCAGGTTGATCAAGGTGGACTTGCCGGCCCCGGAGCGGCCGACCAGGCCGACTTTTTCGCCCGGGCGGATGTGCAGGCTCAGGTCGTCGAGCACCTGGCGCTCGCCGTTGTAGTTGAAGCCGACCTTGTCGAAACTCACCGCGCCGCCCTTGGTTACCAGTTCGGTAGCGCCGGGCGCATCCTTCACCTTGGGGCCGCGGGTGAGGGTGGCCATGCCGTCCTGCACGGTGCCGATGTTCTCGAACAGCGAGGTTATCTCCCACATGATCCAGTGCGACATGCCGTTGATACGCAAGGCCATGGCGGTGATCGCCGCCACCGCCCCGGTGCCGACCTGGCCCTGGTGCCACAACCACAGGGCATAGCCACCGGCAGCCATGATCAGGCCCACCACCAGTGCCTGGTTGACGATTTCGAACTGGCTGACCAGACGCATCTGGCGAAAACCGGTCTGCTTGAAATCCTCCATGGCTGCGCGTGCGAAATGCGCTTCGCGGTTGGCGTGCGAGAACAGTTTTACCGTGGTGATGTTGGTATAGGCGTCAGAAACCCGCCCGGTCATCGATGATCGGGCGTTGGCCTGCTCCTGGCCGACCTTGCCCAGGCGCGGCACGAAATACAGCATGGCCAGGCCGAACAGCACGACCCAGGCAATGAATGGCAGCATCAGCTTCAGGGCAAAGCCACCGGCCAGGGCGATGATCGCGATGAAGTACACGCCGATCCCGGGCAGGATCTCGATGAGGGTGAACAACACATCGCGAACCGCCAGCGCCGTCTGCATCACCTTGGTGGTGACCCGGCCGGAAAACTCGTCAGAAAAGAACGACAGGCTCTGGCGCAGCATCAGCCGGTGAAAGTCCCAACGCAGGCGCAGCGGCAAGTTGATCGCCAGTACCTGGTGCTGAAGCATGGTGCGCAGCGCCACCAACCCGATGCTGACCAGCAGGACGATGCCGATACCCCAGAGCACCCGGGTTTCTTCGGGGCCGATGTTACCGCCGGCCTGCCAGGCCGAAAGCAGGTCCACGACCTGGCCGAGGAAGGCGAACAGCCAGGCTTCGTAGATCGATACCCCGGCACTGAGCAGTGCAAGTGCCAGGATGTAGCCGCGCGCCCCTCGGGTGCAGGCCCACATGAAGCGCAGCAGGCCAACGGGTGGCGGAGGTATCTCGTCGGGTGGGAAAGGGTCGAGCCAGCGCTCAAAGATACGAAACATGCTTGTCTCCGGAAGATCAATTCTTGCCTGGCCGGTGGCCATGACCCAGCGATGCATTCGCTGTCGACAAGCCGGGCGTGGGCTGCAGGGCAGCCCCGGCAAGCCGACAGACCTTAACTGACTGACACTGGCCCAACGCTTGTTGTTAACAAAAGTTTGCAAATTATTACATTTCCGCTTGATTTCATTTTGCCTTACTGCTGTAGAATTGACGGCTTTTAAAGATAGATGTCTTGTTTGCCGTTTTTTTGACGTGCGTCATGTGCGCTCAGCGGCAGGCAAGTCAAAGTTTCCCTTCAACCCGCCTCAATTTACTTTTGCAGAGCCAGTGTTTTGACGAACGGAACGCCGTGGTTGGCTATCTCCGGCTTAGACGCCGAAAGCAACCAGCTTCATGTACAAGGACTGTATTGGTTGGCCTGTGATAACGCAGAAGACGCCACCTTGCTATGCCGCCAAGTGGTCGAGGGGCTGCCGGAGCACGCGCGCGCAGCCCTGATCGCCGATGCGCAAGCGATCGGTGATGTGCTGGGTGCGCTCGATGCCGCGCAGGGCCCCGGCGAACTGGCGCTGTACGAAGCCAACCCGCAAGCCGCCCGGCACCTGGTCGATGACCTGCCGCGTATCGACGCCGCCGGGCGCGTGCTGGTGCTGCTGGCGCCTGCCGAGGTCTGGGGTGCTGGCAACATCGAAGGCTGGTGCAACGCGCTGCGCCCGGTCCTGTTGGCCGAGGCATCGCTGTTGCTGGTCATCAGCAGCGGCCAGAGTGCCGGGCTGGTAGAACGCCTGCGTGCGTTCAACCAGGGCGTCGATGGCCTGGCCCAGGTGTATCGCGGCAAAGGCGGGGTGCGCTACCTGCAGCATTTCTGGAGCAACCCGCTCGGCAAAACCGGTACGCGCGACGTGGAACTGGCGCGGCTTGAAACAGGCTTCGCCGCCGCCGGGGCGCCGCAGGCCCCCAGCGACACCGGTGGCGACGAGCTGTTGTACCTGGCCCAGCGCCCGGTACTGGAAGGTGCGCCAGCCTTCTCCGAGCACTGGCAGGTCTGCGAGAGCCTCGAGGAACTGGGGGCCAAAGCTGGCAGGGCGGTTTCCGCCACGGTCATCTTCGCCATGGACGGCGGGCAGCGCCTGGATAGCCTGGCGCGCCAGTTGCACCACTTGCGCCAATTGCGTGGCAATGCCCTGAAGCTGGTGGTGCGCGAGATGGCACCGACCCTGCGCTACCAGGATGAACAACTGCTGCTGGCCTGCGGGGCCAGCCAGATCGTGCCGTTCGGTGCCAGCCTGTCGCGCTTCCTGACCATGGTCGAGAGCATCCAGGGTTACCTCTGGCGCCGGCGCCTGCCAAGCGATTTCGATGCCTTGCTCGCACGCCTGCGGCCGCTGGCCATTTGTGGTCTGGTGGCGCCGCGCGCGTTCGCCGAAGCCGTGCAGACCATGTGGCACGGGGTGCGCAACGGCGAAATCGCCCACCAGTTGCTGGTATTGCGCCCGGCCCCTGGCCTGACCCCGCTGCAAGCCTGCTCGCGCACGGTGTTCCGCCGTGACGGCGACATCGCCTGCGTGGTGGGCGATGTGCTGTTCCTGTTCCTTTTCGCCTGCCGCTCCGAAGGCGTCGAGCAAGCCCTTGACCACATCTTCCAGTTGTCGTGGAAAGAGTTGTTCATCAGCCAGGAGGTGCTTGCCGGTGTCGACAGCCTGGCCACCCCGGCCTTCCTCGACGACCGCGTGCCACAGCCACCCCGGCTTGACGCGGCGGCACAGTTGACCGCCCAGGCCAGGCCGGCCCTGGCGCCGCGCCGGGTGGCCCTGGGCAAGCGGGGTACAGCATGAACTTCGCGCAACTGCTGCAAGTGGTCGGCATTACGGCGCTGGTCACCTTGGCGCTGGCCCTGCTGCTGTTACGCCTGCGCGCCACGCTGCGCGGCTGGTTGCGCCGCCGCCTTCCACCCCGTTACCTGAAACCGCTGGGCGTACGCCACCGCGCTGCACGCCAGGAACCCCGTAATGACTAATTTATCCGCCACCCTCCCGGTACCGGCCCGCTGGCCTGGACTGGGCGGGTGGAACCTCTATTTCCTGGCCAAGTTCCTGTTGGTCGCCCTTGGCATGCTCGACTTTCAGGCGCTGCCGAACCTGTTGTTCGCCGCGTTTCTGCTGGTGCCGCTGCCAGGCAGGTGGCTGCGAATCGCGCGGCAACTGGTGGCCGTACCGGTTGGCATCGCATTGTTCTACCAGGACACCTGGCTGCCACCCTTCAGCCGCCTGCTGGCGCAGCCGGGGGTGTTCGATTTCTCGTGGGACTACCTGCTCGAACTGCTCGGCCGCTTCATCAACTGGAACTTGCTGGGCGCGCTGGCACTGTTGCTGGTGGGTTACCTGTACCTGCGCCATTGGCTGCGGCTGAGTACCCTGAGCCTGCTGGGGCTGGCGTGGCTGGCGATCGGCGGCCTGCCAGCGCTGGGGTTCCACCCGGGCCAGGCGCCTGGCACCGCGGCTGCCAGCCCCACCGAGCAGGCGCAGGCCACCGTGGTTGCCGACAATGCCACGCTCGACAGCTGGCTCGAGCGGTTCTTTGCCAGTGAGCGTGAACGGGTGACAGCATTCCCGGCCGTGAAGGCCGATGAGCAGCCGTTCGATCTGCTGGTGATCAACATCTGCTCGCTGGCCTGGGATGACCTGTCTGCCGTGGGGTTGCGTGACAACCCGTTGTTTTCGCGCCTGGACGTGATCTTCGACCAGTTCAACTCGGCCACGTCCTACAGCGGGCCGGCGGCCATCCGCGTGCTGCGTGCCAGCTGCGGGCAGTCGTCCCACGCCGGCCTGTACCAGCCTGCCCCGGAGCAGTGCCTGTTGTTCCAGAACCTGGCCAGGCTCGGCTTCCAGAGCAACACCTTGCTCAACCACAGCGGCCGCTTCGACAATTTCATCGGCGACATCACCCAGCAGCACATGCCTCAACCCGGCCTGCGCAACACCGATTTCCCGCGGGCACTGGTCGGCTTCGACGGTTCGCCGATCGCCAGCGACCTGGATGTGCTGCGCCGCTGGTGGGGCCAGCGCAAAGGCGCGCCGGCCGAGCATGTGTCGCTGTTCTACAACAGCATCAGCTTGCATGACGGCAACCGGATCGTCACCGCCGACGGCGGTACCCGCGTGGCTGATTACGCAACGCGCGCCACCCGGCTGTTCGGTGAGCTTGGCAGTTTCCTCGATGAACTGGAGCGCAGCGGCCGCCGCGTGGTCGTGGCCATTGTCCCGGAACATGGCGCCGCGCTGCATGGCGACCGCATGCAGCTGTCGGGCATGCGTGAAATCCCCACCCCATCGATTACCCATGTGCCGGTCGGCCTGAAGTTCATCGGCATGGGCCAGCCTGCCCGCAACGAGCCGCTGCACGTCTCGGCACCCACCAGCTACCTGGCGCTGTCCGAACTGATCTCGCGCGTGTATGCGGGCCTGGGCCAGCAGCAGGTGCTGGATGTGCCCAGCCTGCTGAGCGACCTGCCGACCACCGAACAGGTCGCGGAAACCGCAGGTGCGCAGGTAATTAACTACCAGGGGCGTGCCTACATGCGCCTGCAAGGCCAGCCCGACTGGCAACCTGTTCCGAAGGAGCGCCAATGATCACTGGCAAGGCAGACCCTGCCGACCGCAGCGACGATATCGCCCAGTTGCGCCAGCATCTGGACATGCCGGACCTGAACTACCAGGACATTTCGTTGCTGGTGGGTGTCCAGCAGGCCTTGCAGCGCTGGCCGCTGCTGGGTGAAAGCTGCCGGAGCAGCGCCCAGGGCACCTTGTACACGGCGGCGCCGCGGCGCCAGGTACTGTCGCCATGACCAGCCTGGCGTTGCACGGCGTTCGCGGTGGCCTGGGGCGCAGTGCCTTGCTGGCGGCACTGGGGCATGCGTTGCAGGGCGTAGGTGAGCGGGTGCTGCTGGTCGACCTGTGCCCAAGCAACCTGCTCGGCCTGCACTTCAACCTGCCCCTCGACACGCGCGAGGGCTGGGCGCTTGCCGAGCGGGAAGGGCGGCCATACATCGATGCCATGTATGAGGTGCTCGATGGCCTGTGCCTGATGCCGTTCGGCAGTCTGCCTGCCGGCACGCGGCCGCCTTTGCCCGACGCTGAGGCCTGGCGCGCGCGCCAGGCCGAGCTGGCCGAACACTTCGACTGGTTGCTGTTCGACCTGCCGCAACTGCCGACCGATGCCGCTGGCCAAAGTGTCGAGACTGACGTGCGTGTGTTGGTGGCCGAGGCAGAAATGGCCAGCCACCTGCTGCTCGGGCGTCGGCAGGTCGAGCACTACGACCTGTTGCTGGTCAACCGCTACGACCCCGCCAGCCGCTTGCAGAGCGACCTGCTGATGGTGTGGCGCGACCTGTTCCGTGATCGCCTGCCGATCCAGGTGGTGCACCGCGACGAGGCGTTTCTCGAAGCCCTGGCGCACAAGGCACCGCTTGGCCATTACGCGCCGCAGAGCCTGGCTTGCCGGGACGTGCAGAGCCTGGCGGTGCGCTGCCTGACGAGGCGCCAGTCGTGACCCTGACCCCTCTGTCGGCCTACGCCTGGTTCCGCACACGTGGTGCGCGGCAGCCGGTCGCGTGGCTGTTTACCTTTGGCGTGTGGCTGGCCTTCCTGCTCCTGCGCCTGGAGTCGCCTGCCTGGCAAGCCCTGCTGGCCGAGCGGCAGCGGCTGTACCCGCAACTGGCGGGCAAGCGCCCCAGCCTGGGCGACCCGCTGCGCCTGCTGATTCAGAGCCTGTGGCTGCTGGTCCGGCGCCAACCGCTGCCTCGCCAACCAGGGTTTTCCCGCCGTGCCTGGGGGGCAGTGCAGGCGCAGCTGCGCGGTATGCGCCAGGTGCTGCGCCGCTACCATGGCCTGCTGATCGACCGCCTGCAGCAACTGCCTGCGCGCTACCGCGCCAGCGCTTTCAGGCAGCGAGCCTCGGCACGCCTGCGCGGCTTGAGCGTGTTCGCCCGGTGGGTTTTCTACGGTGTGCTGACCCTGGGCGCCATCGGCCTGGCCGTGTTGTGCGTCACCGAACCGTTTGGCTACCTGGCGCAGCTGGTGTTCATCTGCCTGTTGCTGGGCATCGCCCTGCTGGTGCGGCACATGCCGGGTCGTTTCCCGACCTTGATGCTGATCGTGCTGTCGACCCTCATCTCCTGCCGCTACCTGTGGTGGCGCTATACGTCGACCTTGAACTGGAACGACACCACGGGCCTTGTGTGCGGGGTGATCCTGCTGGCGGCAGAAACCTATTCATGGTTCGTGCTGATCCTGGGCTACATCCAGACCAGCTGGCCGTTGCAGCGCAAGCCGGCGAACCTGCCGGCTAATCCGGCGCACTGGCCGACTGTCGACCTGATGATCCCCACCTACAACGAAGACTTGTCGGTGGTACGCACCACGGTGCTCGCTGCCCTGGGCCTGGACTGGCCGCGCGAGTGCCTGCGCATCTATATCCTCGACGACGGCCGGCGTGAGGCGTTTCGTGCGTTCGCCGACGAAGTGGGGGTGGGCTACATCGTGCGGCCGGACAACAACCACGCCAAGGCCGGCAACCTCAACCATGCGCTGGGCGTGACCGACAGCGAGCTGATCGCCATTTTCGACTGCGACCACGTGCCGGTGCGTTCCTTCCTGCAAATGACCGTGGGCTGGTTCCTCAAGGACCCGAAGCTGGCGCTGGTGCAGACGCCGCACCATTTCTTCTCGCCCGACCCGTTCGAGCGCAACCTGGGCTCGTTCCGCCGGCGCCCCAATGAAGGCGAGCTGTTCTACGGCCTGATCCAGGATGGTAATGACATGTGGAACGCGGCGTTCTTCTGCGGCTCGTGTGCCGTGCTGCGCCGTACCGCGCTGGAGAGCATCGGCGGCTTCGCCGTCGAAACCGTGACCGAAGATGCCCATACCGCCTTGCGCATGCACCGCCAGGGTTGGTCATCGGCCTACCTGAGCATTCCGCAGGCGGCCGGCCTGGCCACCGAGAGCCTGTCGGCGCACATCGGCCAGCGCATTCGCTGGGCCCGGGGCATGGTGCAGATCTTCCGTACCGACAACCCGCTGTTCGGCCGTGGGCTGAGCCTGTTCCAGCGGGTGTGCTATGCCAACGCGATGCTGCACTTCCTGGCCGGCCTGCCAAGGCTGGTGTTCCTGACCGCGCCGCTGGCGTTCCTGTTGCTGCATGCCTACATCATCTACGCACCGGCGCTGATGATCCTGCTGTACGTGCTGCCGCACATGATCCACGCCAGCCTGACCAACTCGCGCATGCAGGGCAAGTACCGGCAGACCTTCTGGGGCGAGGTCTACGAGACCGTGCTGGCCTGGTACATCGCCCGCCCGACCACGGTCGCGCTGTTCGCGCCGAAGAAGGGCAAGTTCAACGTCACCGCCAAGGGCGGCCTGATGGAGCAGGAGCAGTTCGACTGGCGCATCGCCCAACCCTACCTGTGGCTGGCGGCGCTCAACGTGGCGGGCCTGGGTTTCGCCGTGTGGCGCCTGTTCACCGGCCCGGCGGCGGAGATCGGCACGGTGATCGTCAGCTCGCTATGGGTGATCTACAACCTGCTGATCATCGGCGCCGCCGTCGCTGTGGCTGCCGAAGTGCGCCAGGTGCGCCGCGCCCACCGGGTGCAGATGCGCTTGCCGGCCGGGCTGGTGCTGGCCAGCGGTCACGCCTACCCCTGTACCTTGGTCGACTACTCCGACGGTGGTGTCGGCCTTCAGCTGCACCGGGGCCTTGAGTTGCAAGCCGGGGAGCGGGTACGCCTGCTGCTCAACCGCGGCCAGCGCGAGTTCGCCTTCCAGGCCTGTGTCACCCGTACCGTCGGGCAACACGTTGGCCTGGTGTTTCACGACCTCGGCCAGCAACAGCGTATCGACCTGGTCCACTGCACCTTCGCCCGCGCCGATGCCTGGCTGGGCTGGAGCGAGCAGCACGAAGTCGACCGCCCGCTGCGCAGCCTGGTCGACGTGCTGAAGCTGGGCGGTGTCGGTTACCTGCGGCTGGTCGAGCACTTGCCGCCATGGGTGCGGGCGTGGCTGCGCCCACTGCACGCGCTGACGAACTGGCTGGCCAGCTACAGGCCGCGCACACCGCGGCCTGTCCCTTCCTTGAACCCTGTTGATCGAGACGCATGATGACTGGTTATCCCGCGCGTACCTGGGGCCTGGCGATGGCGCTGCTTGCTGCCTTGTCGCAGAGCGCCGCTGCCGCCTCTGTAGCCCCGCTTGCCGAGCCAGCCGTACCCACGGTACCGAACTGGCCGGTTGCGAAAACCTTCGAGCAGCTCGGGCATGCGTCCGACAGCCTGTTGCTGGGGGTGCGCAACAGCGAGCATATCGAATTCGGCCTGCGGCGCGACCGCCTGGCCACCGACGCCAGCCTGCAGCTGGACTACACGCCATCGCCCGCGCTGTTGCCGAACCTGTCGCACCTGCGCGTGTACCTCAACGACGAATTGATGGGCGTGGTGCCAGTGGAAAAGGACCAGCTTGGCCAGCGCGTGCGCCGGCAACTGCCACTGGACCCGAAGCTGCTCAGCGATTTCAACCGGGTACGCCTGGAGTTCGTCGGGCATTACACCGACATCTGCGAAGACCCTGCGCACAGCGGCCTCTGGCTGAACCTGAACCGCAAGAGCCAGGTACAACTGCACGAACAGGCCCTGGCCCTGGACAACGACCTGGCGTACTTCCCGCTGCCGTTCTTCGATGTGCGCGACACTGGCAAGGTAACCCTGCCGGTGGTGTTCAGCGGCGTGCCGAGCCTGGGCGAGCAGCGTGCGGCGGCGATCCTGGCGTCCTACTTCGGCAGCCAGGCCGGGTGGCGCAAGGCGACCTTCCCGGTGCTGTACGACAGCCTGCCGGCCCGTGGCGACAGACCCACGCCGAGCATCGTGTTTGCCAGCAACGACCGTCGCGCGGCCTTCCTCGCCGACTTGCAGCAGTTCCCACCGGTGGACGGCCCGGTACTGCAGATGATCGACCACCCGGACGATCGCTTCAGCAAGGTGCTGCTGGTGCTGGGCCGCAACGACGATGACCTGGTCAAGGCCGCTTCGGCGCTGGCGGTTGGCAACAACCTGTTCCGCGGTGCCCGGGTGAAGGTCGAGCAGATGACGGCACTGCAGCCGCGCCAGCCCTATGATGCACCGAACTGGACACGCACCGACCGCCCGGTACGCTTCGCCGAGCTGCTCGATTACCCCGAGCAGTTGCAGGTCAGCGGCCTGCAACCGCGGCCGGTGACGCTGGAGCTGAACCTGCCGCCGGACCTGTTCGTGTGGCGCAACCAGGGCATTCCGCTGCGTACGCTGTACCGCTACACGGCCCCGGCAGTGAGCGACGAATCGCGCCTGAGCATCAGTGTCAATGACCAGTACATCACCAGCATGCCGCTGGTGGGCAATGACCGGCGCGGCGGTACGCTCGAGGAAATGCGCCTGGCGGTGCTACCGGGTGACAACAGCGCATTGACCGAGAAGTCGCTGGTACCGGCGTTGAAGATCGGCGACCGCAACCGCCTGCGCTTCGATTTCAGCTTTGCCAGCACCCTGGGCAGCGCCCAGCGCGACCGCTGCCAGACCTCGTTGCCGGTGGATGTGCGCGCGGCGATCGACGAGAACTCGACCATCGACCTGTCCGGTTACCACCACTACATCGCCATGCCCGACCTGCGCGCATTCGCCCGCAGCGGTTTCCCGTTCAGCCGCATGGCCGACCTTTCCGAAACGCTGGTCGTCATGCCGGCCAAGCCCACGGCGATGCAGGTGGGCACCTTGCTCGATGCGGTCGGCGGGCTGGCCGGGCAGATCGGCTACCCGGCGCTTGGCCTGCGGCTGGTCGATGACTGGGCGCAGGCCGCAGCGGTCGATGCCGACTTGCTGCTGCTCGGCAGCCTGCCCGAGGCCCTGGGGGATTCGCCAAATCTTGGTCTGCTGCTCAGCGCCCAGCGGGACTGGCTGCTGCAGGGCCGCAGTACCGGGCTGCCGGGCAGCCAGCGCTTCGATACCGCAGCGGTCGCAGCGAGCAGCCGTGTGGCCGTCAGCGCGCAGGCGCCGATTGCCGCCATCACCGGGCTGAAGTCACCATTCCACGAGCAGCGCAGTGTGGTCGCCCTGTTGGCCAACAGCGATAGCGACCAAGCGTTGCTGCGCGACGTGCTCGGCGATGTGGGCAAGCTCGATGCGGTGGCCGGTTCGGTGACGCTGGTGCGCAGCAGTGGCGTCACCAGCCAGTTCGTCGGCGAGCACTACTTCGTAGGCGCGCTGCCGTGGTGGCTGCTGCTGTGGTTCCACCTGTCCGAGCACCCGGTGCTGCTGGCGGCGATCGCGGCCATTTGCGTGGTGCTGTTCGCCTTCCTGTTGTGGCGGGCACTGCGCTGGGCAGGCAAGCGCCGCCTGGGTGAGGCGGGGTGATGATGCGTCAGTTGCTGGTAGGGCTGGTCGCCTTGGGCCTGCCCGTTGTCACGAGTGCCGCACCGGCTTGCCCATGGCCGGCATGGGACCGCTTCAAGGCCGAGCTGGTGAGTGTCGACGGTCGGGTCATCGACCGGAGCGACGAGCGCCTGATCACCACCTCGGAAGGGCAGAGCTATGCGCTGTTCTTCGCCCTGGTGGGCAATGACCGGCAAGCCTTCGCGCAGTTGCTGCGCTGGACCGGCAACAACCTGGCGGAGGGCGACCTGGCCCGGCATCTGCCCGCCTGGCTGTGGGGCCGCAACGGCCAGCAGCAGTGGCAGGTGCTGGATGCCAACAACGCCAGCGATGCCGACCTGTGGATTGCCTACAGCCTGCTTGAAGCCGGGCGCCTGTGGGACGAGCCGGCCTACACGCAACTGGGTCAGCGCCTGCTGTGGCGTATCGCCGCGCAGACCGTGCGCAAGCTGCCGGGCCTGGGGGTGATGCTGCTGCCGGGGGACTACGGCTTCGAGGATGCCCGCGGTGCCCGCTTGAATCCCAGCTATTTGCCGCTGCAGTTGTTCGATCGCTTCAGCCTGGTCGACCCGTTGTGGGGCGAGCTGGCGGCCAACACGCGGCGTCTGTGGCTGGCTTCGTCGCCAAAGGGCTTTGCCCCGGACTGGCTGCTGTGGACGCCCGCCGGTGAACTGGCTGCGGACCCGCAACATGGCAGTGAAGGTGACTACGACGCCATCCGCGTCTACCTGTGGGTCGGCATGCTGGCCAAGGACGCGGCGCAGCGCGCCGAACTGGTGGCCCATTATGCCCCGATGGCGGCATTGACCACGCGCCAGGGGCTGCCGCCAGAGCATGTGGATGCGCACAGCGGTGTTGCCAGTGGCCATGGCCCGGCAGGTTTCTCCGCGGCGCTGCTGCCGTTGCTGGCAGCATCGCCGGAGCACGTCGCGGGCCTGGCGGCCCAGCGTCAGCGCCTGCGCGATCAGCCAGTCGAAGCCAAGGCCTATTACAGCCAGGTGCTGGCGCTGTTTGGCCAAGGCTGGGACCAAGGCCGTTACCGTTTCGACTCGCATGGCCGACTGTTGCCGGCCTGGAGCGCGCCATGCAGCGAATGATCGGTGTGCTGATGCTGGCGGCAGTGACCTGCCAGGCCACCGCGCAACCCAAGGATGCCGATGAACAGCGCCAATGGCTGCTGGACCAGGTGCGTCGTGGCGAGGCGCTGCATCGTGATGACCTGGTGCGCGATGCACTGGGGCGGCTGCAATTGCTCGAGCCGCGCAACCCGGATGTGTTGCTGGCGGCCCTGAGCCTGGCATTGCGCGAAAAGAACAGTACCGATGCCGAGCAGTTGAGCGCCCGGATCAGCGCTATCGCGCCTGGCAGTCTGCAGGCTCGCCAGGCCAGGCGCCTGCTCGAGCTGCAGCAGCCTGAGCGCGTGCGACAATTGCAGCAGGCTCGCCTGCTGGCGGTCACCGGGCGCAATGAAGAGGCGCTGGCGGCCTATGAACAGTTGTTCGCTGGTGAACCGCCAAGCCTGGAATTGGCCCTGGACTACTGGCGCGTGCGCGGCAACCTCCCGGGCCAGCGCCCCGAGGCGATCAGGCAGTTGCAGCAGCTGGACCGGCAGTACCCCGGCAGTGCCGGCTTGCGCCAGACCCTCGCCGGCTGGCTGTTCGCCGAAAATCGCGACCGTGAAGCCTTGGCCTTGCTCGACCAGCTGTCGCGCGACCCCGGCGCACGGGATGCCGCTGCCCAACGTGAGTTCGACTACCTGTCCGGGCAAGCGGTGAGCGCCGCCAGCGCGGCGGCCTGGCAAGCGTTTCTCCAGCGTTACCCGGCCTCACCGTTGCAGGCGCAGGCCAGCGAGACTCTGCAACACCAGCGCAAACTGCTGGCCGACCCGTCCTGGCAGGCTGGCCGACGGGGCTTGGCATTGCTCGACAAGGGCCGCAACGCTGAAGCCGAAGCACAACTGCGTCGGGCGCTGCGCCAGTATCCGGATGATGCCAGCCTGCAGGGGGCACTGGGCTATGCGTTGATGCGCCAGAGCCGCTACGAAGACGCCAATGCGGCGTTCCGGGCGGCAAGTGCCAAGGAACAGGACACTTACTGGATCAGCCAGTGGAAGGACCTGGAGTCGTCCAGCCAGTATTGGGCCCTGCTCGGCAAAGGGGAGCGGGCACTGCAGACGAAAGACCTGCGCGCGGCCCGCGCCTTCTACCAGCAGGCTCGCCAGCAGCGCCCGAAAGAGGAATACGCCCTGCTGGGCCTGGCGGATGTCTCGCTGGCCGAGGGCGATACCGCTGCCGCCGAGCGGCAGTTCCTGCAGGTTCGGCGCATGGCACCGGATAACGAAAGTGCCGTGCGCGGCCTGGTGCGTGTGTACCAGGCGCAATCGCCCGACAAGGCGCGGGCGTACCTCGACAGCCTGCCGCTTCGGCAGCAGGCACAGTTCGCCAGCCTGCGCCGCAGCCTGGAACTCGCACGCCTGCGCCAACAAGGTGACCAGGCCATGCAGCGTGAGGACTGGGCGGCGGCCAGCCAGGTGCTGGGCCAGGCCACGGCCTTGGCACCCGATGAGCCATGGCTGGTCTATCAGCTGGCCAACAGCTTGCGTCACCTGGGGCGCACCGCCGAAGCCGATGCGGCATTCGCCAGGATCGTACAGCGCCAGCCGGGCGATCCATCTACCCGTTATGCCCATGGCCTGTTCCTGGAGTCCAGTGACCGCGATGCGCTGGCTTTGGACAGCCTGGGCGCGGTGCCGCAGGGGGCCTGGAACGCTGACATGCATGCGCTGGAGCAGCGTATCCGCCGCCGCATGACCCTGGCTTCGGCACAGCAGCTGCAGGCACAAGGCCGTACGGCTGAAGCGACCCGCCTGCTCGAGGCCGGCCTGGCGCGTGGCGAAGGCAGCACCGATGACCTGATGCTGCTGGCTGACTGGGCGGCGGCCAACGGTGAGCCTGGCAAGGCGCGCGGTTATTACCAGCGCGTGCTCGCCGTGCAGCCTGGGCAACCCCAGGCGCGCCTGGGCGTGATCGAAAGCGCGGTGGCCGAAGGCAACCTGGCACAGGCCCGGCACATGCTGGCTGTGCAGGTACCGCAACTGGCTGCCGATGACAGCAACGCCCAACGGCGCCTGGCGGCTGTCTGGGTGGCCTTGGGCGAACACGACCAGGCGGCAAGAATGCTCGACCAGATAGCAGCGCAGCAGGCTCGCCCCGATCCCTTGTTGCGGCGCGACGCTGCCCGCCTGGTGGCGCCGGATGACCCGCAACGGGCGCTGGACCTTTACGCTGCAGCGATGGCCGATGCGCAGTTGCTCCAGCGTACTGCCGTGTCGCCACGAGACGACCGTGCACTGACGCTGGCCAGCCGGGAGCAGGATGACGACGACTGGCTGGCACGCAGCCTGCGCAGCGACGTCGATGCGCTGTATCGCCAGCGCAATACCCATGTGACGCTGATGCACGACTACGGTTGGCGCGAGGACGACGGTACGCCGGGCACGTCCGAACTGAGTACCCAGTCGACGTTGCTGCACGTCGATACCCCTTGGCAGGACGGCACCGCCTTTGCGCGGGTGGAGCGCATCGGCATGGATGCGGGCTCGTTCGAGCAGAACGACCAAAGGAGTTATACCCCGGATTTCGGTAGCTGCCAGTTTGTTGGCCGCACCGCCGACGGGAAGTCGCTCCCCGCCTGCGATGGTGGTTCGCAGACGGCGGACGGCAGCGTGCTGGCGCTGGGTTGGCAGGGCAGCCGCTGGGCCTTTGATCTGGGAACCACTCAGGGTTACGCCATCAACAACTGGTTGGGTGGCGCGACGGTCAATGGCGACCTCGGTCAGGTCGGCTGGTCGCTGACCGCTTCGCGGCGGCCGATGAGCAACTCGCTGTTGTCCTTTGCCGGGGCACGTGACCCGCGTACGGGCGTGCGCTGGGGCGGGGTCACGGCCAATGGCGCCACGCTCGGCCTGAGCTGGGACCAGGGCGGTGACAATGGCGTCTGGGCCAGCCTCGGGCACCACTGGCTGTATGGCGAGAACGTCGCCGACAACCAGCGCACCCGAGCCATGGCCGGCTGGTACCACCGCGTGGTGGAAAAAGCCGATGAGCGTGTGCGCGTGGGCCTTACGCTGATGCACTGGCGTCACGACAAGGACCTGGGCGGCTACAGCCTGGGGCAGGGCGGCTATTACAGCCCGCAGCGCTACACATCGGTTGGCGTGCCGGTCAGCTATGCCTGGCGCAACTACGACTGGTCGGTGTTGCTGGAAGGCTCTGTCAGCTGGTCCCAGGCCCACAGCGGCCGTAGCCGCCTGTACCCGGATGCGCACGTCAACCGCAAGGTGCTGGCCCAGTATGACGTTGGCTCCAATATCGATGCCATGAACGACGCCAGCGACAGCAGCGGCCTGGGCTACCGCCTGCGTGGGCTGTTCGAACGGCGCCTGAGCGACCATTGGGTGTTGGGCGCCGGCTTCGACTGGCAGCACAGTGATGACTATGCGCCTAGCCATGGCATGCTCTATCTGCGCTACCTGTTCGAGCCGTGGCGGGGCAACCTGGCGCTGCCGGTGACACCGCTGGAGCCCTATAGCGAGTGGCGTTGATTTCGAATGCAGGCGCTGTGTGTGGGTTTGCCCGTGAAGGCCCAGGCCTGCAGGGCGGTCAGCGCCGTGCCGACAATTGCTGCGGCGCCAGGAATGCACCATGGAAGTAATTGCGCACAGCCTGCATCGCCGGGCTGAACGCTCGTTCCCGGTGCCAGGCCAACCCAACGCTCATCGGTGTCACCGGGTCGCTGATGGTCACTGTCTCGATACGCTTGCCCTCCAGCGACCAGGGCCGGTGCACCAGGTCCGACAGGATCGCCACACCGCTGCCATTGGCGACCATGCTGCGCACGGCCTCCACCGAACTGGTCCGCACCCGTACTTGCGGCCGCTGACCGGCCTGTTCCCAATAGCGCATGGCGCTTTGCTCGGCCTCATCCACGGTCAGCAGGATGAACGGCTCGCAGGCCACGTCGGCCAGGCTTACCGCCGAGCGCTCGCAGAGCGGATGATGGCCAGGCAGCCACAGTCGGCGTTCGGAGTTGAACAGGGTTTCCGAGACGATGTCCGGGTGGGTGAGGTTGGCGGTGAGCACCACTGCCATGTCGAAACGCCCCTCCAGCAACCCTTGCTCGATGGCGCTGCGCTCCTGCTCGTACAGCTCCAGGGTCACGTCCGGGTGCCAGTGTTCCAGCCGTTGCAGGTGATGCGGCAGGAAGTAGCCGATCACCGTATAACTGGCCGCCAGGCGCAGCAGGCCACTGGCGCGAACATCCGGCAGCGGGCTGTTCAGCGCATCGTCCACGCTGCGCAGAATCACGTAGGCGCGGTTCAGGAAGTGGCGGCCGGCCTCGGTCAGGCTCATGCCCTGGGCCGAGCGCTGGAACAGCAGCACACCGAGCATCGCCTCCAGCTCCTTGATCGCCGTGGTGACCGCAGACTGCGAAATGTTCAGGTGGATTGCCGCCTGGGAAATCTGGCCGATCTCGGCGGTGGCGACGAAGTAGCGGACCTGGCGCAGGGTCAGTGACACGGTAGGCTCCTGGTGTATCTGATTTTCAGAAGACACCCTATCTGTTTATAGATCTTCCCAAGGGGGTGCGGAGAATCTAACGTGGCTTGCATGCGGTCACAAGCGCCAGGAGAGACAATCATGCAGGTGGTGGATTTCAACTCGGACATGGGTGAGGGCTTTGGCCCGTGGACCATTGGCGATGGCGTCGACAACGAGCTGATGGGCTACATCAGCACGGCCAACATCGCCACCGGCTTCCATGCCGGTGACCCCGGCACCATGCGCCGTACCGTCGAGCGGGCCAAGGCCCTGGGCGTCGCAGTGGGGGCGCACCCTGGGTTCCGCGACCTGGTCGGCTTCGGTCGCCGGCACATCAATGCCCCGGCCCAGGAACTGGTCGACGACATGCTCTACCAGCTCGGTGCTCTGCGGGAAATTGCCCGCGCCCAAGGTGTGCAGCTGCAGCACATCAAGCCGCACGGTGCTCTGTACATGCATCTGGCACGTGACGAGGAAGCTGCGCGGCTGCTGGTGGAAAACCTGCGGGTGATCGAGCCGGAGCTGCTGCTGTACTGCATGCCCGGTTCGGTGATCTGCCGGATTGCCCAGGAACTTGGCCAGCCGGTAATTCGAGAGTTCTACGCCGACCGCGAGTACGACCTGAGCGGGTCGATCGTGTTCACCCGCAACGTGCGGGGCCATGAGCCCGGGGCGGTAGCCGATCGGGTGTTGCGGGCTTGTCAGCAAGGCGTGGTGCGCACGGTCGAGGGGCAGGACCTGGCCATCGAATTCGATTCCATCTGCCTGCACAGCGATACCCCGGGGGCGCTCGACCTGGTCGAGGCCACGCGCCAGGCGCTGGACGCGGCCGGTATCGTGGTGCGTGCGCCACGCTGAATCCGTGGGGCATCCGGCAGGTATACGCCGGAGCCCGTGCAATTTGCTTTCGCCTGCCTTTCTATAAAGATTCCAAGAAAAGGAACAGTCATGGCCGAACCGCTCGCTACAACCCCTATCCGCTATAGCTTTGGCGCCGACGAGCACCTGTTTGCCGAAGTCAGCGAGAGCATGTCGCTGCAGGCCTTTTTCAAGGGCATGGCCGTCACCCGCGCGGTGGAGCGGCTGGCCCTGGACGGGGTGCTGGATGTGTGCCTGGCCAACGCCTCGTTCCAGATCCGCTTCGACCCGGACCGTATCGCGCCGCAGGCGCTGCTGGAGGCGGTGCGCGGTGCCGAAGCGCAGGCGGTGGCCGAGCGCTCGTTGCAGACGCGGATCATCGAGATTCCAGTGCTGTACAACGACCCCTGGACCCATGAAACGCTGATGCGTTTTCGTGACCGCCACCAGGACCCGGGCAGCACCGACCTGGAGTACGCCGCGCGGATCAACGGCCTGGCCGATGTCGAGGCGTTCATTGCCGCGCACAGCGGCGCGCCGTGGTTCGTGTCGATGGTCGGGTTCGTTGCCGGCCTGCCGTTCATGTTCCAGATGGTCGAGCGCGAGCGGCAACTGCAGGTGCCCAAGTACCTGCGCCCACGTACGGACACCCCCAAGCTCACCCTTGGCCATGGTGGCTGTTTCGGTTGCATCTATTCGGTGCGCGGGGCAGGCGGCTACCAGATGTTCGGCGTCACCCCGGCACCGATCTACGACCCGCAGCAGACACTGAACTACCTGAAGGAGCACATGGTGTTCTTCCGCCCGGGAGACATCGTGCAGTTCAAGCCAATCGACCGCCGCACCTACGACCAGGCGGTGGCGGATGTCGAGGAAGGCCGCTTCGACCTGCGCATTCGCCCGGTGGAATTCTCCCTGGATGCGTTCCTCGCCGACCCGGTCGGCTATCCACGGACCCTGCAGGAGGTGCTGGCATGATCAAGGTACTCAAACCCGGCCTGGCTACTTCGGTGCAGGACCTGGGCCGTGAAGGCTACTACCACCTGGGCATCCCGCCGTCCGGCGCCCTCGACCAGTACGCCCTGAGGGCGGCCAACCACCTGGTGGGCAACCCGGCCGGCGCCGCCGGCCTCGAGTGTGCCCTGGTGGGGCCGGAGCTGGAGTTCCAGCAGGATACGCTGGTGGCGGTTTGCGGTGCGCAGATGCCGGCCTTGCTCGATGGCCGTGAGCAACGCCCGGATACGGCGTTTGCCGTACGTGCCGGGCAGGTGTTGCGTTTCGGCTTCCCTACCGCAGGTGCCCGGGCCTACCTGGCGGTGGCCGGCGGTATCGATGTACCCGAGGTGCTCGGCAGCCGCTCCACCTATGCGTTGGGTGCATTGGGTGGCTTGCATGGGCGCAAGCTGATGGCGGGTGACCTGTTGCCGGTCGGCGTACCCAGCGGCAAGACCCGCGCCGGCGCGAGCCTGCCCATGGCCCTGCGCCAGGCCTTGGGCGGCGAGGTGGTGCTACGGGTGGTGCCGGGGCTGTATTTTCACCGCCTGACCAAGGCTGCCGCGCAAAGCTTTTTCACCGAAGCCTGGACGGTAGGCTCCGAGGCCGACCGTATCGGCTATCGCTACAAGGGCGGCAGTGCCCTGAGCTTCCAGCCACGTGAGCAGCCGTTCGGGGCCGGCTCGGACCCGTCGAACATCGTCGACAGCTGCTACCCGATCGGTTCGATCCAGGTACCCGCGGGGTTGGAGCCGATCATCCTGCACCGTGACGCGGTGTCGGGTGGCGGCTACGCCATGATCGGCACGGTGATCAGTGCCGACCTGGACCTGATCGGGCAGATGCAGCCCAACCAGCAGGCGCGGTTCCTGGAAGTCAGTCTGGAGGACGCACTGGAAGCCCGGCGCTCCTACAAGAAGAAGCTGGGCTTTCTGGCCAGGTTGTTTGGCTGATTGATCTTTTGCAGCGCTGCGCCACCCACGCAAAGGCTGGCGCGGTCGTTGCGCGGGCGGCCTTGTATCGCGAAAGGGCCCCAGATACCGGCATCACAGCGTCCAGACAAGCCAAAAGGAGAAAGTTCCTACAGCGTTTTGGGACGCCCCACGCTCCTCGAAGAATTGATTCCCCGATAGTGTTCATGTCTTCAGCCTACTGGAAGACAAGGACCTCTTCATGCCCGGCCCATCTGCTGTTCGTCCTGGAAAATTCCAGGCCGCCAACGCTGCCCATGACGTAACCGAAAGCAGCCTGCATGCCATGCTCGCTGTCCCGGCGGGCTCCGATTCACCCTATCTGCCCGGTCAAGGCAGGCGCGCAGATCACGAGGGTTATCCGGCCGACCCGGGCTTCCAGCTACGCGGCGGCTTCGCCAACCTGATGCTCGACGCGGCCAACCCGCTGTTCGGCCTGGTCATTCGCCTGCGTACGCTGGATGACCTGCCCAACATCGAACAGGTGCACAAGGCCCTGCAGACCCAGGTCAGCGCCGTCCGCGAGGAAATACAGCAGCACGGTTATTCCGCCGTGCACCTGGAAGTCTATTCCTATGCCTTGTGCCTTTATCTGGACGAGGCCGTGATGAGCCGCCCCTGGGGGAACAATTCGTGTTGGAGCCACGAACCGCTGCTCAGCATCTTCCATGACGAAACCCAAGGCGGCGAGAAGATCTTCGTGTTGCTGGAGCGGTTGATGCAGTCGCCCGAGGAGTTCCAGGATGTGCTGGAGTTCCTGTACTTCTGCTTCTGTCTGGGCCTGAAGGGCAAGTACGCCCTGGACCCGAAGTGCGATGAAATCATCAATGCCCTGATTTCGCGCATGCACAAGGTCATTCGTGAACTGCGCGGCCCCACGCCGGAATTCCCGGGCGATCCCTATACCAACGTCGTCCACCGTCCCTACCGCATGCGGCGCCGGGAATGGCCCTGGTGGAGCCCGTTGGTGATCTCCGCCATCGCCATGGTCTGCGCCTACTGCTTCTACAGCTACCGCCTGAGCTTGATCACCGCCGAGGTGCTGGAATCGCTCAACGGCATCTTGCAGCAGTAGCGGGAGGGATACGCATGCCTAGCCAATCCGACTTGCGTTTCACCTTCCAGCCGCTGGCTGGCCAGATTGACTTCGAGGTGGTTTCGTTCGAACTCGACGAAATGATCAGCTCACCGTTTCAGCTGAAACTGGAATTGATCAGTTTTGAAGACGAGGTCGACTTCGGCCAGTTGCTCGACAAACCGGTGCTGTTCACGATCTGGCGCGGTGAGCGCCCCCTGCGCTATGTGCACGGCCTGGTCAGCAGCTTCAGCCAGGGTGAGACAGGGTTCTGTCGCACCCGTTACCGCGCCTTGGTCGAGCCCGTGCTGGCCCGCGCCGGCTTGCGTTCGAACTGGCGCATCTTCCAGCACAAGACCGTGCCGCAGATTCTTGAATTGATGCTCAAGCGCCAGGGCATTGCCCGTTTCGAAATCAAGAGCATGGGCGAGCATCAGGTGCGCGAGTTCTGCGTACAGGCCGGTGAAACGGACCTCGACTTCATCGCCCGCCTGGCGGGTGAAGAGGGTTTTGTCTATCGCTTCGAACACACGCCGAAACACCACCAGCTGGTCATCACCGACCGACTTCTGGCACTGGGGCAGATCAGCCGAAGCGCGCTCAAGGCCAACGACGAAGATGAAGACTTCTTCGACGAAGACGACATCGGCCCCGACCAGGTGCTGTACCGCGCCAACAGCGGTGGCGACCAGGCCAGGCCTTGCCTGCGCCGCCTGCGCTACAGCGAGCAGGTGCGCACCGCACGCCAGGTGCAGCGGGACTACACCTTCACCAACCCGCAGTACCGGCAGGAACACCGCGCAGGTGACAGTAGCATCACCCATCAGTCCCGGGCCTATGAGCGCTTCGACTACCCCGGCCGCTACAAGCGCGATGCGGTCGGAGTGCCCTTCACCGCCACCCGCCTGACGGGCCTGCGCCATGACGCCCGTATTGCCGAAGTCGAGGGTGACGATGTACGGCTGCAACCAGGCCTGAGCTTCACCCTTGTCGAACACCCGCGCAACGACCTCAACGCCCATTGGCGCGTGATGCGCGTGCATCACCAGGGCAGCCAGTTCACCAGCCTGCAAGAAGAAGCTGCCGAAGCTGCACAAGGAACGCGCTATTCGCAGGAAGCCGTGCTGGTGCCTGGCCGGATCGAATGGCGTCCGGCACCGTTGCCCAAGCCACGCATCGACGGCCCGCACATGGCCACGGTCGTCGGGCCACCCGGGGAAGAGATCTACTGCGACGAGTGGGGCCGGGTCAAGGTGAGCTTCCCCTGGGACCGGGAGAGCGAAAACAACGAGTTCAGCTCCTGCTGGGTGCGCGTGTCGCAAGGTTGGGCAGGCGGCAGCTGGGGGGCGATGGCCATCCCGCGCATCGGCCAGGATGTGATCATCCAGTACGTCAACGCCGACCCCGACCAGCCGATGATCACCGGGCGTACCTATTGCGGCGACCAGCTGCCGCCCTACGACCTGCCCGAACACAAGACCCGCATGACCATCAAGAGCCAGACCCACAAGGGCGATGGTTTCAACGAGTTGCGTTTCGAGGACGAGCTTGGCAAGGAAGAAGTGTTCATCCATGCCCAGCGGGACCAGAACAATGTAGTCGGCAATGATGAGACCACGCGGGTGGGACGTAATCGTGTCGAGCAGGTCGGCAATGATGAGCACTTGAACATCGGCCATGACTTCCGCCAGGAAACCGGGGGTGACCATACCCAGCTCATTGGGCAAACCTGCAACGTAGACATCAAGCATGACTTTATCGAGAAAGTAGGCAACGACCGCAGCGAATCAACAGGGGCCAATCACCAGGCCGTTGTCGGAAAGGACGCCGAGCTTGTCGTCAAAGGTGCGCAAAAGGTCACCGTCGGGCAGGGCATTGAGCAACATACGACGATCTATCAGCTGCGCGCCAGTGAGCGCATCGAGTTCAGAACTGCGGGCGGCAGCATTGTGCTGGATGAGCAGGGCATCACCATCAACGGGCTCAAGCTCGACCTGCTGGGGCAAACCAGCGCGGCTGCGTCCGGGGCTGGAAACAGCCAGCCACTCTCGCTTGTGCCTGATACCAGCAAAAAGTGCGAGGCCAAGGTCTGATGCGCACTGACAACCTGGCCAGGCTCATCGAAAGCCATCATGGGGCGCACCTGTACTGCCATGTGCTGATAGACCCGCTTGCGACTGCTCACAATGGCGACCACGCCGTGCTTGCCCAGTTGCGCGATGCCCTGGGTGAGCATGCATTGACCCGTGTGCACCGGGACGACCTGGCCCATGCCCCTCAACTGCATCCCGTACTGGCCTGCCTGGCTTCGCCCGGCACGGTCCCCAGTCGCTGCCTGCTGGAACTCACGGCCCGAGCAGCGCAAAAGGCGTTGTTTCAGCAACGGCGTTACCTGTGTGGCTGGCTGTTCAGTGAGGCGCCTTCGGTCGCTGTCGCGTCCCATCTCACGGCCTTGTGTCGGCTACCCGATTCCCATCGGGAGTTTGGCTGCTACCCGGTCTACGAACCCGTCCGTCTGGAGTTGCTCGCAGCGGTGTTCGAGCGGCTCGAGCAAGGCCCATGGTGGCCGATCAGTGACTGGTTGTTCCTGAGTAGCGGGGGGCGGTTGGCAAGCCTGAAAGGGCAGGGCGGGCAGCGTCACCCTTTGCCGGCGCCTGCGCGGCGAATACAGGATGACGTCGGGCTGATCGAGCGTGTGCTGGCTATCTGGCGAGTGTTGCGGGCGGGTTCGCGCCGCGTCAATCAGTGCCAGATCCCACCTTTTGCAGCGGTCCGCGCTTCGAACCATATCGATGATGCACGCCGGTTGGGCTTGAGCGAGATGGAGGACATCGTGGCTTTCGCTCTCCATCACCTGTGCATTCACCCAAGGCTGCATACCGTACCTGTGGTCGGCGAAATGATCGACGCAGCGGCCAGAGGCCAGGCGCCTCTCGCCGCGTTGCTTGCCCGCTACTCCGAGGCGCAATGGCGCCACCTGATCGAATGCCTGCCGAAATCCGAGAGTCGCTCATGACCATCAGCCAACGTATTGCCCTCGCGATCGCCGAG
>NZ_NEJU01000013.1:0-176101 GCF_002113295.1 Pseudomonas sp. B10(2017)
AACTCAGCAGTGAAACGATGCATCGCCGATGGTAGTGTGGGGTTTCCCCATGTGAGAGTAGGTCATCGTCAAGATTCATTTCGCAAAACCCCTATCTGCGCATGCAGGTAGGGGTTTTGTCTTTCTGGCCTACCAATCCCAGGCCTGCACACCCCCCTCTGTGAGAGCGGGTTCACCCGCGAACAACGGCAAAGCCGGTGCCATCCACCGCGTTGCCCGCTTCGCGGCTAAAGCCGCTCCCACAGATATGGCGCAGGTTCAGGGTATGCTGCGGGAGCGGCCTTCACCCCGCCGGCAGCCCTTTTCCTATGCAAGCCAACAGCCCATAGCTATCATGCCTGCCTTATTCCAAGTCGAGACTGGCATGCTGAAGTTGTTGAACCTCCTCAGGGATGGTCGGTTCCATTCCGGAGAAGCTCTGGGGGCGGCCCTCGGGGTAAGTCGCAGCGCCGTTTGGAAGCAGCTGCAGCACCTGGAGAGCGAACTGAACCTCACCATTCACAAGGTCCGTGGGCGTGGCTATCAGCTGGCGGCGCCGCTGGCTTTGCTCGATGCGCAAGCGATCGCCGGGTTTGCCGACGGCGAACAGTGGCCCGTTTTCATTCACGAAACCATCGACTCGACCAATGCTGAAGGCCTGCGACTCGCTGGAGAGGGGCAAGTCGCGCCATTCCTGGTCCTGGCCGAGCGCCAGAGCGCCGGCCGTGGTCGGCGCGGTCGGCAGTGGGTCAGCCCTTTTGCCGAAAACCTCTATTACAGCCTGGTGCTCCGTGTGGATGGCGGCATGCGCCAGCTCGAGGGCTTGAGTCTCGTGGTGGGGTTGGCGGTAATGCGTACCCTGCAGGCGTTTGGGGTAAAGGATGTGGGGCTCAAATGGCCCAATGATGTTCTCGTTCGCGGGCAGAAGATCACCGGCATCCTCCTGGAGTTGGTGGGGGACCCGGCAGATGTCTGTCATGTGGTGCTGGGTATAGGCATCAATGTGAACATGCAGGTCAACGATCAGGTCGACCAGGTGTGGACCTCGATGCGTCGCGAAGTAGGGGCGGCAGTCGACCGTAACCGGCTGGTAGCATTGCTCAATCAGCAATTGCAGCACGAATTGGCGCGGCATCGTCGCTACGGGTTTGCCGCATTCCAGGAAGAATGGGAGCAGGCGCACCTCTGGCAGGGGCGCAAGGTTTCTCTGGTTGCAGGTAGCACGCGTATTGATGGCGTGGTTCTTGGCGTCGACGGGCAGGGCGGCTTGCGCCTTGAGGTGGACGGGGTGGAAAAGAGCTTCAGTGGTGGTGAGCTCAGTTTGAGGTTGCGTGATGATTCTTGAGCTCGATTGCGGTAACAGCTTCATCAAGTGGCGGGTAATCCACGTTGCTGATGCAGCGATTGAAAGCGGCGGTATCGTTGACTCCGATCAGGCGCTGGTGGCCGAAGTGGCCGCGCGGGCTTCGGTACGTCTGACCGGCTGCCGCATTGTCAGTGTGCGCAGTGAGGAAGAAACCGATGCGCTTTGCGCGCTGATTGCCCAGGCATTTGCCGTGCAAGCGCGCGTGGCGCACCCGGCTCAGGAAATGGCGGGTGTGCGCAATGGCTATGACGACTACCAGCGTCTGGGCATGGACCGTTGGTTGGCGGCGCTGGGAGCATTTCACCTGGCCAAAGGCGCTTGCCTGGTCATTGACCTGGGGACCGCTGCCAAAGCGGACTTCGTTGCGGCGGACGGCGAGCACCTGGGTGGCTACATCTGCCCAGGTATGCCATTGATGCGTAGCCAGTTGCGTACTCACACCCGGCGTATCCGTTATGACGATGCCTCGGCCGAGCGTGCATTGGCCAGCCTGGCGCCAGGTCGCTCGACGGTCGAGGCGGTCGAGCGCGGTTGCGTGTTGATGCTCCAGGGTTTTGCGCATACCCAGCTCGAACAGGCGCGAGCGTTGTGGGGGAAGGACTTCACAGTGTTCCTCACTGGGGGCGATGCGCCGCTGGTAAGGGAGGCGGTGCCCCAGGCACGTGTCGTGCCTGACCTGGTTTTTGTAGGCCTGGCCATGGCCTGCCCATTGGATTGAGGTGCCTATGCGTTGGTTGTTTCTGCTGTTACTGGTGCTCAACGTCTTCTATTACGTGTGGCACCAGCAGGAAGCCCCGCTGAAGGTCAAGGAAGTCGCGCCCCTGTCGCTGTACAAGGGGAATCAGCAAGAAATCCGCCTGTTGCGCGAAACAGGGGTTTCGGCTCCGCCCAAGCGCCGGGATGAGTGCCTGGTGGTAGGTGGTGTGATGGGGCAGGGCCAGCTCGATGCGCTGCGTCAGCGCCTTTTGAGCCTGGATATTGTCACCGTGCCGGTGGCGGGTCAGTTGCCAGGGGCGGATGGTCGTTGGCTCAAGGTTGCCCCGGATAGCGAGCGTTTGCTGGACCAAACCGTCCTCGCGACTCTTTCCAACGATTTCAAAGACTTAAAACACAAAATTATTTTCTGCCAGGGTATTGCAACTGGCGAATAGCTTGATAGAATGGCGCCCGCTTCACAGGGAACACCACTCAGGGGGTAGAACTGGAAGCGGTGTCAAAGCAGCTAAGTTTCAGATTTGATTGAAAAAATTTGAAAAAACGCTTGACACTAGGACGGCAGACAAATAGAATGCCGGCCACATCTGGAGGGATTCCCGAGCGGTCAAAGGGGACGGACTGTAAATCCGTTGCGAGAGCTTCGAAGGTTCGAATCCTTCTCCCTCCACCAGTTTTAGCGAGAGCCGTAAGCTCCGCGGGTATAGTTTAGTGGTAGAACCTCAGCCTTCCAAGCTGATGATGCGGGTTCGATTCCCGCTACCCGCTCCAAGTTTGCTGGATTTTGCACAAAGTGTTTCGCTCTTGTAGCTCAGTTGGTAGAGCACACCCTTGGTAAGGGTGAGGTCAGCGGTTCAAGTCCGCTCAAGAGCTCCATATAAACAAGGCAGATATGAAAATATCTGCCTTTGTTTTATCAGTGCAAGACTATTTCTTCTGCGGAGGATTGTATCGATGGCTAAGGAAAAGTTTGATCGTTCCCTTCCCCACGTTAACGTCGGCACTATCGGCCACGTTGACCACGGTAAGACCACTCTGACCGCAGCTCTGACTCGCGTCTGCTCCGAAGTTTTCGGTTCGGCAGTCGTTGAGTTCGACAAGATCGACTCGGCTCCGGAAGAAAAAGCGCGCGGTATCACCATCAACACCGCTCACGTCGAGTACAACTCGAACATTCGTCACTACGCTCACGTTGACTGCCCAGGTCACGCTGACTACGTGAAGAACATGATCACCGGTGCTGCCCAGATGGACGGCGCGATCCTGGTTTGCTCGGCCGCCGATGGTCCGATGCCGCAAACCCGTGAGCACATCCTGCTGTCCCGTCAGGTAGGCGTTCCTTACATCGTGGTCTTCCTGAACAAGGCTGACCTGGTAGACGACGCCGAGCTGCTGGAACTGGTCGAGATGGAAGTTCGCGACCTGCTGTCCACCTACGACTTCCCAGGCGACGACACCCCGATCATCATCGGTTCGGCTCGTATGGCCCTGGAAGGCAAAGACGACAACGAAATGGGTACTACCGCTGTCAAGAAGCTGGTAGAAACTCTGGATGCCTACATCCCTGAGCCAGTTCGTGCCGTTGACCAGCCGTTCCTGATGCCGATCGAAGACGTATTCTCGATCTCGGGTCGTGGTACCGTTGTTACCGGTCGTATCGAGCGTGGTATCGTCCGCGTTCAGGATCCGCTGGAAATCGTTGGTCTGCGTGACACTTCGACCACCACCTGCACCGGTGTTGAAATGTTCCGCAAGCTGCTGGACGAAGGCCGTGCTGGCGAGAACTGCGGCGTTCTGCTGCGTGGTACCAAGCGTGACGACGTTGAGCGTGGCCAGGTTCTGGTCAAGCCAGGTTCGGTCAAGCCGCACACCAAGTTCACCGCAGAAGTCTACGTTCTGTCGAAGGAAGAAGGCGGTCGTCACACTCCGTTCTTCAAAGGCTACCGTCCTCAGTTCTACTTCCGTACCACTGACGTGACCGGTAACTGCGAGCTGCCGGAAGGCGTTGAAATGGTAATGCCAGGTGACAACATTCAGATGACTGTTACCCTGATCAAGACCATCGCAATGGAAGACGGTCTGCGCTTCGCTATCCGTGAAGGCGGTCGTACCGTCGGCGCCGGTGTCGTAGCAAAAATTATTGAATAAGTAGTTGATTTACTTGATCAGGCCGGTATAATGGCCGGCCTGATACAGCGTTACAGGTCAGTAGCTCAATTGGCAGAGCGACGGTCTCCAAAACCGTAGGTTGGGGGTTCGATTCCCTCCTGACCTGCCATTTCACCTCGGTGTGATGGCTTTCTTCTCACAGGATCCTCCTCGATGACTCCCAAAACTGAAGCCCAAGAATCGCGTTTTGATCTGTTCAAGTGGCTGGCTGTAGTGGCTTTGGTGGTTGTCGGTGTAGTGGGTAACCAATATTACTCCGCCTCCCCGATCCTGTATCGCGTCCTCGCACTTCTCGTCCTGGCTGCTGTCGCGGGCTTTGTAGCTCTGCAGACTGCGAAGGGCAAGTCGTTCTTTGCGCTGGCGAAGGAAGCTCGTACCGAGATTCGTAAAGTCGTGTGGCCGACCCGCCAGGAAACCACCCAGACCACGTTGATTGTCGTGGCTGTCGTGCTGGTTATGGCACTGCTGCTGTGGGGTCTTGATTCCCTGCTCGGCTGGGCGGTCTCCTTGATCGTTGGCTAAAGGTGTCCCGTGGCTAAGCGTTGGTATGTTGTGCATGCTTACTCGGGTTACGAGAAGCATGTAATGCGCTCCCTGATCGAGCGCGTCAAGCTGGCTGGCATGGAAGACGGTTTCGGCGAGATCCTGGTCCCGACCGAAGAAGTCGTCGAAATGCGCAACGGCCAGAAGCGCAAGAGTGAGCGTAAATTCTTCCCTGGCTATGTACTTGTCCAGATGGAGATGAACGAAGGGACTTGGCACTTGGTCAAGGATACCCCTCGCGTGATGGGCTTTATTGGTGGTACCGCAGACAAGCCTGCGCCGATTACCGATAAAGAAGCAGAGGCTATCCTGCGTCGCGTTGCCGACGGTAGCGACAAGCCGAAGCCGAAGACGCTGTTCGAGCCTGGTGAAGTGGTTCGAGTCATTGACGGTCCGTTCGCAGACTTCAATGGTAGTGTCGAAGAGGTTAACTACGAAAAGAGTCGCCTGCAGGTAGCGGTGCTCATTTTCGGTCGCTCTACTCCGGTGGAGCTCGAGTTCAGCCAGGTCGAAAAGGTCTAGGCGGACGAAGCATCCCATACCCCGCAGCCCTGTGTGCTGCGGGGTTTTGTCGTCACTGGGATAAAACGCAAGTCATCCGGGGAGCCAACAGGCGTTCGTACCCGATTTTGGAGTAGCTCATGGCTAAGAAGATTCAGGCTTACATCAAGCTGCAAGTTAAGGCCGGCCAGGCCAACCCAAGCCCACCCGTTGGTCCAGCACTGGGTCAACACGGTGTGAACATCATGGAATTCTGCAAGGCCTTCAACGCCCGTACCCAGGGTCAAGAAGCCGGCCTGCCGACTCCTGTGATCATCACTGTCTACAGCGACCGTAGCTTCACCTTCGAGACCAAGAGCACCCCTGCCTCGGTTCTGCTGAAGAAAGCTGCTGGCCTGACCAGTGGTTCGGCTCGCCCGAACACCGTTAAAGTCGGTACCGTTACCCGTGCTCAGCTGGAAGATATCGCGAAAGCCAAACAGGCTGACCTGACTGCCGCTGACCTGGACGCTGCTGTACGCACCATCGCTGGCTCTGCCCGCAGCATGGGCCTGAACGTGGAGGGTGTGTAATGGCTAAGCTGACCAAACGCCAAAAGGCAATCGCCGAGAAAATCGAAGCAGGCAAGGCCTACAACTTCGAAGAAGCGGCCACTCTGCTGGCTTCGCTGCCTGCTGCCAAGTTCGTAGAGTCCTACGACATCGCCGTTAACCTCGGTGTTGACCCGCGTAAATCCGACCAGGTCGTACGTAGCGCTACTGTGCTGCCGCACGGCACTGGCAAGACCGTTCGCGTTGCTGTCTTCACCCAGGGTCCAGCTGCTGAAGCCGCTCTGGCTGCCGGCGCTGACCGCGTAGGTATGGACGATCTGGCTGCCGAAATGAAAGGCGGCGACCTGAACTATGACGTCGTTATCGCATCGCCTGATGCCATGCGCGTTGTAGGTCAGCTGGGTCAGGTTCTGGGTCCTCGCGGCCTGATGCCTAACCCGAAAGTTGGTACCGTGACCCCAGACGTAGCCGGCGCCGTCAAGAACGCCAAGGCTGGTCAGGTTCGCTACCGTACCGACAAGAACGGTATCATCCACACCTCCGTTGGCAAGGTCGGTTTCGAAGCCGGCAAGCTGAAGGAAAACGTTGAAGCCCTGATCGCTGATCTGAAGCGTATCAAGCCAGCTTCCTCGAAAGGTATCTACGTCAAGCGCGTTACCCTGAGCACCACCATGGGCCCAGGTCTGGTCATCGATCAGAGCTCGCTGAACGTGTAAGAACATGGTGGCGCGACCTGTCGCGCCACCAGCAAAAATTGGGGTCCCTGCCTGGCGGGGGCTATCCAAGACCGTAGGCGGCGCAAGCCTTAAAACACCAGCCCACGCAGATGGTGCTCCCGATTCGTTACCGAATCAGACACCAAAACGACATCCGGCTTCGGCCAGATGAAACGGTAAAAACCAGGAGTAAACCCGTGGCAATTAAACTCGAAGACAAGAAGGCCATCGTCGCTGAAGTCAACGAGGCTGCCAAAGTCGCTCTGTCCGCTGTCGTGGCTGATGCCCGTGGTGTGACTGTAGGCGCAATGACCGGACTCCGTAAAGAGGCCCGCGAAGCTGGCGTTTACGTACGTGTCGTACGTAACACCCTGCTGAAGCGCGCTGTTGAAGGCACCGAATTCTCGATCCTCAACGACGCGTTCAAAGGCCCGACCCTGATTGCTTTCTCCAACGAACACCCGGGCGCTGCTGCTCGTCTGTTCAAAGAGTTCGCCAAGGGTCAGGACAAGTTCGAGATCAAGGCAGCTGCGTTTGACGGCAAGTTCCTTGCCGCTAACCAGATCGACGTGCTGGCGACCCTGCCAACTCGCGACGAGGCTATCGCACAGCTGATGAGCGTAATCCAAGGTGCAACCAGCAAGCTGGCTCGTACCCTGGCAGCTCTGCGCGACCAGAAAGAAGCTGCTGCTGCCTAAGGCACCCGCAACTCTTTCAAAATCATACGTTTAATTTGATGGCTGCGTAGGCTGTCACCCCAATACAGGATTTAAGTCATGTCTCTGACTAACGAGCAAATCATCGAAGCGATCGGCCAGAAAACTGTTCTGGAAATTGTTGAACTGATCAAAGCGATGGAAGAAACCTTCGGTGTTACCGCTGCTGCCGCTGTTGCCGCTGGCCCAGCTGCTGGTGCTGCTGCCGCTGTTGAAGAACAGACCGAATTCAACGTCGTTCTGACCGAAGCTGGCGACAAGAAAGTAAACGTGATCAAGGCCGTTCGTGAACTGACCGGTCTGGGCCTGAAAGAAGCCAAAGAGAAAGTCGACGGCGCTCCTCAGGTTATCGCTGAAGGCGTTTCGAAAGAAGCCGCTGAAGACGCGAAGAAGAAGCTGGAAGAAGCTGGCGCTAAAGTCGAGCTGAAGTAATCTCGACTTTGCGACTCCAGTCCGAGCGTTGAGCGAAGGGCTGATGGCTGGTGGCTTATGCCACCGGCCTTTTTCCGTTATTGGTGGCCGGTCAGGCCGGCCCCGATAACAAGCTGCAAGACACCCATGTGGGTGGCGCAAACCAAGGGGTTTGCACGATTTTCTGGCTGCTCCCGCCGGGAGAAGCCAAACAAGCAGGTGACCAAGCTGGGGAACGCTGATGGCTTACTCATACACTGAGAAAAAACGTATCCGCAAGGACTTTAGCAAGTTGCCGGACGTCATGGATGTGCCTTACCTCCTGGCCATCCAGCTGGATTCGTATCGCGAATTCCTGCAAGCGGGAGCATCCAAGGATCAGTTCCGCGACGTCGGCCTGCACGCGGCCTTCAAATCGGTATTCCCGATCATCAGCTACTCCGGCAATGCTGCCCTGGAGTACGTAGGCTATCGCCTGGGCGAACCCGCCTTCGATGTGAAGGAATGTGTCCTGCGTGGCGTGACCTTCGCGGTCCCACTGCGGGTCAAGGTGCGCCTGATCATCTTCGACAAGGAATCGTCGAACAAAGCGATCAAGGACATCAAAGAGCAAGAAGTCTACATGGGTGAAATCCCCCTGATGACTGAGAACGGTACCTTCGTTATCAACGGTACCGAGCGTGTGATCGTTTCCCAGCTGCACCGTTCGCCTGGTGTGTTCTTCGACCACGACCGTGGCAAGACTCACAGCTCCGGCAAGCTGCTGTACTCCGCTCGCATCATCCCTTACCGCGGCTCCTGGCTGGACTTCGAGTTCGACCCGAAGGACTGCGTGTTCGTACGTATCGACCGTCGTCGCAAACTGCCGGCCTCGGTGCTGCTGCGTGCCCTGGGTTACAGCACTGAAGAAGTGCTGAACACCTTCTACACCACCAACGTGTTCCACATTTCCGGCGAGAAACTCAGCCTGGAACTGGTACCACAGCGTTTGCGTGGTGAGGTTGCAGTCATGGATATCCATGACGAAACCGGCAAAGTCATCGTCGAGCAGGGCCGTCGTATTACCGCGCGCCACATCAACCAGCTCGAGAAGGCCGGCGTCAAGCAGCTGGACGTTCCTATGGAATACGTCCTGGGCCGCACTACCGCCAAGGCCATCGTGCATCCGGCTACCGGCGAGATCCTGGCCGAATGCAACACCGAGATGACCACCGAACTGCTGATCAAGGTCGCCAAGGCGCAGGTTGTCCGTATCGAGACCCTGTACACCAACGACATCGATTGCGGTCCGTTCATCTCCGATACCCTGAAGATCGACACCACCAGCAACCAGCTGGAAGCCCTGGTCGAGATCTACCGCATGATGCGTCCTGGCGAACCGCCAACCAAGGATGCTGCCGAGACCCTGTTCAACAACCTGTTCTTCAGTGCCGAGCGTTACGACCTGTCCGCGGTTGGCCGCATGAAGTTCAACCGTCGTATCGGGCGTACCGAGATCGAAGGTTCGGGCGTGCTGAGCAAGGAAGATATCGTCGAGGTTCTGAAGACCCTGGTCGACATCCGTAACGGCAAAGGCATCGTCGACGACATCGACCACCTGGGTAACCGTCGCGTACGTTGCGTCGGCGAGATGGCCGAGAACCAGTTCCGCGTTGGCCTGGTGCGTGTCGAGCGCGCGGTCAAGGAACGCCTGTCGATGGCGGAAAGCGAAGGCCTGATGCCGCAAGACCTGATCAACGCCAAGCCGGTTGCGGCGGCGGTGAAAGAGTTCTTCGGTTCCAGCCAGCTGTCCCAATTCATGGACCAGAACAACCCACTCTCCGAGATCACCCACAAGCGCCGCGTCTCCGCACTCGGCCCAGGTGGTCTGACCCGTGAGCGTGCCGGCTTCGAAGTCCGTGACGTACACCCGACCCACTACGGCCGTGTGTGCCCGATCGAGACCCCTGAAGGTCCGAACATCGGTCTGATCAACTCCCTGGCTGCCTATGCCCGCACCAACCAGTATGGCTTCCTGGAAAGCCCGTACCGCGTGGTGAAGGAAGGCGTGGTCAGCGACGAAATCGTGTTCCTGTCGGCCATTGAAGAAGCGGATCACGTCATCGCCCAGGCTTCGGCCGCGATGAACGAGAAGAAGCAGCTGATCGATGAGCTGGTAGCTGTTCGTCACCTGAACGAATTCACCGTCAAGGCGCCGGAAGACGTCACCCTGATGGACGTTTCGCCGAAGCAGGTTGTTTCCGTTGCTGCGTCGCTGATTCCGTTCCTCGAGCACGACGACGCCAACCGTGCATTGATGGGTTCGAACATGCAGCGTCAGGCTGTACCGACCCTGCGCGCCGACAAGCCGCTGGTAGGTACCGGCATGGAGCGCAACGTTGCCCGTGACTCCGGTGTCTGCGTGGTTGCTCGCCGCGGTGGCGTGATCGACTCGGTCGACGCCAGCCGTATCGTTGTTCGCGTTGCAGACGACGAAGTTGAAACCGGCGAAGCAGGTGTGGATATCTACAACCTGACCAAGTACACCCGTTCGAACCAGAACACCTGCATCAACCAGCGTCCGCTGGTGAGCAAGGGTGACAAGGTTCAGCGTGGCGACATCATGGCCGACGGCCCGTCCACCGACATGGGTGAGCTGGCACTGGGTCAGAACATGCGCATCGCGTTCATGGCGTGGAACGGCTTCAACTTCGAAGACTCCATCTGCCTGTCCGAGCGTGTGGTCCAGGAAGATCGCTTCACCACCATCCACATCCAGGAACTGACCTGTGTGGCGCGTGACACCAAGCTTGGCCCAGAGGAAATCACTGCGGACATCCCGAACGTGGGTGAAGCCGCACTGAACAAGCTGGACGAAGCCGGTATCGTCTACGTGGGTGCCGAAGTCGGCGCTGGCGACATCCTGGTCGGCAAGGTAACGCCAAAAGGCGAAACCCAGCTGACTCCGGAAGAAAAACTGCTGCGCGCGATCTTCGGTGAGAAGGCCAGCGACGTTAAGGACACCTCCCTGCGCGTGCCAACCGGCACCAAGGGTACCGTCATCGACGTACAGGTCTTCACCCGTGATGGCGTCGAGCGCGACAGCCGCGCCCTGGCCATCGAGAAGATGCAGCTGGACGAGATCCGCAAGGACCTCAACGAAGAGTTCCGCATCGTCGAAGGTGCAACCTTCGAGCGTCTGCGTTCTGCCCTGAACGGCCAGGTGGTCGACGGTGGCGCGGGCCTGAAGAAAGGCACTGTGATCACTGACGAAGTACTGGACGGTCTGGAGCACGGCCAGTGGTTCAAACTGCGCATGGCCGAAGATGCACTGAACGAGCAGCTGGAAAAGGCTCAGCAGTACATCGTCGATCGTCGCCGTCTGCTGGACGACAAGTTCGAAGACAAGAAGCGCAAGCTGCAGCAGGGTGATGACCTGGCACCGGGCGTACTGAAGATCGTCAAGGTTTACCTGGCAATCCGCCGTCGCATCCAGCCGGGTGACAAGATGGCCGGTCGTCACGGTAACAAGGGTGTCGTCTCGGTAATCATGCCGGTCGAAGACATGCCGCACGACGCCAACGGTACTCCGGTCGATGTCGTACTGAACCCGCTGGGTGTACCTTCGCGTATGAACGTCGGTCAGATCCTCGAAACTCACCTGGGCCTGGCGGCCAAGGGTCTGGGCGAGAAGATCGACCGCATGATCGAAGAGCAGCGCAAGGCCGCTGAACTGCGCGTGTTCCTGACCGAGGTCTACAACGAGATCGGCGGTCGTCAGGAAAACCTCGACGAGTTCACCGACGAAGAGATCCTGGCCCTTGCTCACAACCTGAAGAAGGGTGTGCCAATGGCTACCCCGGTCTTCGACGGTGCCAAGGAGCGCGAGATCAAGGCCATGCTGAAGCTGGCCGACCTGCCAGAGAGCGGCCAGATGGTGCTGTTCGATGGCCGTACCGGCAACAAGTTCGAGCGTCCTGTGACCGTTGGTTACATGTACATGCTCAAGCTGAACCACTTGGTGGACGACAAGATGCACGCGCGTTCCACTGGTTCCTACAGCCTGGTTACCCAGCAGCCGCTGGGTGGTAAGGCGCAGTTCGGTGGTCAGCGTTTCGGGGAGATGGAAGTGTGGGCGCTGGAAGCATACGGCGCGGCATACACCCTGCAAGAAATGCTCACAGTGAAGTCGGACGACGTGAACGGCCGTACCAAGATGTACAAGAACATCGTGGATGGCGATCACCGTATGGAGCCGGGCATGCCCGAGTCCTTCAACGTGTTGATCAAAGAGATCCGTTCGCTCGGTATCGATATCGATCTGGAAACCGAATAACACGTGACGCGAAGGGGAGTGGGGCAGGTAATGCCCGCTCCCTGCTCCGCCAGGAGGAAAGGCCTTGAAAGACCTACTGAATTTGCTGAAAAACCAGGGTCAAGTCGAAGAGTTCGACGCCATCCGCATCGGTCTGGCGTCGCCTGAAATGATCCGTTCGTGGTCGTTCGGTGAAGTTAAGAAGCCGGAAACCATCAACTACCGTACGTTCAAGCCTGAGCGTGACGGCCTGTTCTGCGCCAAGATCTTTGGCCCAGTCAAGGACTACGAGTGCCTGTGCGGCAAGTACAAGCGCCTCAAGCACCGCGGCGTGATCTGCGAGAAGTGCGGCGTTGAAGTTGCCCTGGCAAAAGTTCGTCGTGAGCGCATGGCGCACATCGAACTGGCCTCGCCGGTTGCCCACATCTGGTTCCTGAAGTCGCTGCCGTCCCGTATCGGCCTGCTGATGGACATGACCCTGCGTGACATCGAGCGCGTGCTCTACTTCGAGAGCTACGTCGTTATCGACCCGGGCATGACGACCCTGGAAAAGGGCCAGCTGCTGAACGACGAGCAGTACTTTGAAGCGCTGGAAGAGTTCGGTGACGACTTCGACGCCCGCATGGGTGCCGAGGCTGTCCGCGAGCTGCTGCACGCTATCGACCTGGAGCACGAGATCGGTCGCCTGCGCGAAGAGATTCCGCAGACCAACTCGGAAACCAAGATCAAGAAGCTGTCCAAGCGTCTGAAGCTGATGGAAGCGTTCCAGGGCTCGGGCAACCTGCCTGAGTGGATGGTCCTGACCGTCCTGCCAGTGCTGCCGCCGGACCTGCGTCCGCTGGTTCCGCTGGATGGCGGCCGCTTCGCGACCTCCGACCTGAACGACCTGTATCGTCGGGTGATCAACCGTAACAACCGTCTGAAGCGCCTGCTGGATCTGTCGGCGCCGGACATCATCGTGCGCAACGAAAAGCGCATGCTGCAGGAAGCGGTCGACGCCCTGCTGGACAACGGCCGTCGCGGTCGCGCCATCACTGGCTCGAACAAGCGTCCGCTGAAGTCCCTGGCCGACATGATCAAAGGTAAGCAAGGTCGCTTCCGTCAGAACTTGCTCGGTAAGCGTGTGGACTACTCCGGCCGTTCGGTTATTACCGTAGGCCCGACCCTGCGTCTGCATCAGTGCGGTCTGCCGAAGAAGATGGCCCTCGAGCTGTTCAAGCCCTTCATTTTTGGCAAGCTTGAAATGCGTGGTCTGGCGACCACCATCAAGGCTGCCAAGAAGATGGTCGAGCGCGAGCTGCCAGAGGTTTGGGACGTGCTCGCCGAGGTGATTCGCGAACACCCCGTGCTGCTCAACCGTGCACCGACCCTGCACCGTCTGGGTATCCAGGCCTTTGAACCGGTTCTGATCGAAGGTAAGGCCATCCAGCTGCACCCGCTGGTCTGTGCCGCGTACAACGCCGACTTCGACGGTGACCAGATGGCCGTTCACGTGCCGCTGACCCTGGAAGCCCAGCTCGAAGCGCGCGCGCTGATGATGTCGACCAACAACATCCTGTCGCCAGCCAACGGTGAGCCAATCATCGTTCCGTCGCAGGACGTGGTACTGGGTCTGTACTACATGACCCGCGAAGCCATCAACGCCAAGGGCGAAGGTCGCGTGTTCGCCGACCTGCAGGAAGTCGACCGCGTATTCCGCGCCGGCGAGGCTGCCCTGCACGCGAAAATCAAGGTTCGTATCAACGAAACCGTGAAAGAGCGTGACGGTTCGGTGGTCAAGAACACCCGTATCGTCGACACTACTGTCGGCCGTGCGCTGCTGTTCCAGGTTGTACCGGCAGGCCTGCCGTACGACGTGGTCAACCAGCCGATGAAGAAGAAGGCGATCTCCAAGCTGATCAACCAGTGCTACCGCGTGGTTGGTCTGAAAGAGACCGTTATTTTTGCTGACCAGCTGATGTACACCGGTTTCGCTTACTCGACCATTTCCGGCGTTTCCATCGGTGTTAACGACTTCGTTATCCCGGACGAGAAAGCCCGCATCATCGGTACCGCTACCGACGAAGTGAAGGAAATCGAGAGTCAGTACGCCTCCGGCCTGGTAACCCAGGGCGAGAAGTACAACAAGGTCATCGACTTGTGGTCGAAGGCGAACGACGAAGTGTCCAAGGCGATGATGGCCAACCTCTCGAAAGAGAAGGTCATCGACCGCGAAGGCAACGAAGTCGAGCAAGAGTCCTTCAACTCGATGTACATGATGGCTGACTCCGGTGCGCGGGGTTCCGCAGCCCAGATCCGTCAGCTGGCCGGTATGCGTGGCCTGATGGCCAAGCCGGACGGCTCCATCATCGAGACGCCGATCACCGCGAACTTCCGTGAAGGTCTGAGCGTTCTGCAGTACTTCATTTCGACCCACGGTGCTCGTAAGGGTCTGGCGGATACCGCACTGAAGACTGCTAACTCCGGTTACCTGACTCGTCGTCTGGTAGACGTTGCCCAGGATCTGGTGGTTACCGAGATCGACTGCGGCACCGACCAGGGCCTGCTGATGACCCCGCACATCGAAGGTGGCGACGTTGTAGAGCCGCTGGGTGAGCGTGTACTGGGTCGTGTCATCGCCCGTGACGTGTTCAAGCCAGGCACCGAGGACGTCATCGTTCCGGCCGGTACCTTGGTCGACGAGAAGTGGGTCGAGTTCATCGAGCTGAACAGCATCGACGAAGTGGTCGTGCGTTCGCCGATCAACTGCGAAACCCGCTACGGCATCTGCGCCAAGTGCTACGGTCGTGACCTGGCTCGCGGTCACCAGGTGAACATCGGTGAAGCTGTCGGCGTTATCGCTGCGCAGTCGATCGGTGAGCCGGGTACCCAGCTGACCATGCGTACGTTCCACATCGGTGGTGCTGCAAGCCGTACCTCGGCTGCCGACAGCGTCCAGGTTAAGAACGGCGGCATGGTGCGTCTGCACAACCTGAAGCAGGTTGAGCGTGCCGATGGCAACCTGGTTGCCGTATCGCGTTCCGGCGAGCTGGCCATTGCCGACGAATTCGGTCGTGAGCGTGAGCGCTACAAGCTGCCTTACGGTGCGGTGATTTCGGTCAAGGAAGGTGACAAGGTCGAAGCTGGCGCCATCGTCGCCAAGTGGGATCCGCACACCCACCCGATCGTTACCGAGCTGAAAGGTACCGTGACCTTTGTGGGCATGGAAGAAGGCATCACCATCAAACGTCAGACCGACGAATTGACTGGTTTGACCAACATTGAAGTCCTGGACGTCAAGGATCGCCCTGCCGCTGGTAAGGAAATCCGTCCGGCGATCAAGATGGTCGACGCCTCTGGCAAGGACCTGTACCTGCCGGGTACCGACGTACCTGCCCAGTACTTCCTGCCGGCCAACGCCCTCGTCGGCGTAGCTGACGGTGCCCAGATTGGCGTTGGTGACGTTATCGCGCGTATCCCGCAAGAAACGTCGAAGACCCGTGACATCACCGGTGGTCTGCCGCGCGTTGCCGACCTGTTCGAAGCGCGCCGTCCGAAAGAAGCCTCGATTCTGGCTGAAGTCAGCGGCACCATCGCATTCGGCAAGGAGACCAAGGGCAAGCGCCGTCTGGTCATCACCCCGACCGACGGTAGCGATCCGTACGAAGAGCTGATTCCGAAGTGGCGCCACCTGAACGTCTTTGAAGGCGAACAGGTAAACCGCGGCGAAGTTATCTCTGACGGCCCGAGCGATCCGCACGACATCCTGCGTCTGCTGGGTGTGAGCGCGCTGGCGAAGTACATCGTCAACGAGATTCAGGACGTTTACCGTCTGCAAGGCGTTAAGATCAACGACAAGCACATCGAGACCATCCTGCGTCAGATGCTGCGCAAGGTCGAGATCTCCGAGTCGGGCGATTCCAGCTTCATCAAGGGCGACCAGATGGAACTGACCCAGGTACTGGTAGAGAACGAGCGTCTCGCCGCCGAGGACAAGTTCGTCTCCAAGTTCACCCGCGTGCTGCTGGGTATCACCAAGGCGTCGCTGTCGACCGAGTCGTTCATCTCCGCGGCTTCCTTCCAGGAAACCACCCGCGTGCTGACCGAAGCGGCGGTAACCGGCAAGCGCGACTACCTGCGCGGCCTGAAAGAGAACGTGGTCGTGGGTCGTCTGATCCCGGCCGGTACTGGTCTGGCCTACCACAGCGAGCGCAAGCGTCGCCGTGATGCCGACAAGCCGCTGCGTGTGAGCGCCAGTGAGGTGGAAGCCGCACTGACCGAAGCGCTGAACTCCAGCGGTAACTAAGTACAGGGCAGGGCCCCGGCAAGCCTCGCAAGGGCATCGGTGACAACAATTGTTGCCGATGACCGGGCGGGGAGGGCCGGGGCCTCGTCTTGACTGGGTGCAAGATCCTCTTTAGACTTTTGTACCCTTAAATTTGGTGAGGCTCCGTCTCGCCAATTTTTGGCTTTCTTGCAAGACAATAGCGTCGCAAGACAATCAGTGGAGCTAGTAGATGGCAACTATCAACCAGCTGGTACGTCAGCCGCGTAAGCGTACCGTCGAGAAATCCGACGTACCTGCGCTGCAGAACTGCCCGCAGCGTCGTGGCGTGTGCACCCGCGTGTACACCACCACGCCGAAAAAACCTAACTCGGCACTGCGTAAAGTATGCCGTGTGCGTCTGACCAACGGTTTCGAGGTTTCCTCGTACATCGGTGGTGAAGGCCACAACCTGCAAGAGCACAGCGTCGTCCTGATCCGTGGCGGCCGTGTAAAAGACTTGCCAGGTGTTCGTTACCACACCGTTCGCGGCTCTCTGGATACTTCGGGCGTTAAAGGCCGTAACCAGGGTCGTTCGAAGTACGGTACCAAGCGTCCGAAGTAATCGGTCGTTTGCAGACATCCATTTATTTGAGTCGATAAGAGTAAGGTCGGGCAGGGGTCGAAAGACCTGGTCCCGGGCTAACCTGAAGACCGTTTGAGGGCTTATCATGCCAAGACGTCGTGTAGCAGCAAAACGTGAGATCCTGGACGATCCGAAGTACGGATCCCAGATCCTCGCCAAGTTCATGAACCACGTGATGGAAAGCGGCAAGAAGGCCGTAGCCGAGCGCATCGTTTACGGTGCTCTGGATACCGTCAAAGCACGCAAGAACAGCGACCCCCTGGAAATCTTCGAGAAAGCTCTCGACGCCATCGCTCCGCTGGTCGAAGTTAAGTCCCGCCGTGTCGGCGGTGCCACTTACCAGGTTCCGGTTGAAGTTCGTCCATCCCGTCGTAACGCTCTGGCAATGCGCTGGCTCGTAGACTACGCCCGCAAGCGCGGCGAGAAGTCGATGGCTCTGCGCCTGGCTGGCGAGCTGCTGGATGCTGCTGAAGGCAAGGGTGCTGCAGTCAAGAAGCGTGAAGACGTGCACCGTATGGCCGAGGCCAACAAAGCGTTCTCGCACTACCGCTTCTAATTCAAGCATCAATCATTTTGCGAGGGCTTTATGGCTCGTACTACAGCAATTAACCGCTACCGTAACATCGGTATCTGCGCCCACGTTGACGCGGGCAAGACTACCACTACCGAGCGGATCCTGTTCTACACAGGTCTGAGCCACAAGATGGGCGAGGTGCATGACGGCGCCGCGACCACCGACTGGATGGTGCAGGAGCAGGAGCGCGGTATCACCATTACCTCCGCTGCCGTTACCACCTTCTGGAAAGGTTCCCGTGGTCAGTACGACAACTACCGCGTAAACGTCATCGATACCCCCGGCCACGTTGACTTCACCATTGAAGTAGAGCGTTCGCTGCGTGTACTCGACGGCGCGGTCGTTGTGTTCTGCGGTACCTCCGGCGTTGAGCCGCAGTCCGAAACCGTATGGCGTCAGGCCAACAAGTACGGCGTTCCACGTGTTGTCTACGTGAACAAGATGGACCGTGCTGGTGCCAACTTCCTGCGCGTTGTCGGCCAGATCAAGAACCGCCTGGGTCACACCCCGGTTCCGGTCCAGCTGGCTATCGGTGCAGAAGACGACTTCCAGGGTCAGGTTGACCTGATCAAGATGAAAGCCATCTACTGGAACGAAGACGACAAAGGCACTACCTACCGCGAAGAAGAAATTCCAGCGGATATGGTCGACCTGGCTAACGAATGGCGCAACAACATGGTTGAAGCCGCCGCCGAAGCCAGCGAAGAGCTGATGAACAAGTACCTTGAAGAAGGTGAGCTGACCGTCGAAGAAATCAAGGCAGGTCTGCGTGCGCGCACCCTGGCCAGCGAGATCGTTCCGGCTGTCTGCGGTTCGTCGTTCAAGAACAAGGGGGTTCCCCTGGTTCTCGACGCCGTTATCGACTTCCTGCCTGCTCCGACCGAAATTCCTGCGATCAAGGGTATCCACCCTGATCTGGCCGAAGTGCCGAAGGATGAGATCACCGAAGAGCAGCAGGACGAGCGTCACGCCGACGACAACGAGCCGTTCTCGGCTCTGGCGTTCAAGATCGCTACCGACCCGTTCGTAGGTACCCTGACCTTCGTTCGCGTCTACTCGGGCGTTCTGAGCTCCGGTGACTCGGTCATCAACTCGGTCAAAGGCAAGAAAGAGCGCGTTGGTCGTATGGTGCAGATGCACGCCAACCAGCGTGAAGAGATCAAGGAAGTGCGCGCTGGCGACATCGCGGCCCTGATCGGCATGAAGGACGTTACCACTGGTGAAACCCTGTGCGACGCCGACAAGCCAATCATCCTTGAGCGCATGGACTTCCCGGAGCCAGTGATTTCGCTGTCTGTCGAGCCGAAGACCAAGCAGGACCAGGAAAAGATGGGTATCGCTCTGGGCAAGCTGGCTCAGGAAGACCCGTCGTTCCGCGTCAAGACCGACGAAGAGACTGGTCAGACCATCATCTCCGGTATGGGTGAGCTGCACCTGGACATCATCGTTGACCGCATGAAGCGTGAATTCAACGTTGAGGCCAACATCGGCAAGCCGCAGGTTTCGTACCGCGAGAAGATCACCAAGTCCGGTGTGGAGATCGAAGGCAAGTTCGTTCGCCAGTCGGGTGGTCGTGGTCAGTTCGGTCACTGCTGGATTCGCTTCTCGCAGCCGGATGAAGACGATAAGGGCAATATCACTGAGGGCCTGGTCTTCACCAACGAAGTCGTTGGTGGTGTGGTTCCGAAGGAATACATCCCTGCGATCCAGAAGGGTATCGAAGAGCAGATGAAGAACGGTGTTGTTGCCGGCTATCCGCTGATCGGCCTGAAGGCTACCGTGTTCGACGGTTCGTACCACGACGTCGACTCCAACGAAATGGCGTTCAAGATCGCTGCTTCGATGGCAACCAAGCAACTGGCCCAGAAGGGTGGTGGCGTGGTCCTCGAGCCGATCATGAAGGTCGAAGTTGTAACCCCGGAAGACTACCTGGGTGACGTGATGGGTGACCTGAACCGTCGTCGTGGTCTGGTCCAGGGTATGGATGAATCGGTCTCTGGCCGTGTCGTCCGCGCTGAAGTTCCGCTCGGAGAGATGTTCGGTTACGCAACCGACGTTCGTTCCATGTCTCAGGGTCGCGCAAGCTACTCCATGGAATTCTCCAAATACGCCGAAGCTCCGTCGAACATCGTCGAAGCACTCGTTAAAAAACAAGGCTAATCCCCTTTAGGCAAGAGGTTCACTGTCGTGGCTAAAGAAAAATTTGATCGTTCCCTTCCCCACGTTAACGTCGGCACCATCGGCCACGTTGACCACGGTAAGACCACTCTGACCGCAGCTCTGACTCGCGTCTGCTCCGAAGTTTTCGGTTCGGCAGTCGTTGAGTTCGACAAGATCGACTCGGCTCCGGAAGAAAAAGCGCGCGGTATCACCATCAACACCGCTCACGTCGAGTACAACTCGAACATTCGTCACTACGCTCACGTTGACTGCCCGGGTCACGCTGACTACGTGAAGAACATGATCACCGGTGCTGCCCAGATGGACGGCGCGATCCTGGTTTGCTCGGCCGCCGATGGTCCGATGCCACAAACCCGTGAGCACATCCTGCTGTCCCGTCAGGTAGGCGTTCCTTACATCGTGGTCTTCCTGAACAAGGCTGACCTGGTAGACGACGCCGAGCTGCTGGAACTGGTCGAGATGGAAGTTCGCGACCTGCTGTCCACCTACGACTTCCCAGGCGACGACACCCCGATCATCATCGGTTCGGCTCGTATGGCCCTGGAAGGCAAAGACGACAACGAAATGGGTACTACCGCTGTCAAGAAGCTGGTAGAAACTCTGGATGCCTACATCCCTGAGCCAGTTCGTGCCGTTGACCAGCCGTTCCTGATGCCGATCGAAGACGTATTCTCGATCTCGGGTCGTGGTACCGTTGTTACCGGTCGTATCGAGCGTGGTATCGTCCGCGTTCAGGATCCGCTGGAAATCGTTGGTCTGCGTGACACTTCGACCACCACCTGCACCGGTGTTGAAATGTTCCGCAAGCTGCTGGACGAAGGTCGTGCTGGCGAGAACTGCGGCGTTCTGCTGCGTGGTACCAAGCGTGACGACGTTGAGCGTGGCCAGGTTCTGGTCAAGCCAGGTTCGGTCAAGCCGCACACCAAGTTCACCGCAGAAGTCTACGTTCTGTCGAAGGAAGAAGGCGGTCGTCACACTCCGTTCTTCAAAGGCTACCGTCCTCAGTTCTACTTCCGTACCACTGACGTGACCGGTAACTGCGAACTGCCGGAAGGCGTTGAAATGGTAATGCCAGGTGACAACATTCAGATGACTGTTACCCTGATCAAGACCATCGCAATGGAAGACGGTCTGCGCTTCGCTATCCGTGAAGGCGGTCGTACCGTCGGCGCCGGCGTCGTAGCAAAAATCATCGAGTAATCACTCGACCGATTGAAAAAACCCCCGCTCAGCGGGGGTTTTTTTTATTGGGTTGACACTAAATGGGGGCGTCTATAGAATCACGCCTCCTTTTAGCGGGCGTAGTGCGTCCGTTGGGAACAGCCTGGAGTCTGAAATCCAATGCAAAATCAGCAAATCCGTATCAGGTTGAAGGCTTTCGACCATCGCCTGATCGACCAATCCACCCAGGAAATCGTGGAAACCGCGAAACGTACTGGTGCACAAGTGCGTGGTCCAATTCCACTGCCTACCCGCAAAGAGCGTTTCACCGTTCTGGTTTCCCCGCACGTCAACAAAGACGCGCGTGACCAGTACGAGATCCGCACTCATAAGCGTGTTCTGGACATCGTCCAGCCAACGGATAAAACCGTTGATGCGCTGATGAAGCTTGATCTGGCGGCAGGTGTGGAAGTACAGATCAGCCTCGGCTAAGACTTCGGTCTGGTCGTGTAACGCTCTGAAATGGGCGGCCATAGCGGGTGAAAGCCCCGTACACTCATGAGGTTTACAACATGACTATTGGTGTAATCGGTCGCAAATGCGGTATGACCCGCATTTTCACCGAAGAAGGTGTCTCCATTCCGGTCACGGTCATCGAGATCGAGCCGAATCGCGTCACCCAGTTCAAAACTGAAGAAACCGATGGCTACCGTGCAGTGCAAGTCACTGTCGGCGAGCGTCGTGCTTCGCGTGTGACTGCCGCTCAGGCAGGTCACTTCGCCAAGGCCAACGTTGCCGCTGGTCGCGGTGTCTGGGAGTTCCGTCTTGAAGAAGGCGATTTCCAGGCTGGCGATCTGATCAAAGCTGAACTCTTCACTGCAGGCCAGCTGGTAGACGTTACTGGTCAGTCCAAAGGTAAAGGCTTCGCCGGTACCATCAAGCGCTGGAACTTCCGTGGCCAGGACAACACCCACGGTAACTCCGTGTCGCACCGTGTCCCAGGTTCCATCGGCCAGTGCCAGACTCCTGGTCGTGTGTTCAAGGGCAAGAAAATGTCCGGTCACATGGGCGCCGAGCGCGTGACTGTTCAGTCCCTGGAAGTAGTTCGCGTAGACGCTGAGCGCAACCTGCTGCTGGTCAAGGGTGCCGTTCCAGGCGCTACTGGCGGCGACGTGGTTGTACGTCCAGCTGTCAAGGCTCGCGGTTAAGGGGAAACTGACATGCAACTCAATGTAAATGACGCTCAGGCGATCGAAGTTTCCGAACTGACTTTCGGTGGCGAATTCAACGAGACGCTGGTACACCAAGCAGTCGTGGCCTACATGGCCGGCGGCCGTCAGGGCACCAAGCAGCAGAAGACCCGTTCCGACGTGGCTGGTGGCGGTAAGCGCCCATGGCGTCAGAAGGGTACTGGCCGTGCTCGTGCTGGTACCACTCGTGGTCCGATCTGGCGTGGCGGTGGTGTAACCTTCGCAGCTCGCCCTCAAGATCACTCGCAGAAGCTCAACAAGAAGATGTACCGCGCGGCCCTGCGCTCCATCCTCGCTGAGCTGGTGCGTAGCGACCGTCTGGTCGTGGTTCAGGACTTCGCTGTTGAAGCGCCGAAAACCAAAGATCTGCTGAACAAGCTGAACGGCATGGGTCTGAACGACGTACTGATCGTTTCCGACGCTGTTGATCAGAACCTGTACCTGGCTGCTCGCAACCTGCCGCACGTCGATGTACGTGACGTACAAGGTTCCGACCCGGTCAGTCTGATCGCATACGAGAAAGTGTTGATCACTGTCTCGGCCGTGAAGAAATTCGAGGAGCTGCTGGGATGAACCAGGAACGCGTATTCAAAGTCCTCCTTGGCCCGCACGTTTCCGAGAAGGCTACCGTTCTGGCTGAGAAAAAAGGCCAGTTCGTATTCAAGGTTGCTACCGATGCAACCAAGCTGGAAATCAAGAAAGCTGTCGAAGGCCTGTTCAACGTAAAAGTTGAAAACGTGTCGACTGTTAACGTTCTGGGTAAAACCAAGCGTACCGCACGTGGTCTGGGCAAGCGTAATGACTGGAAGAAGGCAATCGTCTCCCTTCAGCCAGGCCAAGATCTCGATTTCAGCAGCAGTGCTGAGTAAGGAAGGGGTGCATCATGGCAATCGTTAAATGCAAACCGACTTCCCCTGGCCGCCGTTTCGTGGTCAAGGTGGTCAACCAGGAGCTGCACAAAGGCGCTCCTCACGCACCGCTGATCGAGAAAAAATCGAAGTCTGGTGGTCGTAACAACAATGGCCGCATTACCACTCGTCACGTTGGTGGTGGTCACAAGCAGCATTACCGTCTGGTCGACTTCCGTCGCAACGACAAAGATGGCATCCCAGCCACTGTCGAGCGTATCGAATACGACCCGAACCGTACTGCTCACATCGCCCTGCTGTGCTACGCAGACGGTGAGCGTCGCTACATCATCGCCCCTAAAGGCGTGAGCGCTGGCGACCAGCTGATCGCAGGTGCCCTGGCCCCAATCAAGGCCGGTAACTCCCTGCAGCTGCGCAACATTCCAGTAGGTAGCACCATTCACGGCATCGAACTGAAGCCGGGTAAAGGTGCTCAGATCGCTCGTTCCGCTGGTGCCTCGGCTCAGCTGATCGCTCGCGAAGGTGTCTACGTGACCCTGCGTCTGCGCTCTGGTGAAATGCGTAAAGTCCTGGCTGAGTGCCGTGCGACCCTGGGCGAAGTCTCGAACTCCGAGCACAGCCTGCGTTCGCTGGGTAAAGCTGGTGCCAAACGCTGGCGCGGCGTTCGCCCAACCGTTCGTGGTGTTGCCATGAACCCGGTTGACCACCCACATGGTGGTGGTGAAGGTCGTACCTCCGGTGGTCGTCATCCGGTATCGCCATGGGGCTTCCCAACCAAGGGTGCGAAGACCCGTGGTAATAAGCGTACCGACAACATGATCGTCCGTCGTCGCAAGTAACTAGAGGGATACGACAGTGCCACGTTCTCTGAAAAAAGGTCCTTTTATCGATCTTCACCTGTTGAAGAAGGTCGAAGTGGCGGTGGAGAAGAACGATCGCAAGCCAGTTAAAACCTGGTCGCGCCGTTCGATGATCCTGCCACAAATGGTCGGTCTGACCATCGCGGTACACAACGGTCGTCAACATGTTCCAGTTCTGGTGAACGAAGACATGGTCGGCCACAAACTGGGCGAGTTCGCCGGTACCCGCACCTACCGCGGGCACGTGGCTGACAAGAAAGCCAAGCGTTAAGGGGTAAGGAAATGGAAGTAGCCGCTAAGTTGTCGGGCGCTCGCATCTCCGCCCAGAAAGCCCGCTTGGTCGCCGACCAGATCCGCGGGAAGAAGGTGGGCGAAGCGCTCAACCTGTTGGCCTTCAGCAGCAAAAAAGCCGCTGAAATCATGAAGAAAGTCCTCGAGTCGGCCGTTGCCAACGCCGAACACAACGAAGGCGCAGACGTTGATGACCTGAAGGTCTCCACCGTCTTCGTCAACGAAGGGCGTTCGCTGAAGCGCATCATGCCACGTGCCAAAGGCCGTGCTGATCGCATCGTCAAGCGGTCTTGCCATATCACTGTCAAGGTTGCGGACAAGTAACGGAGTCGATCAGATGGGTCAGAAAGTACATCCCACTGGCATTCGCCTGGGAATCGTCAAGGAGCACACCTCCGTCTGGTACGCAGACGGTGCTACTTACGCAGATTACCTGTTGAAGGATCTGAAAACGCGTGAGTACCTCCAAGACAAACTAAAAAGCGCGTCCGTAAGCCGTATCGATATTCATCGTCCGGCTCAAACTGCACGCATCACCATCCACACCGCTCGTCCCGGTATCGTTATCGGTAAGAAAGGTGAAGATGTCGAGAAGCTGCGTCAGGACCTGACCAAGCAGATGGGTGTGCCTGTGCACATCAACATCGAAGAGATCCGCAAGCCGGAACTCGACGCTATGCTGGTTGCGCAGAGCGTAGCTCAGCAGCTGGAACGCCGCGTAATGTTCCGTCGCGCCATGAAGCGCGCCGTACAGAACGCCATGCGTATTGGTGCCAAGGGCATCAAGATCCAGGTGAGCGGTCGTCTCGGCGGTGCTGAGATTGCTCGTACCGAGTGGTATCGCGAAGGTCGTGTGCCTCTGCACACCCTGCGTGCCGATATCGACTACAACACCTACGAAGCTCACACCACTTACGGTGTGATCGGTGTGAAGGTTTGGATCTTCAAAGGCGAAGTTATTGGTGGTCGCCAAGAAGAACTGAAACCACAAGCACCAGCGCCTCGTAAAAAAGCTGCTAAGTAAGGGGTACGCCAAATGTTGCAACCAAAGCGTACAAAATTCCGCAAGCAGATGACCGGCCACAACCGTGGTCTGGCACTGCGCGGTAGCAAAGTCAGCTTCGGCGAATTCGCCCTGAAAGCTGTTGCTCGCGGTCGCCTCACCGCTCGCCAGATCGAGTCCGCACGTCGTGCGCTGACCCGTCACGTAAAACGTGGCGGCAAGATCTGGATCCGTGTGTTCCCGGACAAGCCGATCTCCAAGAAGCCTCTCGAGGTTCGTATGGGTAAAGGTAAGGGTTCCGTGGAATACTGGGTTGCCCAGATTCAGCCAGGCAAAGTCCTGTATGAAATCGAGGGTGTTTCTGAAGAGCTGGCGCGCGAAGCTTTCGCCCTGGCTGCTGCAAAGCTGCCTCTCGCCACCTCCTTTGTTAAGCGGACGGTGATGTGATGAAAGCGAATGAACTTCGTGAAAAATCGGCACAGCAACTGAATGAGCAACTGCTCGGCTTGCTGCGCGACCAGTTCAATCTGCGTATGCAGAAAGCAACTGGCCAGTTGGGGCAGTCGCACCTGCTCTCGCAAGTTAAGCGTGACATCGCTCGCGTGAAAACTGTGCTCAACCAGCAGGCAGGTAAGTGATCATGGCTGAAGCTGAAAAAACCGTCCGTACGCTGACTGGCCGTGTCGTCAGCGACAAAATGGACAAGACCATCACCGTTCTGATCGAGCGTCGCGTCAAGCACCCGATCTACGGTAAATACGTTAAGCGTTCGACTAAGCTGCACGCGCACGACGAAGCCAACCAGTGCAAGATCGGCGACAAGGTTTCCATCCGTGAAACCCGTCCGCTGGCCAAGACCAAGTCCTGGGCACTGGTTGAAGTCCTCGAACGCGCTGTTGAAGTCTAAGGGCGAAGGGTCGGAGAAATTTTATGATTCAGACTCAATCCATGCTCGATGTGGCCGATAACAGCGGCGCTCGTCGCGTCATGTGCATCAAGGTGCTCGGCGGTTCGCACCGCCGTTACGCCGGCATCGGTGACATCATCAAGGTAACCGTCAAGGAAGCGATTCCGCGCGGTAAGGTCAAGAAAGGCCAAGTGATGACTGCTGTTGTCGTGCGCACCCGTCACGGTGTTCGTCGCGCTGACGGTTCCATCATTCGTTTCGACGGCAACGCTGCTGTTCTGCTGAACAACAAGCAAGAGCCGATCGGCACTCGCATCTTCGGGCCAGTGACCCGTGAACTTCGTACCGAGAAGTTCATGAAGATCGTCTCGCTCGCCCCTGAAGTGCTGTAAGGAGATCCGACATGCAAAAGATTCGTCGTGACGACGAGATCATCGTGATCGCCGGCAAAGACAAAGGTAAGCGCGGTAAGGTGCTGAAGGTTCTGGCTGACAACCGTCTGGTTGTTGGTGGCGTGAACCTGGTCAAGCGTCATACCAAGCCTAACCCGATGGCGGGCGTACAGGGCGGTATCGTCGAAAAAGAAGCGCCTCTGCACGCTTCCAACGTTGCCATCTTCAACGGTGAAACCAACAAGGCTGACCGCGTTGGTTTCAAAGTAGAAGACGGTAAAAAAATTCGTGTCTTCAAGTCGACCCAAAAAGCGGTTGATGCTTGAACACTGCTAGGTAGAAGACCATGGCACGACTGAAAGAGATTTACCGGAACGAAATCGCTCCCAAGCTTAAGGAAGAACTTAAGCTGTCGAACGTGATGGAAGTTCCGCGCGTTACCAAGATCACCCTGAACATGGGTCTGGGCGAAGCGATCGGCGACAAGAAAGTCATCGAGCACGCTGTTGCCGACCTGGAAAAGATCACCGGTCAAAAGCCGGTCGTGACTTTCGCTCGTAAATCCATCGCGGGCTTCAAAGTCCGTGAAGGCTGGCCGATCGGTGTCAAGGTGACCCTGCGTCGCGACAAGATGTACGAATTCCTGGACCGCCTGCTGGCGATCTCCCTGCCTCGGGTTCGCGACTTCCGCGGCCTGAATGCCAAGTCCTTCGATGGCCGTGGCAACTACAGCATGGGCGTGAAAGAGCAGATCATCTTCCCGGAAATCGACTACGACAAGATCGATGCTCTGCGCGGTTTGGACATCACCCTGACCACCACTGCTCGTTCGGACGACGAAGGCCGCGCTCTGCTGCGTGCTTTCAAGTTCCCGTTCCGCAACTGATTGGAGTAGGAAAATGGCCAAGAAGAGCATGAAAAACCGCGAGCTGAAGCGTCAGCTCACGGTAGCCAAGTACGCCAAAAAGCGTGCCGAGCTGAAAGCGACCATCGTCAACCTGAACGCCTCTCCTGAAGAGCGTTTCGCTGCCGTTGTCGCCCTGCAGAAGCAGCCACGTGATGCCTCCGCTTCGCGTCTGCGCAACCGTTGCCGCCTGACCGGTCGTCCTCACGGTGTATACCGTAAGTTCGGCCTGGGCCGTAACATGCTGCGTCAAGCTGCAATGCGCGGTGACGTACCAGGTCTGGTCAAGGCCTCCTGGTAATCGCTGCAGGCAGGAACCCGGCGGAAGGGGAGCAATCTTCCGACCGCCGGTGACGCCGCCAACAAACAAGCCCCTATATGGGGCTTGTTTCGTTTCTGCCTTGTGTCTAGAATGACCGGCTCACCTGAGCCTGGGTTTTTTGCCCTGTCCGCTCGGGTGGTTGTGATAGCCGCAAGGCTAATAATTCTTGTATCAGGAGCATCTAGCCCATGAGTATGCAGGACCCGTTAGCGGACATGCTAACTCGCATCCGTAATGCCCAGATGGCTGAAAAGTCCGTCGTAAGCATGCCTTCCTCCACCCTGAAGGTCGCGGTTGCCAAAGTTCTGAAAGACGAAGGTTACATCGCCGGCTACCAGGTAACTGGTGAGGCCAAGCCTTCCCTGTCGATCGAACTGAAGTACTTCGAAGGCCGTCCGGTCATCGAGGAACTGAAGCGCTCCAGCCGTCCAGGTCTGCGCCAGTACAAGTCCGTCGCAGAGCTGCCGAAAGTACGTGGCGGTCTGGGCGTGTCTATCGTCTCCACCAACAAAGGTGTGATGACTGATCGCGCTGCACGCGCTGCCGGTGTCGGCGGCGAAGTTCTGTGCACAGTGTTCTAAGGGGAGATAGGCATGTCTCGCGTCGCTAAGAACCCCGTTAAGCTGCCAGCAGGCGTCGAAGTCAAATTCGCCGGTCAGCAGCTTTCGGTGAAGGGTGCCAAAGGCACTCTCGAACTGAACGTTCACTCGTCTGTTGAAGTTACCGAAGAGTCTGGCGAGCTGCGTTTCGTCGCTCGCAACGGTGACCAGCAAGCTCGCGCCATGGCCGGTACCACCCGTGCCCTGGTGAACAACATGGTCCAGGGCGTAAGCCAAGGCTTCGAGCGCAAGCTCCAGCTGGTCGGTGTTGGTTACAAGGCACAGGCCAAGGGCACCGTCCTGAACCTGGCCCTGGGCTTCTCGCACCCAGTGGACTACGAACTGCCAGCCGGTATCACCGCTGAAACCCCAAGCCAGACCGACATCCTGATCAAGGGTATCGACAAGCAGCTGGTAGGTCAGGTGGCCGCTGAAATCCGCGACTTCCGTCCGCCAGAGCCTTACAAAGGCAAGGGTGTGCGTTACGCGGACGAAGTAGTCCGTCGTAAAGAAGCCAAGAAGAAGTAGGGCCTAGCAAATGACCGACAAAAAAGTTACTCGACTGCGTCGCGCTCGCAAAGCACGTCTCAAGATGCACGAACTCGAAGTCGTGCGCCTGTGCGTGTTCCGCTCCTCGCAGCACATCTACGCCCAGGTCATTTCGGCCGACGGCAGCAAGGTTCTGGCAAGCGCCTCGACCTTGGACAAAGAACTGCGTGATGGCGCCACTGGCAACATCGACGCGGCCACTAAGGTTGGCAAGCTGGTAGCTGAGCGTGCGAAAGCCGCCGGTGTATCTCAAGTTGCCTTTGACCGTTCCGGCTTCAAGTACCACGGCCGCGTCAAAGCGCTGGCTGATGCTGCTCGTGAAGGCGGGCTGGAGTTCTAAGTTATGGCAAATAACGATCAAAAGCGCGACGAAGGCTACATCGAGAAGCTGGTTCAAGTTAACCGCGTTGCCAAAACCGTAAAAGGCGGCCGTATCTTCACCTTCACCGCGCTGACCGTGGTAGGTGATGGCAAGGGTCGTGTTGGCTTCGGCCGTGGCAAATCGCGCGAAGTACCTGCCGCGATCCAGAAAGCCATGGAAGCTGCTCGCCGCAACATGATCCAGGTTGACCTGAAGGGCACCACCCTGCAGTACGCCACCAAGGCTGCCCACGGCGCCTCGAAGGTTTACATGCAGCCTGCCTCGGAAGGTACCGGTATCATCGCCGGTGGCGCAATGCGTGCTGTCCTGGAAGTTGCTGGTGTTCAGAACGTTCTGGCCAAGTGCTACGGTTCGACCAACCCAGTGAACGTGGTTTACGCCACCTTCAAGGGTCTGAAAGCCATGCAATCTCCTGAATCCATTGCTGCCAAGCGCGGCAAGAGCGTCGAGGAGATCTTCTGATCATGGCAACCGTAAAAGTAACGCTGATCAAGAGCGTCTCGGGCCGTCTGCCTAACCACAAGCTGTGCGTTAAGGGCCTGGGTCTGCGTCGCATCGGTCACACTGTAGAAGTCCAGGATACTCCCGAAAACCGCGGGATGATCAACAAGGCTTACTACATGCTGAAGGTCGAGGGTTAATCGATGAAACTCAATGATCTGAGTCCAGCGCCGGGTTCCCGTCGCGAGAAGCATCGTCCAGGTCGTGGTATCGGTAGCGGTCTGGGTAAGACTGGCGGCCGTGGTCACAAAGGTCAGACTTCCCGTTCGGGTGGTTCGATCGCTCCTGGCTTCGAAGGCGGTCAACAGCCGCTGCACCGTCGTCTGCCGAAGTTCGGCTTCGTTTCCCTGAAAGCCATGGACCGCGCCGAAGTGCGTCTGTCCGAGCTGGCCAAGGTGGAAGGCGACGTGATCTCCGTGCAATCCCTGAAGGATGCCAACGTGATCGGCCAGAACGTACAGCGCGTGAAAATCATGCTGTCTGGCGAAGTCACTCGCGCAGTCACCATCAAGGGTATCGCAGCCACCAAGGGTGCGCGTGCGGCTATCGAAGCAGCTGGCGGCAAGTTCGAGGAATAAATGGCTAAGCAAGGTGCTCTCTCTTCGCTCGGTAAGGGCGGGATGTCGGAACTCTGGGCTCGTCTGCGCTTTCTGTTCATGGCGATCATCGTCTATCGGATAGGTGCGCATATCCCGGTTCCTGGCATCAATCCAGACCGTCTGGCGGATCTGTTTCGGCAGAATGAGGGGACCATTCTTAGCTTGTTCAACATGTTTTCCGGTGGCGCGCTCGAGCGCATGAGCATCTTTGCACTGGGGATCATGCCGTACATCTCGGCATCGATCATCATGCAGCTGATGACTGCGGTCAGCCCGCAACTGGAGCAGTTGAAGAAGGAAGGTGAAGCTGGCCGTCGCAAGATCAGCCAGTACACCCGCTACGGCACCGTTATCCTGGCACTGGTTCAAGCCATTGGCATGTCCATTGGCCTGGCCAACCAGGGCGTGGCGTTTTCTGTAGGCCTGGGCTTCCATGTCGTCGCCGTCTCCACCTTCGTGGCGGGCGCGATGTTCATGATGTGGCTGGGCGAGCAGATCACCGAGCGCGGTGTGGGCAACGGTATCTCGATGTTGATCTTCGCGGGTATCGTTGCCGGTCTTCCGAGAGCAATCGGGCAGTCTTTCGAGTCTGCGCGTACAGGCGATATCAACATTTTCGCCCTGGTCGCTATCGGTTTGCTGGCAGTAGCGATTATCGGCTTCGTGGTGTTCATTGAGCGTGGTCAGCGTCGTATCGCCGTTCACTACGCCAAGCGTCAGCAGGGCCGCAAGGTCTTCGCTGCGCAGACCAGCCACTTGCCGCTGAAGGTGAACATGGCGGGGGTAATCCCGGCCATTTTCGCGAGCAGCATTCTGCTGTTCCCGGCTTCGCTGGGTGCCTGGTTCGGTCAGTCCGAGGGTATGGGCTGGCTGCAGGACATCTCGCAGTCGATCGCTCCTGGTCAGCCGTTGAACATTCTGCTGTTTAGTGCGGGGATCATTTTCTTCTGCTTCTTCTACACAGCGCTGATGTTCAACCCGAAAGACGTAGCGGAAAACCTGAAGAAGTCCGGTGCCTTTATTCCGGGTATCCGTCCTGGTGAGCAGTCGGCACGCTACATTGATGGCGTTCTGACCCGTTTGACCATGTTCGGTGCTCTTTACATGATGGCCGTCTGCCTTCTGCCCCAGTTCCTGGTGGTGGCAGCAAATGTGCCGTTCTACCTTGGCGGGACCTCGTTGCTGATTGTGGTAGTGGTTGTGATGGACTTCATGTCCCAAGTACAATCGCACCTCGTTTCGCACCAGTACGAATCCCTGATGAAGAAAGCCAACCTGAAAGGCTACGGTGGCAGCGGTCTGCTGCGCTGATACGCCCCTAAGGTTCGAGGAGTCGGTAATGAAAGTTCGTGCATCGGTGAAAAAGCTGTGCCGTAACTGCAAGATCATCCGTCGCGAAGGCGTCGTACGAGTGATCTGCAGCGCGGAACCGCGTCACAAACAGCGCCAAGGCTGAGTGTGATCTGCGCTTCAAACCCAGCAGCTAGTGTGCTGCTGGGTTGATTATTCGTTTCTACAGCGATATTATCTCGCGCCCTATTTCTTGGCTTCCGGGGCGTAGGTAGCTGTCAATTGGAGTCCCACTGAATGGCCCGTATTGCAGGCGTCAACATTCCAGATAACAAGCATGCTGTTATCTCGCTGACCTACATCTATGGTGTCGGTCGCACTACTGCACAGAAGATCTGTGCAGACGCTGGTGTAAACCCAGCCGCTAAGATCAAGGATCTGAGCGACGAGCAAATCGAAACCCTGCGTGGCGAAGTCGCGAAGTTCACCACCGAAGGTGACCTGCGTCGTGACATCAACATGAAGATCAAGCGCTTGATGGACCTGGGTTGCTACCGCGGCCTGCGTCATCGTAAAGGTCTGCCGGTTCGCGGTCAGCGCACCAAGACCAACGCACGCACCCGTAAGGGCCCGCGTAAGCCGATCCGCAAGTAATCGCCCAGGAATATAGACATGGCAAAACCTGCTGCTCGTCCTCGTAAGAAAGTCAAAAAGACAGTGGTTGATGGCATCGCCCACATCCATGCCTCTTTCAACAACACCATCGTGACCATCACCGACCGTCAGGGCAATGCTTTGTCCTGGGCGACCTCCGGTGGTTCGGGTTTCCGTGGTTCGCGCAAATCCACCCCGTTCGCAGCACAGATCGCTGCTGAGCGTGCTGGTCAAGCTGCGCTGGAATACGGTCTGAAGAACCTCGACGTAAACGTCAAGGGTCCAGGTCCAGGTCGTGAGTCCGCCGTTCGTGCACTGAACAGCTGCGGCTACAAGATCGCCAGCATCACCGACGTGACGCCAATCCCGCACAACGGGTGCCGTCCGCCGAAGAAGCGTCGCGTGTAATCAGGAGACAGATAAATGGCACGTTACATTGGTCCAAAATGCAAACTGTCTCGTCGTGAAGGCACTGACCTGTTCCTGAAGAGCGGCGTTCGCGCTCTGGAATCGAAGTGCAACATCGAAGCAGCCCCAGGTATCCACGGCCAGCGCCGTGGCCGTCAGTCCGACTACGGTACCCAGCTGCGCGAGAAGCAAAAAGTTCGTCGTATCTACGGTGTTCTGGAGCGTCAGTTCCGCGGTTACTACCAAGCTGCAGCCTCGAAAAAAGGCGCAACCGGTGAGAACCTGCTGCAACTGCTCGAGTGCCGTCTGGATAACGTCGTCTACCGTATGGGCTTCGGCTCGACTCGTTCCGAGTCCCGTCAGCTGGTTTCGCACAAAGCGATCAGCGTCAACGGTAAGACTGTAAACATTCCATCCTACCAAGTTCGTCCGGGTGACGTGGTCGCGGTTCGCGAGAAGTCGCTGAACCAGCTGCGCATTGTTCAAGCCCTTGAACTGTGCGCCCAGCGTGGCCGCGTTGAGTGGGTTGACGTGGATGCTGCTAAAAAGTCGGGCGTTTTCAAGAACGTTCCTGCTCGCAGCGACCTGTCTGCCGACATCAACGAGAACCTGATTGTCGAGCTCTACTCCAAGTAAGGGCTAGAAAATAGGTGCATCCATGCAGATTTCGGTAAATGAGTTCCTGACTCCCCGCCACATTGATGTGCAGGTAGTCAGTCCGACCCGCGCCAAGATCACGCTCGAGCCTCTCGAGCGTGGCTTCGGCCATACCCTGGGCAACGCGCTGCGCCGCATCCTGTTGTCCTCCATGCCTGGCTGTGCAGTAGTCGAGGCCGAGATCGACGGCGTACTCCACGAGTACTCCGCGATCGAAGGTGTTCAGGAAGACGTAATTGAAATCCTGTTGAACCTGAAAGGCCTGGCTATCAAACTGCACGGTCGTGACGAAGTTACGCTGACCTTGTCGAAAAAGGGTTCGGGGGTGGTTACCGCTGCCGATATTCAGCTGGATCACGATGTCGAGATCGTCAACCCCGATCACGTAATCGCGAACCTGGCGTCGAACGGCGCCCTGAACATGAAGCTCACTGTAGCTCGTGGTCGTGGTTACGAGCCGGCCGACTCCCGTCAAACCGACGAAGACGAAAGCCGTAGCATTGGCCGTCTGCAGTTGGACGCTTCGTTCAGCCCGGTGCGTCGTATCGCCTATGTGGTCGAGAACGCCCGTGTTGAACAGCGTACCAACTTGGACAAGCTGGTCATTGATCTGGAAACCAACGGCACCCTGGATCCTGAAGAGGCTATCCGCCGCGCTGCGACCATCCTGCAACAGCAGTTGGCCGCGTTCGTCGACCTCAAAGGTGACAGCGAGCCTGTCGTAGTCGAGCAGGAAGACGAGATCGATCCGATCCTGCTGCGTCCGGTTGACGACCTGGAACTGACTGTACGTTCGGCCAACTGCCTCAAGGCGGAGAACATCTACTACATCGGCGACCTGATTCAGCGTACCGAAGTAGAGCTGTTGAAGACTCCTAACCTGGGCAAGAAGTCCCTGACTGAAATCAAGGACGTCCTGGCCTCTCGTGGTCTGTCTCTCGGCATGCGCCTCGACAACTGGCCGCCTGCAAGTCTTAAGAAAGACGACAAGGCGACCGCCTGATCGTCGTAATCACCGAACGTAGTGTTTGGTAAGGAATGAATCATGCGTCATCGTAAAAGTGGACGTCACCTGAGCCGTACCAGCTCTCACCGCAAGGCTATGTTCCAGAACATGGCAGTGTCGCTGATCGAGCACGAGCTGATCAAAACCACCCTGCCGAAAGCCAAGGAACTGCGCCGCGTTGCCGAGCCGCTGATCACCCTGGCCAAGGAAGACAGCGTAGCTAACCGCCGTCTGGCCTTCGATCGTACCCGTTCGAAGTCCGCTGTTGGCAAGCTGTTCAACGACCTGGGCAAGCGTTACGCCACCCGTCAGGGCGGCTACCTGCGCATCCTGAAGTGCGGTTTCCGCGCTGGCGACAACGCTCCTATGGCGTACGTCGAGCTGGTTGATCGTCCGGTCGGCGGTGCTGTAGAAGCTGCTGAGTAAGACGTTCTGTCTGCTACAAAAAACCGGGCCTAGTGCCCGGTTTTTTGTTTCAAGGTTTATTGTTTATTTCTATTGATACAAGTCATGTAATGCATTTGTTCTTGTAACCTTGCTCGTCAATACTCTCTCCAGAGCCGATTAGCCGGCGCTTGAAGACCGATAAGGAGAGCCCATGAGCAAGATTCTCACCACAGCCAGTGGTGCACCTGTAGCAGATAATCAAAATTCCCGTTCCGCCGGACCGCGCGGCCCGCTGCTGCTCGACGACTTCCACCTGATCGAGAAGCTCGCCCACTTCAACCGCGAGAACATTCCTGAGCGCCGCGTACACGCAAAAGGCTCGGGCGCCTACGGCACCTTTACCGTCACCCGCGATATCACCGGTTACACCAGTGCCAAGTTGTTTGAACAGGTTGGCAAGCAGACCGATACCTTTCTGCGCTTCTCCACTGTTGGTGGTGAGCGTGGCTCCGCAGATACCGAGCGCGACCCCCGTGGTTTTGCCGTCAAGTTCTACACCGAGGAAGGCAACTGGGACATCGTCGGTAACAACACGCCGGTGTTCTTCATCCGCGACCCACTGAAGTTCCCGGACTTTATCCACACCCAGAAGCGTCACCCGCAATCCAACCTGAAGAACGCTCAGATGATGTGGGACTTCTGGTCGCACTCTCCCGAGGCGCTGCATCAGGTCACCATTCTGTTCTCCGATCGCGGCATTCCGGACGGCTACCGCCACATGCACGGCTTCGGTAGCCATACCTACAGCCTGATCAATGCCAAGGGTGAACGCACCTGGGTCAAATGGCACTTCAAGACCCAGCAAGGCATCAAGAACCTCGCACCGGCAGATGCCGCGCGCCTGGCAGGTACCGACCCGGACTACGCCCAGCGCGACCTGTTCGAAGCCATCGAGCGGGGCGATTACCCACGCTGGACCGTATGCATCCAGGTGATGAGCGAAGCCGAGGCTGCCAGCCGCGACGAAAACCCCTTCGACGTTACCAAGACCTGGTCGCAGAAGGACTACCCGTTGATTGAAGTGGGCGTGCTGGAGCTCAACCGTAACCCGCTGAACTACTTTGCCGAGGTCGAGCAGGCTGCGTTTGGCCCGAGTAACATGGTGCCGGGTGTTGGCCTGTCGCCGGACCGCATGCTGCAAGGGCGGGTATTCGCCTACGCCGACGCGCACCGCTACCGGGTGGGTACCAACCACCAGCAGCTGCCGGTGAATGCACCACGCTGCCCGGTCAACAGCTACCAGCGTGATGGTTCCATGGCCGCTGGCAGTTATGGCAGCGCGCCGAACTATGAGCCCAATAGCTACAACGATGCACCGAAGCAGTCGCCACGCCACGCCGAGCCTGCGCTGGCCCTGAATGGTTCCGCAGACCGTTACGACCACCGCGAAGACACCGACTACTACAGCCACGCCGGTGCGCTGTTCCGCCTGATGAACGATGAGCAGAAAGCCCTGCTGATAAACAACATTGCCGGCACCATGGCAGGCGTCAGCGAAGATGTGATCCAGCGTCAGCTGCAATACTTCTTCAAGGCCGATCCGGCCTATGGCGAAGGGGTTGCCAAGGCCTTGGGCATCAATCTCGCCTAAGTCGAAGTGATAAGAAGAACCGCCCTCATTTGGGCGGTTTTTCAATGAATATCACTACTGTTTAACCGATTTTTTGCTTCTGATTGCGCGGTTTTCAGTGACCCCAGGCAAAAGCTGGTTCACACTATATGGCATAGACGTTTTCACATGGAGAAGCAGGGCGATGCAAGGTCACCCGGACGTAATCAATTACCTCGTTACGCTGCTGAAGGGCGAACTGGCGGCGCGCGACCAGTACTTCATTCACTCGCGTATGTACGAAGACTGGGGCCTGTCCAAGCTCTACGAGCGCATCAACCACGAAATGGAAGAAGAGACGCAGCACGCCGATGCTCTGATGCGTCGCATCCTCATGCTTGAAGGCACCCCCGACATGCGCGCGGACGACCTGGAAGTGGGCAGCACCGTGCCGGAAATGATCGAGGCCGACCTCAAGCTCGAGTACAAGGTACGCGGCGCGCTGTGCAAAGGCATCGAGCTGTGCGAGCTGCACAAGGATTACATCAGCCGCGACATTCTGCGCGCTCAGTTGGCTGATACCGAAGAAGATCACACCTACTGGCTGGAGAAGCAGCAGGGGCTGATCAAGGCCATTGGCCTCGAGAATTACCTGCAGTCGCAGATGTAAAAGCCTGGGGCTGCTTTGCAGCCCTATCGCGACACAAGGCCGCTCATACATTTGAACGCGTCAATCCAGAGATTACGCGATCGCCTGTAGGAGCGGCCTTGTGCCGCGAAAGGGGCGCAAAGCGCCCCCAAGGCCTTACGCCCGATCCCGCTCCAGCAACGGTTTGAGGTAGTGCCCGGTATACGACTGTTTCATCGTACTCAGTTCTTCCGGCGTACCGCAGGCAATGATCTGCCCACCTTTCGAGCCACCCTCCGGCCCCAGATCCACCAGCCAGTCTGCGGTCTTGATCACATCCAGGTTGTGCTCGATCACCACCACGGTATTGCCGTGGTCGCGCAGGCGATGCAGCACATCCAGCAACTGCTGGATATCGGCAAAGTGCAGGCCCGTGGTTGGCTCATCAAGGATGTACAGTGTCTTGCCGGTGTCACGCTTGGAGAGTTCGCGCGATAGCTTGACTCGCTGGGCCTCACCACCCGACAGGGTGGTCGCCGACTGCCCCAGCTTGATGTACGACAGCCCCACATCCATCAACGTCTGCAGCTTGCGCGCCAGCGCCGGCACTGCGTCGAAGAACTCGCGGGCATCCTCGATGGTCATCTCCAGCACCTCGTGGATGTTCTTGCCCTTGTACTTGATCTCCAGGGTTTCGCGGTTGTAGCGCTTGCTCTTGCACACGTCGCACGGCACGTAGATGTCCGGCAGGAAGTGCATCTCCACCTTGATCAGGCCATCGCCCTGGCAGGCCTCGCAACGGCCCCCCTTGACGTTGAACGAGAAACGCCCCGGACCATAGCCGCGCGAACGCGACTCCGGCACACCGGAGAACAGCTCGCGGATCGGCGTGAAGATGCCGGTGTAGGTCGCCGGGTTCGAGCGAGGTGTGCGGCCGATCGGGCTCTGGTCGATGTCCACGACCTTGTCCAGGTGCTGCAGGCCATCCATGCTGGCATGCGGCGCCGCCTCCAGGCTGCTTGCGCCATTCAGGGCAGTTGCGGCCAGTGGGAACAGAGTGTTGTTGATCAGCGTCGACTTACCTGAGCCGGATACACCGGTCACGCAGGTCAGCAGGCCGATCGGGACTTCCAGGTCGACGTTTTGCAGGTTGTTGCCACGTGCGCCCTTTAGCTTGAGCTGTAGCTTCTTGTTGCGCGGGGTACGCTTGGCCGGCACGACAATCTTCTTGCGGCCGGACAGGTACTTGCCAGTCAGCGAGTCGGGGTGGTCCATGACCTCCTGCGGCGAGCCCTCGGCGACGATCTGCCCACCGTGCACGCCGGCCCCCGGTCCGATGTCCACCACGTAGTCGGCCAGGCGGATGGCATCCTCGTCGTGTTCCACCACGATCACCGTGTTGCCCAGGTCGCGCAGGTGGTTGAGGGTGGCAAGCAGGCGGTCATTGTCTCGCTGATGAAGGCCGATGGACGGTTCATCAAGGATATACATCACCCCCACAAGACCAGCGCCGATCTGGCTGGCCAGGCGGATTCGCTGCGCCTCGCCACCGGACAGCGTATCGGCGCTGCGGTCCAGGGTGAGATAGTCGAGACCGACGTTGACCAGGAACTGCAGGCGCTCGCAGATTTCCTTGAGGATCTTCGCCGCAATCTCGCCACGGCGACCGGTCAGGGTCAGCTCGCCGAAATAATTGCTGGCTTCACCAATCGGCAGGTTGGTCACCGCCGGCAGGGTCTTCTCGCCCACCCACACGTGCCGTGCCTCTCGGCGCAGACGGGTGCCGCGGCAATCTGGGCAGGGTTGGGTGCCAAGGAACTTGGCCAGTTCTTCACGCACGGTGGCCGATTCGGTCTCCCGGTAGCGACGTTCCAGGTTCGGTACGATGCCTTCGAAGGGGTGCGAGCGCTTGACGATGTCGCCTCGGTCGTTGAGGTACTTGAAGTCGACGCTCTGCTTGCCGCTGCCTTGCAGGATCACCTTCTGGTGCTCGGCCGACAGCTGGCCGAACGGCTCCTCCAGGCTGAAGCCGTAGTGCGCGGCCAGCGAACCCAGCATCTGGAAGTAGTACACGTTGCGCCGGTCCCAGCCGCGGATCGCGCCTTCGGCCAAGGTGAGCTCGGCATTGACCAGGCGCTTGGTGTCGAAGAACTGCTTCACCCCCAGGCCATCGCAGGTAGGGCAGGCGCCGGCGGGGTTGTTGAAGGAGAACAGCTTCGGCTCCAGCTCGCTGATGGCATGGCCACAGACCGGGCAGGCGAAACGCGCGGAGAAGATCGTCTCTTCGCCTTGTTCGTCATCCATCGGTGCCACCAGGGCGATCCCGTCGGCCAACTTGAGCGCGGTCTCGAACGACTCGGCCAGGCGCTGTTGCAGGTCGGCGCGGACCTTGAAGCGGTCCACCACCACATCGATGCTGTGTTTTTTCTGCTTGTCCAGCTTGGGCAGTTCGTCGAGTTCATAGAGTTTGCCGTTGACCCGAGCGCGCACAAAGCCCTGGGCGCGCAACTCGTCGAACACTGCCAGATGCTCGCCCTTGCGCTCGCGCACAACGGGCGCCAGCAGCATCAGTTTGCTGCCTTCCGGGCGCTCCAGGACCAGGTCTACCATCTGGCTGATCGTTTGCGCTTCCAGCGGGATATCGTGATCCGGGCAGCGCGGAGTGCCGACGCGGGCGTACAGCAGGCGCAGGTAGTCGTAGATTTCGGTGATGGTACCGACCGTGGAGCGGGGGTTGTGCGAGGTCGACTTCTGCTCGATGGAAATGGCTGGCGACAGGCCTTCGATGGTGTCGACGTCGGGCTTTTCCATCATCGACAGGAACTGCCGGGCGTAGGCCGACAGCGATTCCACATAGCGGCGCTGGCCTTCGGCGTACAGGGTGTCGAACGCCAGGGACGACTTGCCGGAACCGGACAGGCCGGTGATCACGATCAGCTTGTCCCGGGGCAGGGTCAGGTCGATGTTCTTCAGGTTGTGGGTACGTGCCCCACGAATCAGGATCTTGTCCACTGCGGCCTCGCTCGGCGGGCATAAACAAAGAAGTATACGGCGCCCTGCCAGTACGCGGCAAAGCGTCGCGTAGATGCCGTCAAGCTGTCGGACTGATAGAATCGCCGCCGGTTCACACGAGGTTAATCCATGCACGACACCCACAACGAGCGCATGAGTGGCGGCGAAACCCGCGCCGCTGGCGGCCTGGCCCTGGTCTTTGCCTTTCGTATGCTGGGCATGTTCATGGTCTTGCCGGTGCTGGCCACCTACGGCATGGACCTGGCCGGTGCCACGCCTGCGCTGATCGGCCTGGCCATTGGTGCCTATGGCCTGACGCAAGCCGTATTGCAGATCCCGTTCGGGATGATTTCCGATCGCATCGGCCGCCGGCCGGTGATTTACCTGGGGTTGGTCATCTTTGCGCTGGGCAGTGTATTGGCGGCCCAGGCCGACTCCATCTGGGGAGTGATCGCCGGGCGTATCCTGCAGGGCGCCGGAGCGATTTCCGCTGCGGTCATGGCACTGCTGTCCGACCTCACCCGCGAGCAGCATCGAACCAAGGCCATGGCCATGATCGGCATGAGCATCGGCCTGTCGTTTGCGGTCGCCATGGTTGTCGGCCCATTGCTGACTCGTGCCTTTGGCTTGTCAGGATTGTTCCTCGCCACGGCAGGACTTGCCTTGGTCGGCATCCTGCTGATCGCCTTTGTGGTGCCCAATACCCACAGCATCCTGCAGCATCGTGAGTCAGGTGTGGCGCGCCAGGCCATCGGCCCGACCCTGCGCCATCCGGACCTTCTGCGGCTGGATGTGGGCATCTTCATCCTCCACGCGATCCTCATGGCCAGCTTCGTCGCACTGCCGCTGGCCTTTGTCGAGCGCGGCGGCCTGCCGAAGGAGCAGCACTGGTGGGTGTACCTGACCGCGTTGTTCATCTCATTTTTTGCAATGGTCCCGTTCATCATCTATGGCGAAAAAAAGCGCAAGATGAAACGCGTGTTGGCCGGGGCGGTCAGTGTGTTGCTGCTGGTGGAGGTATTCTTCTGGCAGTGGGCTGACGGTTTGCGCGGACTGGTGATCGGCACCGTGGTATTCTTTACTGCATTCAACCTGCTGGAGGCATCGCTGCCTTCACTGGTGAGCAAGGTGTCGCCTGCAGGTGGCAAGGGGACGGCGATGGGGGTCTACTCTACCAGCCAGTTCCTCGGTGCTGCCCTGGGAGGAATCCTTGGTGGCTGGTTGTTCCAGCATGGCGGGCTGAACATGGTGTTCCTCGGTTGTGCGGTACTGTGTGCCATCTGGTTGGTTGTTGCCTTGCGCATGAACGAGCCGCCCTATGTGACCAGTCTGCGCATGCCGCTGACGCCAGAGGCAGTGCGGGAAGCCGGCCTGACCGAGCGCCTGATGGCTGTGCCAGGTGTGACCGACGCCGTCGTGGTGGCGGAAGAAGCCGCCATCTATATCAAACTGGATACGAAAATTTTGGACCGTACGACCCTTGAGCGCCTGGTGAACCCGGCCTCTTCGGCGTGCGAAGCCTAGGAGAACGTTATGGCCCGTGGGGTTAACAAAGTCATTCTGGTCGGTACCTGTGGCCAGGATCCCGAAGTCCGCTACCTGCCCAACGGTAACGCCGTGACCAACCTGAGCCTGGCTACCAGTGAGCAGTGGACCGACAAGCAGTCGGGTCAGAAGGTCGAGCGTACCGAGTGGCACCGTGTGTCGCTGTTCGGCAAGGTTGCCGAAATCGCCGGAGAATACCTGCGCAAGGGTTCGCAGTGCTACATCGAAGGCAAGCTGCAGACCCGCGAGTGGGAAAAAGACGGCATCAAGCGCTACACCACCGAGATCATCGTCGACATCAACGGCACCATGCAGCTGCTCGGCGGTCGTCCGCAGAACCAGCAGCAGGGCGGTGACCCATACAACCAGGGTGGCGGCAACTACGGCGGTGGCCAGCAGCAACAGTACAACCAGGCGCCGCGCCAGCAGGCCCCACGGCCGCAACAGGCCCCTCAGCGCCCGGCACCGCAGCAGCCAGCCCCTCAGCCAGCGGCTGACTTCGACAGCTTCGATGACGATATTCCGTTCTGATCCAAGCCGTTAAGCAGTTGGCAAAAAACCAAAAACCCAAGGCAGATGTCTTGGGTTTTTTTATGAGCAAACAGTGTGGTGCTGTGCGGGCTTTCCTCTAAAAAGAAAGCGGCGAAGATAGGGCGCCAGCTTCGCGATATTGCGGGAAACTCGGCAGCCCATTGAGCAGGAAAAGTGCCTATAAGAAGTTACCAACTTTATTGGTTATAGGAAACGCTGACCGTAAATGTCAGAGACTTCTGAAATTCTAGTGGGGCGCACTTTTTCCTATGCTGATCGCTTAGTATTCACTTTTTAAAGGAGTGGATCATGCAAAGTGCTGAGAAGGAATGCCTGTTAGGTCAAATAAACCTGAAATCAGAGGCGCGAAACTACAATGTCTCCGGTTTTTCCGAGATATATGCAGCTCATCTTGAGGGGCCTGCTGGGGATGCTGCGTTTTACGGTCGAGTATTAATAGGCATTGGATTGGCAATTTCCGCACTGGGCCTTGGCATCTTCCTGTTCGGTCCTGAGGTTATTTATTATGACCGGCTTTCAGGCCCTACTCTGATTCAATACATACAAGCGAACTCCGGCCTCGTTGCAATTGCCGGCGGGTTGATAATGGCGTGGGGCGGGAAACAGCGGGATGAAGGCATTGTTTATCGGGAGGATTTTCTCCTGTCCCATTACAAGTTTGTAACGGAAGATGGGCAAGATGTTAGCGGTCAGGTTTCTGTCCGATATCTGGAAGGCGATAATTTCAGTGTGTTCATCGACTTGTAGTCGAGCGAGTATGCTCGGGCCTTGTTAGAGTCACATGCGTCATTGATTAAAGTTATGCCTCTTACTTGACAGTCTGCCCTCAGTTCTTGGCTGGTGCCGTTCTGCTGCACCTGTTTTGTTGACGGCTACAAATCAAACCCTGTGACACCGAGTGCCTGTTGTAGTGGCCTCGCGTCGCGAAACGGGTGCATAGTGCCCCAAAATGGCACGGCTACACCAATACCAGTCCAGTTCAATAAAACAACCGCGGCTCCGGTGAGTCCAGCAAGCTGACCAGCTTGGTCAGGGCAAAGCCCAGTTCCTGGCGGCTGGGGGCCATCAGGGCGATGCGCACGCCGCAGCTGGCGTGGCTGCGTTCTGGCAGGAACTGGCTGCCACTGACTACCGTGACTCCGTTGTTACGTGCCAGGTTGGCGAATTCGTCGCTTGTCCAAGGCTCGGGCAACTCCAGCCAGATATGGAAGCTGTTGGGCTGGCTGCGGATCTTGTACTTGCCAAGGATCTCCCGGGCCATTTGCTGGCGCTCGGCCGCCTCCTCCTGTTGCACCCGCACCAACTGGTCAGCCATGCCGCTGTTGACCAGGTTGCTGGCCAATTGCGCCATCAACGGAGAGGGCATCCAGACACTGCTGCGTACCATCGACGAAAGCCGCGAGAGGGTTTGCGGTGGGGCATACAGGTATCCGATGCGCAGTGCTGGCAGCACACTTTTGGACAGGCTGGTGAGGTATACCGAGCGTTCGGGCGCATACGCCGCCAGTGGCTGGTAATCCGGTGCGGGTTCAAGGAAACCGTAGATATCGTCATCGACGATGAACAGGTCGAACTCGCGGGCGATCTCGGCGATGGCCTGGCGCCGTGCGTGGGGCATGATCGAGTTGGTCGGGTTCTGGTGGGTGGTGACGCACACCAGCAGGGAAGGGCGGTGCTCCAGGCACGCCGCGCGCAGTGCCTCGGGAATCAGGCCGTGCTCGTCCATGGCCACGCCGCGCAGGCGGCGGCCCATGCTGTGGGCCAGGGAGATGATGCCTGGGTAGCAGAACGACTCGCACAGCACCACATCGTCGCTCTTCGACAGGCTGCTGATGGCCACCAGCAGGCCGTGCTGGGCCCCTGAAGTCAGAACTACCTGCTGCCAGCGCGCCTCGGGCAGCCAGCGCTGGATCCAGGCGGCACCGGCCTGCTTGTGGGTCGCATGGCCGCCATCGGTGACGTAGTCGAGTACCTGCGCCAGGCCGGGCGACGCGGCCAGCTCGTTTATGGCTCCGCGCAGCCAGTCGGTCATGTGGGCATCGTTGGGCTTGATGATCGACAGGTCAATCTGGCCGCTCTCACGTTCGGCGGCCACGGGCTTTGGCTGTGCGACCGGGGCAGGAGGAGAGCTTTGCAGCTGCCGTTGCTGCAGCACGAAGGTGCCGCGGCCGACTTCGCCTACCACCAGGCCGCGCTTGGCAGCTTCGTCGTAAGCGCGCCCGATGGTGCCGGGGGTCACGTTCAGGGACTCGGCCAGATCCTTGAGTGTCGGCAAGCGTTCGCCAGCCACCAGCCGGCCACTGCCAATGTCTTGTTCCAAGGCGTCGGCAATCATCAGGTAGACCGGCTGCGCCAGGTCGCTGTAGTGAGGAACCCACATAGAAATGGCACCAGAATCTGCGAGAACGCGGAAGCCTAGCACGAAAGGTCTGATGGAAGTAATTGTGTTTTCGTACAGGTAAATTACCTTGATTGAGTCGCTTTGGGTTGTTGTGCGTTCGTAGCGGACACCCGTCGTCAAAAGGCGATCCTTTCGCCGGTCGTACACCGTATCTCGTGACGATAGATAGAAACCTTTTGAAATCAATGAGTTGATTGAATCGATTCAATCCTGGAGGTTTACGCTATCGAAAATGAATTGAATCGATTTTATTTTTGTAATTACAATGATTGAGTCGATGCAATGTGCGATTGCGGCCAGCGGCGTCAATCGCTGGCGTCGCACAGCTGTGAACGGCTTCAAAAAATACAACGTCTGCCGCCTCTGCCCGGCTTAGCACGACACCGAACGGCCTCAAGCCGCCTCAATGGAATATCACTCGAAATGGAAAGCGCACAACTGCATCAAGGGGCCGAGCCTCGGACCGCACTGGAGATCCGCCTGCCGTGGGTCACCTCCAGCGCCTGGCAAACCCTGCTGAACAACACCCCGCTCGATTTCGAGACGAGCAAAGAGCTTTACCCACAGATCAAGGATCAGGCGCAGGAAGTGCTGGGCAAGGCGCTGTGCCAGCAGATCCGCGGTTTTGTCGAAGACCCGCACCTGACCAGCATGATCGTGCGCAACTGCCCGCGCGACCGGGATATCCCGCCCACGCCCTATTCGGGCGTGCTCAGCCCGCGCAGCACACCCATTGCCTGCCTGGTCAGCCTGACCATGCAGAGTCTGATGGGGATCAACCCAGTGGTTTATGAAGGGGAGAACGATGGTCACCTGTTCCGCCATGTCATACCGTCGCGCAGTTCGTCCAGCCACAAGAGCTCCCATGGTTCGCGGCTGCGCTTTTCCTATCATGTGGACAACCCGGACCTGCCGCTTTCTTCCGAGCCGCTTGGCACCGCTTCCTGCTGCCCGGAGTACCTGTCGTTCTTCGGTATGCGCTGTGACCCGCGCATCAGCACCACACTGGTAAACCTCGATGCCGTGGTCGCAGCACTACCCGCATCGACCGTGCGCGAACTGTGCCTGCCCCAGTTCGAAATCCGTCGCCCGGACTCCTTCACAGGCAACCGTCGTTGCACCGCCGAGTTGCCTGTCCTGGCGCGTGGTCACGCTGGCGAATGGTTGTGCCGCTTCGACAGCGAAAACACCCACGGCCTGAACCTGCGTGCCGAACAGGCCCTGGGCAGCCTGCGCAGCGTGCTGGAAACCCGCCGCTTCGATGAGCCGCACCTGCTGCTGCCTGGCGATTTCATGATCTTCAAGAACCAGCGCGTGCTGCATGCCCGCGATGGCTTCGAGCCACAGAACGATGGTGCCGACCGCTGGCTGCTGCGTCTGTTCGCAGTAAACGACCTGAACCGGGTGCACTTCGCCCGGGCCGATCACCTCTACGAAGTTCTCTCCTGATCTCTTTCACTGACTCGATGGACGTACTGTTATGGAACTGTTAGGCGCTTTCTGGGCGGAACACTGGTTGTTGGCGATCCTCATGCTCGGGGCAATTGCCTTCGTTGCCGGCTTCGTCGACAGCATTGCCGGTGGCGGCGGGCTGTTCCTGGTGCCGGGCTTTCTGCTGGTTGGCATGCCACCCCAGGTTGCCCTCGGCCAGGAAAAACTGGTCAGTACCCTCGGCACGCTGGCGGCCATCCGCAACTTCCTGGCGAACAGCAAGATGGTCTGGAAGGTAGCGCTGGTCGGTGTGCCATTCTCGCTGCTCGGTGCCTACCTTGGAGCGCACCTGATCGTGTCGATCTCCCAGGAAACCGTAGGCAAGATCATCCTGGCGCTGATCCCCTTCGGCATCCTCATCTTCCTCACTCCCAAGGACCGCCCGGTCGAAGAGCGCGAACTGTCATCGCGCATGCTGTTCACCGTGGTCCCCCTGACCTGCCTGGCCATCGGTTTCTATGACGGCTTCTTCGGTCCCGGTACCGGCAGCATGTTCATCATCGCTTTCCATTACCTGCTGCGCATGGACCTGGTCTCCAGCTCGGCCAACTCCAAAACCTTCAACTTCGCATCCAATATCGGCGCCCTGGTGGCCTTCGTCATTGCCGGCAAGGTCGTCTACCTGCTGGCGTTGCCGCTGGTGGCTTGCAACATCCTCGGTAACCACCTTGGCAGCGCGCTGGCCCTGCGCAAAGGCAACGAAGTGGTGCGCAAGGCGCTGGTGTTCTCGATGCTCTGCCTGTTCACCAGCCTGGGCGTGAAGTACCTGGCCTGACCCTTCCATAGGAGACAACTGATGAAAACCGCATTCGTAACCGGCGCCTCCTCGGGCTTTGGCCGCGCCATCTGCCGTACCTTGATCGGCAAAGGCTACCGCGTGATCGGTGGTGCCCGGCGCATGGACAAGCTGCAAGCGCTGGAGGCCGAGCTGGGCGTCAATTTCATTCCGCTGGCGCTGGACGTCACCGACCCGTTGTCGCTCGAGACGGCGGTCGAGCAGATTCGTGATGCTTCGCTGCAGATCGACCTGCTGGTCAACAATGCCGGGCTGGCGCTGGGCGTGGACCGTGCCCAGGCAAGCAGTGCGGAAAACTGGCAGCGAATGATCGACACCAACATCACCGGCCTGGCCATGGTCACGCACAAGATCCTGCCGCAGATGGTGGAAAGCGACAGTGGCATGATCATCAACATCGGCTCGATCGCCGGCACCTACCCCTACCCAGGCGGTAATGTGTATGGCGCCAGCAAGGCCTTTGTCCGCCAGTTCAGCCTCAACCTGCGCGCCGACCTGGCGGGCACCCGCGTGCGAGTGAGCAACATCGAGCCTGGGCTGTGCTCGGGGACCGATTTCTCGGTGGTGCGCCTGAATGGTGACCTGGATGCCGTGCAGGCGCTGTATCGGGATGTGGAGGCCATCCTGCCCGAGGACATCGCGGCCACGGTGGCATGGATTGCCGAGCAGCCGGCGCATGTGAACATCAATACCATCGAGATCATGCCGGTGGCGCAGAGCAGCGCGGCGCTGAACGTGGTGCGCAACCTGCCGCTTTGCTGATCGGCCGATGGTGGATGGCACCGGCGTTGCCGGTGTTCGCGAGCACGCCCGCTCCCACAGAAATAGCGCCGTGCTTCGGGCATGTGCAGTACCTGTGGGAGCGTTTTTACCCGCGAATCAGGCAACACAGCGCCTTCAACTGACCCATGTCATCGCACCTTCTCGATTCTTGGCTAGTCTTAACTCTTGGCGGCCATCAATTGGCCGCCACCGTGACTACCAAGAGGCGCCGGCCATGTTCCGTGCGTCCACCACCTGATCAGGAGTGCACGATGGACCTGAACCGTCGGCAGTTCTTCAAGGTCGCCGCCGTCGGCCTTGGAGGCTCGAGCCTTGCGGCGTTGGGCATGGCCCCTACACCAGCATTTGCCGAGCAGGTGCGTCACTTCAAGCTGGCGCATACCAAGGAAACCCGTAACACCTGCCCTTACTGCTCGGTCGGCTGCGGCCTGATCATGTACAGCCAGGGCGATGCGGGCAAGAACGTCAAACAGAACATCATCCATATCGAAGGTGACGCCGACCACCCGGTCAACCGCGGCACCCTCTGCCCGAAAGGCGCTGGCCTGCTGGACTTCATCCACAGCCCGAGCCGCCTGCATTACCCCGAGGTACGCAAGCCGGGCAGCCAGGAGTGGGTGCGGGTCAGCTGGGATGAGGCGCTCGATCGCGTCGCCGACCTGATGAAGCAGGACCGCGACGCCAACTTCATAGAAAAGAACGCCCAGGGGCAAACGGTCAACCGTTGGATCACCACCGGTTTTCTCGCTGCTTCCGCCGCCTCCAGCGAGGCTGGCTACCTGACCCACAAGGTCGTCCGCGCAACAGGCATGCTGGGGTTCGATAACCAGGCTCGTGTCTGACATGGCCCGACGGTGGCAAGTCTTGCCCCGACGTACGGCCGTGGCGCCATGACCAATCACTGGTCCGATATCGCCAACGCGAATCTGGTCCTGGTAATGGGTGGCAACGCAGCAGAAGCGCATCCGTGCGGCTTCAAGTGGGTGACCGAGGCCAAGGCGCACAACAAGGCGCGGCTGATCGTGGTCGACCCGCGGTTTACCCGTACCGCTTCGGTGGCGGACTACTACGCACCGATCCGTACTGGTACCGATATCGCCTTCATGGGCGGGCTGATCAATTACCTGCTGAGCAACGACAAGATCCAGCACGAGTACGTGCGCAACTACACCGATGTGTCGTTCATCGTCAAAGAGAACTATGGCTTCGAGGATGGCCTGTTCAGCGGCTACGACGAGGCCAAGCGCGTGTATGCCGACAAGTCCGGCTGGGGTTACGAGCTGGGTGAGGACGGTTTTGCCAAGGTCGACCCGACCCTGCAGCACCCGCGCTGCGTGTTCCAGCTGATGAAGCAGCACTACAGCCGCTATACCCCGGAACTGGCGAGCATGACCTGTGGCATGCCGCAGGACGCCATGCTGAAGATCTGGGAAGAGATCGCCACCTGCTCGGTACCGGGCAAGACCATGACGATCCTCTACGCGCTGGGCTGGACGCAGCACTCGATCGGCGCTCAGATCATCCGCAGCGCGGCCATGGTCCAGTTGCTGCTTGGCAACGTCGGCATGCCAGGTGGCGGTGTCAACGCCTTGAGGGGGCACTCCAACATCCAGGGCCTGACCGACCTTGGGCTGCTGTCCAACTCGCTGCCGGGCTACCTGACCCTGGCTGGCGACGCAGAGCAGGACTATGCCGCCTATATCGACAAGCGCGCCTCCAAGCCGCTGCGCCCTGGGCAACTGTCGTATTGGCAGAACTACGGCAAGTTCCACGTCAGCCTGATGAAAGCCTGGTACGGCGCCAATGCCACCGCAGAGAACAACTGGGGCTACGACTGGTTGCCCAAGCTCGATGTACCGGCCTACGACGTGCTGCGCATGTTCGAGATGATGGGCCAAGGCAAGGTCAACGGCTACATGTGCCAGGGTTTCAACCCGATTGCCGCGTTGCCGGACAAGAACCGCGTAACCGCGGCCCTGGGCAAGCTCAAGTGGCTGGTGATCATGGACCCGCTGGCCACCGAGACCTCGGAGTTCTGGCGCAACGCCGGGCCGTTCAACGATGTCGACACGGCCAATATCCAGACCGAAGTGATCCGCCTGCCCACCACCTGCTTTGCCGAGGAAGACGGCTCGCTGGTCAACAGCAGCCGCTGGCTGCAGTGGCACTGGAAGGGCGCCGACGGCCCGGGCGAGACACGCACCGACGTTCACATCATGAGCGAGCTGTTCCTGCGCCTGCGCCAACGCTACCAGGCCGAGGGCGGCGCCTACCCTGATGCGCTGATGAACATCAGCTGGCCGTACAAGGTCCCTGAAGAGCCATCCCCGGAGGAGCTGGCCAAGGAAATGAACGGCTGGGCGGTGACCGACGTCACCGACCCGACTGGCGCAGTGATCAAGGCCGGCCAGCAACTGGCGGGCTTTGGCCAGCTCAAGGACGACGGCAGCACCGCGTCCGGCTGCTGGATCTTCGCCGGTAGCTGGACCGAGCAGGGTAACCAGATGGCTCGTCGTGACAACAGCGACCCGTACGGCATGCACCAGGTGCAGAACTGGGCCTGGGCCTGGCCAGCCAACCGCCGCATCCTCTACAACCGTGCCTCCAGCGACCCGCAAGGCAAGCCGTGGGACCCGGAGAAGAAACGCCTGGTGTGGTGGAACGGCAAGGCCTGGACCGGCACAGACGTGCCTGACTTCAAGGTCGACTCGCCGCCTGAGGCGGGGATGAACCCGTTCATCATGAACCCCGAAGGCGTGGCGCGGTTCTTCGCCATCGACAAGATGGCCGAAGGCCCGTTCCCCGAGCACTACGAGCCGTTCGAGACGCCGATTGGCATCAATCCGCTGCACCCGCAGAACAAGAAGGCCACCAGCAACCCGGCTGGGCGGGTCTTCGATTCGGTGTGGGACAGCCTCGGCAAGCACGACGAGTTCCCCTACGCGGCGACCACGTACCGGCTGACGGAGCACTTCCACTTCTGGAGCAAGCATTGCCGGCTGAACGCCATCGCCCAGCCCGAGCAGTTCGTCGAAATCGGCGAGGTGCTGGCCAACGAGAAAGGTATCAAGGCCGGCGACCGGGTGCGGGTGTCGAGCAAGCGCGGGCATATCGATGCGGTGGCGGTGGTGACCAAGCGGATTCGCCCGCTCAAGGTCAACAACCAGACCGTGCACCAGATCGGCATCCCACTGCACTGGGGTTTCACCGGGGCTACGCGGCATGGCTATCTGACAAACACCCTGGTGCCTTTCCTGGGTGACGGCAATACCCAGACGCCAGAGTCCAAGTCGTTCCTCGTCAAAGTGGAGAAACTCTGATGGCCAGCCAAGACATCATCGCCCGCTCGGCCACCACCACCGTACCGCCTTCGGTACGCCAGCAGCAGGAAGTCGCCAAGCTGATCGACACTACCAAGTGCATCGGCTGCAAGGCCTGCCAGGTGGCGTGTTCGGAGTGGAACGAACTGCGTGACGAGGTCGGCCACAACCACGGCACCTACGACAATCCCCAGGACCTCACCGCCGAGACCTGGACCCTGATGCGCTTCACCGAACACGAGCGCGACGACGGCAACCTGGAGTGGCTGATTCGCAAGGACGGCTGCATGCACTGCGCCGAGCCAGGTTGCCTGAAGGCGTGCCCGAGCCCGGGGGCAATCATCAAGCACGCCAACGGCATCGTCGACTTCAACCAGGACCACTGCATCGGTTGTGGCTATTGCATCACCGGTTGCCCGTTCAACATCCCGCGCATCTCGCAGAAGGACCACAAGGCGTACAAGTGCACCCTGTGTTCCGACCGCGTGACCGTGGGCCTGGAGCCGGCCTGTGTGAAAACCTGCCCGACCGGGGCGATCGTGTTCGGCACCAAGGACGAGATGAAGGTTCATGCAGCCGAACGCATCGTCGACCTCAAATCGCGGGGCTACGACAAGGCCGGGCTGTACGACCCGGATGGCGTCGGTGGCACCCACGTGATGTATGTGTTGCACCATGCCGACACGCCGAAGCTGTACGCCGGCCTGCCGGACCAGCCGGTGATCAGCCCGCTGGTGGGGCTGTGGAAGGGCTTCACCAAGCCGCTGGCGCTGCTTGCCATGGGCGCGGCGGTGCTGGCCGGGTTTTTCCACTATGTGCGGGTCGGGCCACAGCGGGTGGAAGAGGACGAACATCCGATACCTGCGGATGAAAGCGTGCACCAGGTGGACCCGTCGGTCCATGTCTATGATCCGACCAAGCCCGGTGGGCAAGGGGAGCAGCGGCCATGAACGACAACAAACCCATCCTGCGCTACAACGCCAACGAGCGCAGCAACCACTGGGTCGTCGCGATCCTGTTCGTCCTGGCTGGCTTGTCGGGGCTTGCGCTGTTCCATCCGGCACTGTTCTGGCTCAGCAACCTGTTCGGCGGTGGGCCGTGGACACGCATCCTGCACCCCTTCATCGGGGTGGCGATGTTCGTGTTCTTCCTCGGCCTGGTGCTGCGTTTCTGGCGGGCCAACTTCATCACTGCCAACGATCGCCTGTGGCTGCGCCGCGTGGACCGGGTGATGCTCAACAAGGAGGAGGGTGTACCACCGATCGGCAAGTACAACGCCGGGCAGAAACTGTTGTTCTGGACCCTGCTGGTGTGCATGCTGGTTCTGTTGGTCAGCGGCGTGGTGATCTGGCGCGCATACTTCAGCCATTTGTTCGGCATCGAGGTCATTCGCCTGTCCGCGCTGCTCCACGCCCTGGCGGCGTTTGTGCTGATCCTCAGCATCATCGTGCACATCTACGCCGGCATCTGGATCAAAGGTTCGATCGGCGCCATGCTGCATGGCTGGGTCAGCCGCGCCTGGGCGCGCAAGCACCATGAGTTGTGGTACCGCGAAGTGACCGGCGACAAGACGCCGGGCAATCACGGACGAAAAGAAGGATGAGCGCTTGAGCACGATACTCGAACCCGGGCAGATCGAAGCGTCGGCGGTAATGCCGCCGTTTCTGCACCTGCCCCCCGCCAACCTGTTCGAACTGCGCGCCGCGCGCCTGGAGCAGTTGGCCGAGGGCAATGCCCTTGGCGAATACCTGAAGCTGGTGGCTCGTTTGTGCCTTATCCAGCAGCAGCTTGTGAATAACCCGCCCGCTGGCATGCCGGTGGCCGAGGAGCGTCAGCGCCTGTGCATAAGTCATGGTTTGCCGCCTCTGGCGGCGGACAGCCTGGTGCGTGAGGGGCCGTGGCTGGTCTGGTTGCAAGCCTTGCTTGAGCATCTCGACACGTACACCAGTGGTCCGTTGGGGGAGGCGCTGCAAGCCCTGCACAGCAGTGACGACCATCAACGCAAGGGTTGGGGCATTGCCTTGCTTGCCGGTCAGTACGATGCCGTGCCTGCGGCGCTGGTGCCGTTCATAGGGGCGGCCTTGCAGGCGGCCTGGTCCAGCTGGTTGCTGGCGCTGCCCACGCCAGAGCTCAAGCCTGCCGGCAGCCTGGCCCAGTGCCCGGCCTGCGGTTCGCCGGCGATGGCCGGGGTGGTGCGCAACCGCGGCAAGCACAATGGCCTGCGCTACCTGGCTTGTTCGCTGTGTGCCTGCGAATGGCATGTGGTGCGGGTCAAGTGCGTGTACTGCGAGTCGAGCAAGGACCTGCGCTATACCAGCCTTGACGATGACCGCCATGCGCCGGGCAAGGCGCCGCTGCGCGCGGAGTGCTGCCCGGAGTGCGAGAGCTACCTGAAGCAGAATTACCTGGAAAACGATGCTGCGGCCGAGCCGCTGGCCGATGACCTGGCCAGCCTGGCACTGGACATTCGCCTGGACGAGGAGGGCTTTCATCGGTTGGCACCGAACCTGATGCTCGCACCCGGGTAGTGGAGAGTGTCTACACTGTAAGACCGAGTCGCCTTCTTCGCGAGTAAACCCGCTCCCGCGGGGCCAGCGCAGCTATTGAGGCTTGCGCTGCCGCTGTGGGAGCGGGTTTACCCGCGAAGAGGCCAGTACAGACAACGGATCAGTCCAAGGTAGTACCGCATGTCCTCCAGCCTTGCCAGCGACACCCCACGCCTGCCCTCCATCGACACCCTTTTGCGCCACCCAGCCTGCCTCCCGCTGATCGACCGCCACGGCCGCGACGCGGTCCTCGCCACCCTGCGGCAATTGCTCGATGACCTGCGCGACCCCGCCCGCACCGGCCAGCTCAGCGCTGCCGAACTGGCTGCTGAAGTCCTGCTGGGCCGCACTGGCGAACGCTTGGCTACACAGCAACGCAGCCAGGTCCGCCGTGTGTTCAACCTTACCGGCACCGTGTTGCACACCAACCTAGGCCGCGCCCTGTTGCCAGAGGAGGCCATCGAGGCGATGCAGACCGCCGCTCGCTACCCGCTCAACCTGGAATTCGACCTGACCACCGGCAAGCGCGGCGATCGTGATGACCTGATCGAAGGCCTGATCCGCGAGTTGACCGGCGCCGAAGCCGTAACCGTGGTCAACAACAACGCCGCCGCCGTGCTGCTGGCGCTCAACAGCCTGGGCGCCCGCAAGGAGGGGGTCATCTCCCGCGGCGAACTGATCGAGATCGGCGGTGCCTTCCGCATCCCCGACATCATGGCCCGCGCCGGCGTGAAGCTGCACGAAGTCGGCACCACCAACCGCACCCACGCCCGTGACTACGAGGCCGCCATCAGCCCACGTACCGGCCTGCTGATGCGGGTGCATTGCAGCAACTACAGCATCCAGGGCTTCACTACCCAGGTGCACACCGGCGAGCTGGCGCGCATCGCCCACCAACATGACCTGCCGCTGCTCGAAGACCTGGGCAGCGGCAGCCTGCTTGACCTTACCCGCTGGGGCCTGCCCGCCGAGCCGACCGTGCGCCAGGCCCTGGCTGACGGCGCCGATATCGTCACCTTCAGCGGCGACAAACTGCTGGGCGGGCCGCAAGCCGGGATCATCGTCGGGCGCAAGGAGCTGATCGCCAGGATCAAGAAGAACCCGCTCAAGCGCGCGCTGCGTGTCGACAAGATCACCCTGGCCGCACTCGAAGCGGTGCTGGCGCTGTACCGCAACCCCGACCGCCTGGCCGAGCGCCTGCCCAGTCTGCGCCTGTTGACCCGCAGCCAAGCCGAAATCCAGTCCCAGGCCGAGCGTCTGGCACCAGAGCTCAAAGCCCGCCTCGGCGAGCAATGGGCGGTCAGCGTGGAACCGGCGCTGGGTATGATCGGCAGTGGCAGCCAACCGGTGGCCCGCCTGCCGAGCGCGGCGTTGTGCCTGCGCCCGCAGGTGTCGAAGAAGTTGCGCGGGCGCAGCCTGCATGTTCTGGAGCGGGCCTTGCGTGACTTGCCGGTGCCGGTGCTCGGCCGTATCGCCGATGACGCACTGTGGCTGGACCTGCGCCAACTGGATGACGAAGCCCAGTGGCTGGCGCAGTTGCTTGCCTTGCAATTGGGGCCGGTACAGTGATCGTTGGTACCGCCGGCCACATCGACCACGGCAAGACCGCACTGCTCCAGGCCCTGACCGGCCAAGCCGGCGACCATCGCCAGGAGGAGCGCGCCCGTGGCATGACCATCGACCTTGGCTACCGCTATGCGGCGCTGACCGAGGGGGTAGCGCTGACCGGCTTCATCGACGTACCGGGCCATGAGCGCTTTATCCACAACATGCTGGCCGGCGCCCACGGTATCGACCTGGTGCTGTTGGTGGTGGCGGCCGACGACGGGGTGATGCCACAAACCCGAGAGCACCTGGCGATCATCGAACTGCTGGGGATCCCCCTGGCCTTGGTGGCGATCAGCAAATGCGACCGGGTAGAGCCAACCCGTCTGGCCGAAGTGCAGGCACAGGTCAGCGAACTGCTGGCGCCGGGCCCTTATGCCAGTGCACGGCAGTTTCCGTTGTCGAGTGTGACCGGCGAAGGTATCGATGCCCTGCGCCAGGCCTTGCTGGCCGCGCAACAGCGCGTACGCCAGCGCAGCGTGCGTGGCGGGTTCCGTCTGGCCGTCGACCGCGCCTTCGCCGTTACCGGTGCGGGTGTCGTGGTCACGGGCACGGCGCTGGCCGGGCGGGTGAGTGCCGGCGACACCCTGTTGCTGGGCAAGGCCGGCAAACCGGTGCGGGTGCGTGGCCTGCATGCACAGAACCAGGCCGCGCTGGTGGCCGAGGCGGGCCAGCGGGTGGCACTGAACATCGCTGCCGAACGGCTGACGGTGGAGCAGGTGCGCCGGGGTGACTGGCTGGTGCCCGAGTGGCTGCACGCTCCCAGCGTGCGGGTGGATATCGAGCTGAACCTGTTGCCGGGCGAGACCCGTACCTTCGAACATTTCAGCGCTGTGCACGTGCACCTCGGCACCCAGGACGTAACCGCCCGGGTGGCTTTGCTCGAAGGTGAAACCCTGGCGGCGGGCCAGCGCATGTTCGCCCAGTTGCTGCTGAACGCGCCGCTGCAGGCGGTACACGGCGATCGTCTGGTACTGCGCGACCAGCGTGCCCAGCGCACCCTGGGGGGCGGCAAGGTGCTCGACCCGTTCGCCCCAAGCCGTCAGCGTCGCAGCGATGAGCGCCTGCGCCAATTACAGGTGCTGCGCGATGCCGAGGACCTGGAGCAGGCCCTGCCGGCACTGCTTGCCAGCGCACCAGGGGGGATCGACCCGCAGCGTCTGGAGCGGCAGTTCAATCGCTTGCGCGAAACCTGGCAGTTGCCGGAAGACGTGCAGGTGATTGCCACGCGGCAGGGTCAACTGCTGTTTGCCAGTGCCCGGTGGCAGGCGCTCAAGCGCCAGGTGCTGGAGCAGTTGGCACTGTTCCATGAACAGGAGCCCGACCAGCTCGGCCCGGACCGCGACCGCCTGCGCCGTTTTGCTGCCTTGCCGCTGGAGCGGCCCGCTTTTGTCAGCCTGCTGGATGAGTTGCTCGAGGACGGCGCCGTTGCCAGCAGCGGGCCTTGGTTGCATCTGCCTGATCACAAGGTCCAGCTGAGTGAAGCCGACAGTGTGTTATGGGCGAGTCTGCAACCGAAGTTGCTGGCGGGGCAATACGATCCGCCCTGGGTCAGGACGCTTGCAAGCGAGGAAAACTGTGCCGAAGCCGATGTGCGCCTGTTGCTGCGCAAGCTGGCCCGGCTGGGCCTGGTGCACCAGGTGGTGCGCGACCTGTTCTACCCCGAGGCGACGCTAAAGCGCATGGCAGAGCTGCTGCTGGGGCAGGCCAGTGAAACGCCGATAGTGCAGGTTGCCGCGTTTCGCGATATGTTGGGCATCGGTCGCAAGCGCAGTGTGCAGATTCTGGAGTACTTCGACCGCATCGGCCTGACCCGGAGGGTGGCCGATCAGCGTCACATTCGCGCCGACAGCGCCCTGGCCCAGCAGCAGGCCAGGCACTGAGTTCAAGGAAGGCAATCGCGCCCGGTGGCGCGGCCGGGCTTCAAACCCGGTTGGGGACGGCAGCCGTTCCCGGGCAGGTTCGACTCCCGCTGCCTTCCGCCATTTTCTTTTGCCTGTCAGGGCCCTATCGCCGGCAAGCCAGCTCCCACAGGTACTCCACAGGCCTCAGGCCTTGTGTTATCCCTGTGGGAGCTGGCTTGCCGGCGATAGGGCCAGACCAGGCAACACTCAGGCCCGTTCCCCACACAGATCCAGGGCAAACCACCGTTCTGCCGTGTCGACATCCAGCCCAGCCCCCAGCAGCGCAACCATCTTGGCCAGCGCCGCCTCCCGGGTCATGCCCCCGCCACTGATTAGCCCGGCCCCGCGCAAGCGGTTACCCGCCGCATAGGTGTCGAACACCACCGACCCCTCAGGGCACTGGCTGATAGCCGCCAGCATCACGCCCCGCTGGCGTGCCGCGCTCAGCACATCCAGCAACGCCTGGTCATCCGATGGCCCGGTACCGCTGCCGTAGCACTCCAGCAGCAACCCCTGCACGCCGCTGCCCAGCAGTGCCTGCAAGTGCCCGGCCTGCAGGCCCGGGAACACCGGCACTACCGCCAGGTTGACCGGTTGGCGCGGGTGCTTGTAGCCAAGTTCGGCTGGGATCGCCGTGGCGCGCTCACTGTCACGATGACGCGGTAGCGCGGCAAAGGCATCGAACGCCTCGCTGCGCAGCTTCGACGCCCGGCAGCCATGCAGCAGCTGCCCATGGAAGTACAGTTGCACGCCATCTTCCAGCCCTTGTTCGAACTGGCGCAGTGCGCCACACAGGTTGCCCCAGGCGTCGCTGTCCGCGGCACCCGCCGGCAGCATCGAGCCGGTCAGCAGCACCGGCACCGGCAGGCCCAGCAGCAGGAACGACAATGCCGCAGCGCTGTAGGCCAGGCTGTCTGTGCCATGCAGCACCAGCACGCCGTCATGGCCAGCCACTTCTACCGCTGCGACGATGGCATCGCGCATCGCCAGCCAGTTGTGCTGTTGCATGTTGGCGCTGTCGAGCAGGGGGTTCAGTTCCTGCAGGGTCCATTGCACCTGGGGCGCATCGGCCAACCAGGAGAAGTGTTCACGCATCCGCGCTTCGAAACCACCGGCCGGCGCCAGGCCTTCCGGTGTTTCGAGCATGCCGATGGTGCCACCGGTATAGAGAACGAGAAGATTCTTTACTACACGCATGGAAAGCATCCGGAGCGATGAGCGGAGAAAGAAAAGCCGCCCGCGAACGGGGCGGCTGGGCAGGGCAGGATATCAGCGCTGCGTCTGGGCTTGGCCAACCGCTTTGTCAGTGGCTGTTTCCGCCTGCGGATTGGCAGGCCAGGCATTGCGGTCCAGGTCCAGGTCGGTGAACTTGGCCGAGTCGAACACTGGCTGGTCGACGCCCGCCTTGCGCTGCTCGTCGTAGTCGCGCATCACGCGCAGGCCGACCTTGAACAGCAGGGCCAAGGCCACCAGGTTGACGAAGGCCAGGCAGGTCATGGTGATGTCAGCGAAGGCGAACACGGTCGACAGGTCCTGCATCGAACCCCATACCACCAGCGCCAGTACCAGGCCACGGAACACCATCAGTACCACGCGGTTGCGGCTGAGGAACTGCAGGCTGTTCTCGCCCAGGTAGTAGTTGTAGAGGATGCAGGTGAAGACGAACAGCGACAGCGCCACGCTGACGAACACGCGGCCCCAGTCACCGACCACGGCGGCCAGCGAGTTCTGGGTCAGGACGATGCCGTCACCTTCGAAGCCTGGGGTGTAGAAGCCCGACAGCAGGATCAGCAACGCGGTGCAGGTGCAGATCACGAAGGTGTCGAGGAACACGCTGAAGGCCTGGACAACGCCCTGGGCACCAGGGTGTTTCACGGCGGCCACGGCGGCGACGTTCGGCGCACTGCCCAGGCCCGCCTCGTTGGCGAACACACCACGCTTCACGCCCATGACGATGGCGCTGCCGAGCAGGCCGCCGAATGCCGGGTCGAGGCCGAAGGCGCTCTTGAAGATGGTTTCCAGCATGGCCGGCACGTGTTCGATCTGGGTGCCGATCACGTACAGGGTCACGCCGATGTAGGCCAGGGTCTTGACCGGTACCAGCAGGTCGGACACCGCGGCGATGCGCTTGATGCCGCCGATGAAGGTGATGGCCAGCAGCACGGCGAGTACGATGCCGGTGTGCTTGGGGTCGAAGGCAAAGGCGTTCTGCAGCGAGTGGGTCACGGTGTACGACTGCAGGCCGATGAAGGCGAAGCCGTAGGTGACCAGCAGCAGGATCGAGAACACGATGGCCATGCTTTTCAGCTTCAGGCCGTGCTGGATGTAGTAGGCCGGGCCACCACGGTACAGCCCATCGCCATCGGCGCGCTTGTAGACCTGGGCCAGGGTGCATTCGAAGAAGCTGCTGGACATGCCCACCAGTGCGGTGACCCACATCCAGAACACAGCGCCTGGTCCACCCAGTGTCACGGCAATGCCGACACCGGCGATGTTACCGGCGCCCACGCGGCCGGCCAGGCTCAGCATCAGGGCCTGGAAGGAGCTCAGCTGGCCTGCCTGGCCACGCAGCGATTCCTTGAACACACCGAACATGTGGCCAAAATGACGGAACTGGACGAACCGGGAACGGATGGTGAAGTAGCTACCCAGCCCTACGATCAGCACAATGAGAAGTTTCCCCGAGAGGAAATCGTTGAGTACTTCGAGCATTGGAAAATGACCTCGATTCTTATTGTTCGTGTGGAAAGACCAGCGGACGGCAGGCGCACCGCTATTCGTTGGGGCGCATGGTTGGCTATGACAAGAGTGGTTACAATTTCGCGGGTTGCTCTGATTTGATGCGACTTGATGCTACACTGGCATCATTCGCGTCACCTGAGTTCCCTGCCATGAGCGATCATTTCGCTACCAATCTGAAATTGGCCTGCAGCCACTACCGCTCTATCTCCGAAGTTTGCCGCCAGCTGTCGATCAATCGCGCGCAGTTCAACAAGTACCTGAGCGGGCAGAGCCGTCCGACGGCTTACAACCTCAAGCGCATCGGCGATTTCTTCGGGGTCGAGGACTACGAACTGAGCCTGCCGGCCGACCAGTTCGCCCGCCTGATTGGCGCCCGTGTATCGCCGCTGGCCGAGCAGCCCGGCGACCCTATCAGTGAATTGTTCCGCCCATTGCATGAACACGCCGGCAACCTGTCGCGCTATTGCGGTTACTACTTCGAGTATTCCAACTGCATGTCGGTGCCGGGCACGATCCTGGTATCGCTGGTGCACTTGTGGGAAGAGCGGGGCCGCTTCCTGTTCGAGCGCCAGGAACGCCAGGAGCGCTCCAGCGCCACCGACCAGCATGCCGAGGTGCGTTGCCGCTACCTGGGCGCGGCGTTCCAGTTGCAGGACCGGGTGTTCCTGATCGACTACGAGTCGCTCACCTTCAACGAAATGAGCCAGACCATCCTCATCCCCAGCTTCAAAAGCCGCATCACCCGCCTGAACGGCTTGAAGGCCGGCGTCTCCAGCGGCGACCGGCGCAACCCGGCCTGCACCCGGGTGGTGTGGGAATACCTGGGTGAGGAGATCAATCGCATCAATGCCTACCGGCAGGTAAAACTGTACCGGCCGGATGATCCACGCATAGATGACGATGTGCGTGAGCGGCTGAGCGTGGGCCCGTTGCGTAACAGCCTGTTCGAGATCGAGTGATGTATTTTTCAGAGAAAAAGTTGATGTAACCACTCGCCAATCGGGTTGCCTGGGTCGAGCAGCAACTTGATCGCCATGATGCAGCAAACACTGACCAGCAATGGCTTGATCAGCCGTGGGCCAAAGTGCACTGCGCAGCGTGCGCCCAATTGAGCCCCCGCAAAAGCCGCGAACGCCATTGCCAGGGCCAGTGGCCAGATGATCGCCCCGCTGATTGAAAAGACTGACAATGCGCCCAGGTTACAGGCTGCGTTCAAAAGCTTGCTGGTACACACAGCTTGTATCAAGTGCTGGCCCAGGAGGATCACGCAGGCCAGCATGAAGAACGAGCCGACACCAGGGCCGAAGATACCGTCATAAAAGCCAATGATCGGTGCAACCGTCACGCAGAACAGGCTGGTCGATATCTTTGCCTTGCGCGCTTGTTCATTCGGCTTTGGGCTGAAGGCAAAGTAGGCGGCTATCAGAATCAGCAGTGGTGGGACGCACGCCTGCAGAATGCTTTTGGGCACGTAAGTTATCGACAAGGCACCCAACGCCCCTCCGATAAACGACATGACAGCCATTGGGCTGCCCCGCCGCCAGTCGATCATGCCTTTGCGGGCGAAGGCGCACGTAGCCGAAACCGTAGCCGAAGCCGCCTGGAACTTGTTGGTGGCAATTGCCGCCAAGGGTTCGATACCGGCAATGAACAACACCGGGAGCGTGATCAGGCCCCCACCACCGGCGATAGCATCGAAAAAGCCGGCCATCAGTGCCACCAGTGCGAGCGTCAGAACAAGCGTTACGTCGAATTCGATCATTGGGTGTTTTCCTGGGATCAGCCACGCACCAGTAGTGGGTCTTCAGCGAGCACCAACGGTACCGCGAAGGGGGAGTATCCGAATTGACGGATGAGCAGCCGCCGGTTGTCCTGGACCATGTCGCGGCCGTGCAAGGCCCGGCTGTTGTTGATCAACAGAGCGCTGTCAGGCTGCAGGACAAACGCCAGTGGTCGTGCGTTATCCAGTGCTTTCTGAAAGGAGTCGAAGGCGCGCGCCGCTGCGCTGCAGGCGCGTTCATTCAGGCTGAAGCGATAGCTGTTGTAACGAACAGAGAAACCACCATTGGGCTCGAATTGCAGAATTGAAACTGCTTTGCCTGCATTGCCCTGTCCGGGAGCGAAGCAGTCACTGCGGGTGAAGTCGAAAGACGTTGAAGACAGCGCAAGTGTGTCCAGGCTACCCAAGCGTTCGATGATTTCCCGGAGCGGGAAGACATACGTAGGTTCATTGGCGGGGTTCCAGCGCGCAGTCAGAATAAGTGCAGAGGGAGCAGGGGAGTTGGCATTGGTGGAAATTGTCGAGCAGTTGTAGGGCGCTTCAGTATGCGGCCCCAAGCGCAAGCCCGCATGCGAGCTGGTTTCAACTTCCAGGCAGGGGTCTTCGTCAAGCCGCGGGACGCGGCCACCGCCCTTGAAGTTGCCGACCAGGCGAACCTGTTTACCATCGTTGTCTATATCGAAGGCGAAATTGCGGTAGCGCACGAGCTCCAGCAGCAGTTGATTGCGGGAGGCAAGGTATTGGCATCGAGGGTTTTGCGCCAGGGCGGAAATATCTGGCAGGTACTCTGGTATTGGCTCGTTGGCACAAGGCATCTGCCTGTACATCAAGGCAGATAGCTGGCCTTCACTGAAGCGTTGTAACAGCGCGCGCTGTTCCTCACTCAAGGCTCGCTCGAGTTGATCGGCGAATATACGAGCCTGAAGTGCTACACCTTTGGCCTCCGGGCCACCCAAGTCAGCAATGGTCTGGCTTGCAAAGGTTATGGCCTTGCTTTGCTCCGGGCTGAAATCCAGGTATGCAACTTCCGAATGAGGCATTGAACGTTCCCTGTACTTGTTTTTGTGAAGCTCCCCGGCTGGCAAGTGGGGGAGTCAACTATTCAATGCGGTTGTGCTGCTGCATGAAAGTCAGCTCGTTCCTGGTATGTCGTAGGAGATTTCTGCCTGTGGTGGTGTTGAAATGTGGAACTTTGGAATCACTACCGCCTGTGGCATCGAAAGGGGCCGGTGTTGGACTTCCCCGCCCGGAAACCGCAAAATGACCCCTTTCCTTCAATCAACCTCTCCGGATCTGCTGACTCTATGCGTATGCGCCTAATGCTGTTGGGTGGTGGCAATGCCCTCGGGCAAGCGCTGATTCGTCTTGGGGCCGAGGAGGACATCGCATTCCTGGCGCCGCGCCCGCCCGAGAACGGCTGGACGCCGGCCAGCCTCACTCAGTTGCTCGACGATCATCGTCCCGATGCCTTGGTCAACCTGGCCTATTACTTCGACTGGTTCCAGGCCGAGTCGGTCAGTGAGCAGCGCCTTGCCCAGCAGGAACGGGCTGTGGAGCGCCTGGCAGAGCTGTGCCAGCACCACCAGATCACCTTGGTGCAGCCTTCCAGCTACCGCGTGTTCGATGGCTCGCGGGCCACGGCCTACAGCGAAAAGGACGAGCCGATGCCGCTGGGCCTTCGTGGCCAGGCCCTGTGGCGCATCGAGCAGAGCGTGCGCGCGGCTTGCCCGCAGCACGTGCTGTTGCGCTTTGGTTGGCTGCTCGACGAAAGCATCGACGGGGCGCTGGGTCGCTTCCTGACCCGTGCCGAGCAACCCCAGGAGCTGCTGCTGGCGGATGACCGGCGTGGCAACCCGACGCCGGTCGACGACGCCGCCCGAGTGATCCTCTCGGTGCTCAAGCAACTTGATTGCAGTGCGCCGCTGTGGGGCACTTACCATTACGCCGGCAACGAGGCGACCACGCCGCTGGCGCTGGGCCAGGCGATCCTTACCGAAGCAGGCCAGTACCGCCAGTTGGCCGTGCAGGCACCGACGCCGCAGGCCCATGCCGCTCGGCCGGATGCCAGCGAAGAGCCGCAGCACGCAGTACTGGCCTGCAAGAAAATCCTTCATACCTTCGGCATCAAGCCGCGCGCCTGGCGTGCCGGCCTGCCGCCTCTACTGGACCGGTTCTACCGCCATGGCTGACGCCCCCATCCTGATCACCGGCGGTGCCGGCTTCATTGGCTCCCACCTGTGCGATGCGTTATTGGACAAAGGCTACGCCGTACGCATTCTCGACGATTTTTCCACTGGCCAGCGGGGCAACCTGCAGGTCGACCACCCACGCCTGGAACTGGTTGAAGGCGATGTTGCCGATGCCGGGCTGGTCACGCAGGTTGCGGCTGGCTGCAGTGCCGTGGTGCACCTGGCAGCGGTGGCCTCGGTGCAGGCCTCGGTGGAGGACCCGGTGCGGACCCACCAGAGCAATTTCATCGGCACTCTCAACGTGTGCGAAGCCATGCGCGTGCATGGGTTGCGCCGGGTGCTGTTCGCCTCCAGTGCGGCGGTGTACGGCAACAATGGTGAAGGCGAGTCGATTGCCGAAGACACCCCCAAGGCGCCGCTGACCCCGTATGCAGTGGACAAGCTGGCCAGTGAGCAGTACCTGGACTTCTACCGTCGCCAGCATGGCCTGGAGCCGGTGGTGTTCCGCTTCTTCAATATATTCGGGCCGCGCCAGGACCCATCATCGCCGTATTCCGGGGTGATCAGCATCTTCTCCGAGCGCGCTGTGAAGGGTTTGCCGATTACGGTGTTCGGTGACGGTGAGCAGACCCGGGACTTCCTCTACGTGGGCGATCTGGTGCAAGTGATGGTGCAGGCGCTGGAGCAGCCGCAGGTCGAGGAGGGGGCGGTGAATATCGGCCTCAACCAGGCAACGTCGCTCAACCAGTTGCTGGCAGCGCTTGAGAAGGTGGTGGGTAGCTTGCCGGCGGTCAGTTATGTGGCGGCACGTTCGGGTGACATTCGCCATTCGCGGGCGGATAACCAGCGCTTGTTGGCGCGGTTCGAGTTTCCGCAGGCGACGCCAATGGTCGAGGGGCTGGCGCGGCTTTTGGGCAAGGGCTGAAATTCTTGGGGGCGCTTTGCGCCCCTATCGCCGGCAAGCCAGCTCCCAAAAGGGCGAGTACGCGATCCTGTGGCAGTTGGCTTGCTGGCGATAGGCTGCGCAGCAACCCCCATCATCGATGCCGCACCACTTTTCGCAGGCAATCCCCTACCGCCAGCACCCGCCCATCCCGGGCCCGCACCTGCAGTGTTTCCAGCGCCTGCCCCGTATCGCCATCCACCAACTCCGAACGCAGCTCGCCCGCCTCGAACAGAAACCGCTCCCCCCACTGCCTCAAGCCAACCACCACCGGGAACACCGATCGTCCTTTTTCGGTCAGCACATACTCCTTGTAGGCACTGCCATCCGAAGCCGGCTGCAGCGTCAGCAGCCCGCTTTCCACCAGCCACTTCAAACGTGAGGCGAGGATGTTCTTCGCCAGCCCCAGGTTTTTCTGAAACTCACTGAAGCGCCGCAGGCCATCGAAGGCGTCGCGCAGGATCATCAGCGCCCAACGGTCTCCCAGCACCTCCAGGGCACGGGCGACGGGGCATTGCGTATTGTTTTCATCGAGCATGGATGGGGCCTTTCGCGTTCATCTGGTTGCAGATTAAAACCACATTTGCTAAATAGCCAGCATGTGGTTTCAATTCGAAACCAGATTGACGAGGCCGGCCCGATGAACCCTGCACTGACACGCTGGATAACCCTGCTGCTGGCCATCACCAGCGCCATGGCCGTGGCGACAGTGTATTTCGCCCAGCCCCTGCTGGAGTCGATGGCCGCTGACCTGGGCGTGGCGCAGCAGCGGATTGGTTGGGTAGTTGGCGCGACCCAGGCGGGCTATGTCCTGGGGTTGTTGCTGATCGTGCCGCTGGGGGACCTGATCGACCGTAAGCGGCTGTTACTCGGGCAGCTGCTGTTCTCGGCCCTGGCGCTGATTGGTGTAGGCATGGCGCCCAACTGGGCGCTAATGCTGTTGGCCCTTGTCATCACCGGGTTGATGGCGGTCATGGTGCAGGTGATGGTGGCGCATGCCGCGAGCCTTGCCGCCCCCGGCCAGCAAGGGCAGGCCGTGGGCACCGTCACCAGCGGCGTGGTGCTGGGCATTCTGCTGGCGCGGCTGGTCTCGGGCGGGCTTGCCGACCTGGCTGGCTGGCGCAGTGTGTACCTGGTTGCCGCGGGGCTGCTGATGCTGCTGGCCCTGGTGCTGTGGCGCAACCTGCCCACGGGGCAACCGGGGTCGCTGCGGTCTGGTTATCGGGCGCTGATCGTTGCTCAGTTCAGGCTGTACCGGCACGACCGGCTGCTGCGTCAGCGCGGGTTGTTCGGCGTGTTGATCTTCGCTGCGTTCAGCGTGCTCTGGAGTGCCATGGTCATGCCCCTGAGTGCCGAGCCACTGGCGCTGAGCCATACCGAGATCGGTCTGTTCGGCCTGGCGGGTGTTGCCGGCACGTTGGCGGCAGCGCGCGCCGGTCGCCTGGCCGACCAGGGGCTAGCGGAGCGCACCACCGGGGTAGCGCTGGTTCTGCTGGTGCTGTCATGGCTGCCCACGGCCTTCGTCGGGCATTCACTGATGGCCTTCGGGGTGGGTGTGCTGATGTTGGACTTTGCCGTGCAGGCAGTGCATGTCACCAACCAGAGCCTGCTGCTGGCCGGGCGTGGCGCAATGGCCAGCCGGTTGATCGGCGCCTACATGTGCAGCTATTCGCTTGGCAGTGGAGTGGGGGCAGTGCTGGCGAGCTGGGTGTATGCCCATTGGGGTTGGGCAGCGGTGTGTGGGCTTGGGATGGGCATCAGCGCGGTGGCGCTGGGGTATTGGCTAGGGCTGCAGCGCGCAAGGGCGGCCGAAGCCGCCCTGCAGTGTTCAGGTCAGAACTTGTAGCCAAGGCCGACCATGTACACCCACGGGTCGACATCGACATCGACCTTGGTCTTGCTGTAGCCCAGTGCGCTCGGGCCGTTGACGCTGGCCTTGGTGTCGATGTCGACGTACCAGACCGATGCGTTGACCAGCAAGTTGTCGGTGATCATGTAGTCCATGCCCAGCTGGCCGGCGATGCCGACCGAGTCTTGCAGCTTCAGGTTGCTGAAGCCCTGCTGTTTGCGTGCACTACTGAGGTCTTCATCGAAGAACAGGGTGTAGTTGATGCCGACGCCGGCATACGGCTGGAACTTGGAAGTCGGTTCCATCGGGTAGTACTGCAACGACAGGGTCGGTGGCAATTGCTTGATGTCGGCCAGCTTGCCGTCCAGGCCGCCGCCCAGACCTTTGACGCCGACGGTGTGCTTGAACGGGGTGGCTGCCAGCAGCTCCAGGCCGATATGGTCGGTGAGCATATAGGCGAAGGTCAGGCCCAGTTGGGTGTCGCTGTCCAGAGTCGCCTTGGTGCCCGAGACTTTGTTGCCGTCGAATTTCAGGTCGCCGCTGCTTTCGTTGGGAGCGGTGGTAATGGCACCTGCGCGGACGATGATATCGCCTGCCTGGTGGGCGTGGGCGACAGGGGCAGCGAGCGCCAGGGCCGCGAGGGCGGCGCTGAGCAAGGACTTGTTCATGGAAGCTCCCAGAGGACGTGAGTAATCGAGTAGTCCAATGGTACGGATGCCGTTAAACAGAAAGTTTGACCCAGCTCAAAGAAGCGTCGTCACGAATTCGAAACAGTTCTCATCTCAGCTCATAAGCATAGATTTTCTCGGCTTCCATCTGGTAACCGGCATCGGCCAGTTCGCTGCTGGAGGCTCTAACCTGCAGCTTTCCCTCTATCCAGTAAGGTTGGTAGAGGTCTTCTACGCGCACGCCCATTTCACTGAAAATGTGCACGATCTGGTTCGAGGGTGGTGGTGGCACGTGGATGCACGCGCCGTAATAGGGGACCAGCAGAAACTCCGTGGTGCGCCCTTCTTCGCTCACTTCCAGCGGCACGATGTAGCCGGGCAGCTTGATCTGCTGGCCGTCGAGGCTTTTTACCACCGGGGCGTCGGGTGCCTGCTGGCGCGCCGGTGGTGCGGACTCGGCGGACAGGGCGTTGCTGAGCTGCGACATGTCGTGCAGCGGCGCAAGTTGGGGCGGGATGACCGGGGCGCCTTCGGGGATGAGAGCGGGCCAGTCCAGTTCGCGTGGTTCCGAGGCCCAGGTGGGCGATGCCAGCGAAAGCAGCATGACCAGGAGTAGCCGTATTGCCTGTACTGACCTCTTCGCGGGTGAACCCGCTCCCACAGAACCCGCTCCCACAGGTCCTGCGCAGGCTTTGAAGCTTGTGGTAGTCCTCGTGGGAGCGGGTTCACCCGCGAAGAAGGCCGTGAGGTACTGGATCATTGCACGCACTCAGAGGTGAATGGACAGGCCATCGGCCAACGACTGGCGATAGGCCCGCCACGCCGGCACGCTGCCCATCAGCAGCGCAGCTCCCAGGATGATAGCCAGCAACGTCCATTCATGAACACTCGGCATGGCCAGCGGCAAGTACAAACCATAGTTGGCTTGCACATACCCCTGTGCCAGGGCGATTCCCGCATACAGCAAGCCAAGCCCGGCTGCGATCCCGACCGCCGCCAGCGACAGTGCCTCCAGCACCAGCAGCCCTGCGATATGCCACGGCCTGGCGCCAACCGAGCGCAATATCGCCATCTCCCTGCGGCGTTCATTGAGGCTGGTGAGAATCGCCGTAAGCATGCCGATCAGGCCGGTCAGCACCACGAACAGCGACACCACGAACAACGCCTGCTCCGCAGTGCCCATCAGGCTCCACAGTTCCTGCAGGGCTACCCCGGGCAGGATCGCCAGCAATGGCTCGCTGCGGTATTCATTGATCTCCCGCTGAAGGCTGAATGTCGCGATCTTGCTGTTCAGGCCGAGCATGAACGCAGTGATTGCGGCAGGCTGCAGATCCATGGTCCGTGCCTGCTCGGCGCTGATGCGCCCGGCGCCACGGGCCGGTACACCGTTGTGCCAGTCGATGTGGATGGCCTCCATGCCGCCCAGGCTGATATGCAGTGTGCGGTCGACCGGTGTGCCGGTGCGCTTGAGCACACCGACCACGGTAAATGGCTTGTCGTCATGCTTGACCAGGCTGATCGCGGCGACTCCATGTGCCAGCACCAGCTTGTCGCCTAGCTTGTAGTGCAACGCCTCGGCCACTTCGGCACCCAGCACCACCTCGAACGGATCATCGGCAAACGCGCGGCCCTGGTTCAATTCCAGGTGCTGGCGGCGGCCGTACTGGTAATGGTTGAAGTAGTCGCCTGTAGTACCCATCACCCGATAACCGCGGTGCGAGTCGCCCAGCGAGATGGGAATGGCCCATTTCACCCGCGGGTCCTTCGCGTAATGCTCATAGCTGTCCCAACGGATGTTGTTGGTGGCGTTGCCGATGCGGAACACCGAGTACAGCAGCAGGTTTACCGAGCCGGAGCGGGCGCCGACGATCAGGTCGGTACCGCTGATGGTGCTGGCGAAGCTGGCTCGGGCCTCGGTACGGACACGTTCAACGGCCAGCAGCAGGCACACCGACAGGGCAATGGCAAAGGCGGTGAGGAATGCGGTGAAGCGGCGGTTGGCCAGGCTGGCCAGGGCAAGGCGGAGCAGGTACATCAGGCCTCCCGGGGCTTGGCGGCACGGTTGAGTTCGGCCAGCGACAGATGGCGGTCGAACAGCGGTGCCAGGCTCTGGTCGTGGCTGACGAACAGCAGGCTGGCACCGGCGGCGCGGCATTCACCGAACAGCAGGTGGATGAACGCTTCGCGGGTGTCGGCATCCAGCGCCGAGGTCGGTTCGTCGGCGATCACCAGTTCGGGTTGGCCGATCAGTGCGCGGGCGGCGGCAACCCGTTGCTGCTGGCCGATCGACAGGCTGTCGGCGCGGCGGGCGAGCAGGGCGGGGTCGTCCAGGCCCAGGTGGGCCAGCAGCGTGATGGCTGCCTGGTCGACACTGCCATGGCGCTGCTCGGCGCGGGCCTTGCGGCTGCGCGAGAAGCGGCAAGGCAGCTCGACGTTTTCGCGCACCGAGAGGAACGGTAGCAGGTTGAATTGCTGGAAGATGTAACCGGTGTGGTCGACCCGGAAGCGGTCTCGGGCGCCTTGGCCCAGGCGGCCGAGGTCCTGGCCCAGCAACTGGATGCGGCCCTGGCCCGGCACGTTCACCCCGCCCAGCAGGCCCAGCAATGTGGTCTTGCCACTGCCGCTGGGGCCCTTGAGAAACAGGGCTTCGCCAGCCTCCAGGCGGAATGCCGGAATATCCAGCAGCGCCGGCTGGCCAGGCCAGGCAAACACCAAATCATGCAGTTCGATCAACGGCTGGCGCATTCAGAACGCGACCGCGGCCTTGGCCGGCGTGGTTTCCACGCCTTTCTGGCCATTGGGGCCAATCAGTTGAACGTTGATCTTCTGGGTGGCCGGGAAGGCCTTGAACAGCGGAGCGAGGTCCACCTGTGTCAATTTGTCGGGGTTGGCGCAGGTCAGCTGGTAATGGGCGCCGATGTCGCTGTGCTGGTGCTCGTGCTCGTGCTCGTCACCATCGTCGGCTTTCGGGGCATCACCGAACAGCGGGCTTTCCAGTTCCTGCTGGTCTTCCTTGCAGCCAGCGGCAGCAGGCAGGCCGAACAGCTTCAACGGTTGCTCCAGTTGCTGGCGCACCGCCGCGACCTTGGCCTTGTCGGCGTCGCTGTTGGCGGCGTGTTCGAAGCCGACCAGGTTCATTGCCGGGCTGTCCAGCTCCAGCTCAAGCGTGTTGCCATCGAGCACGGCGTTGAGCCTGGCCACGCCATGCTCGTGGGCGCCGAGGGTGCCATGGGCGTGGTCGTGATCATGGTCATCATCGTGGGCATGGGCCACGGCCAGGGGCAGCAGGGCGAAGGGCAGGGCGAGCAACAGGCGACGCATGGACGACTCCGGAGCGGGCGGGAAGATTGGGTTATGTTATAACAACTTTTCCGCATGCTGCCAGCCTGCGTGGCGCAGGTTTCATGTTGGGGTAGGATGGTGGCATTGACTTTGGTTCAGAGAATGCAGCATGAGAATTCGTGGACAGATTGGTGACTGGCCTGTGGATCTGACCATCGAGCTGGCGCCGGAAGAGTGGGCGCAATTGGGGCGGCAGATTGAATTGCCTGCGGTGGCGCAGAATGCAGCAACGGAAACCGTTGCGACAACTCGTCAGGATGACGGGCAATGGATTGCAGCACGTGAGGTGTTGCGTCTGGCAGGGCAGATGAGCGGGCCGGAGTTGCTGGATCGACTGGAAGGGCTGGCGGGGAGTACGGCGGCGGGCAAGCGGCTGCTGGTGCGCTTGCGGCATTGCAGCGAGGTGAAAGTGGAAAGTGGCGTGGACGCGCCGGTGTATCACTGGGTTGGGTGAAGGCCCTCAGGATTTTGGGGCTGTTTTGCAGCTCGTTCGCAGCACAAGGCTGCTCCTACAGGGACCGCGCAACACGTGGCGGCCACGTGATCTCTGTGGGAGCAGCCTTGTGCTGTGAATGGGCCGCAAAGCGGCCCCGGCATTCTCAGAACATCGCCGCCGACAACTTGCGACGATACACGCCGACCAGCGGGTGATCACCGCCCAGCAGCTCGAACACTTGCAGCAACGCTTTCTGCGGCAGCCCGTTCTCATAGCCACGGTTACGCTGGAACAGCTTCAGCAACCCTTCCAGCGCCGCTTCATACTGCTGGCGCGCCAGCTGCTGAATGCTCAGCTGATAGGCCGCCTCGTCATCCTGCGGGTTCTGCGCCAGGCGGCTTTTCAGGTCGGCCACTTCCGGCAGGCTGGCGGCCTGGCGCAGGAAGGTCAGCTGGGCCCTGGCGCCGGCCAGCGCAGCCTTGTGCTCGTCAGTCTTGACCGCATCAAGCACCACCTGGGATTCACCCAGCTCCCCGCGCTCGGCCAGGCAACGGGCATACAGGATCAGCGCCTCGGCATTGCTGTTATCCTCACCCAGCAGTGCTTGCAACAGTGCTTCGGCCTCGGCAAAACGGCTTTCGGCAAACAGCCCCTTGGCCTGCTCCAGCGGCGATGCGCTGGGTGCAGCGGGCAGTTGCACGTGTGGCTCGAGCATGGCACGGATCGCCGATTCCGGCTGTGCACCGGCAAAACCGTCCACCGGCTGGCCGTCCTTGAACAGCACCACGGTCGGCAGGCTGCGGATGCCGAACTGGGCAACCACCTGTTGCTCCACGTCACAGTTGATCTTGGCCAGCAGCAGCTCGCCCTGGTAACCCTCGGCGATCTTCGCCAGCAGCGGCATCAGTGCCTTGCACGGCGCGCACCACTCGGCCCAGAAGTCCACCAGCACCGGTTTGTGGAATGAGTTCTCGATAACCAACTGCTGGAAGGTGGCATCGGTAGCGTCGAAAATGTAAGGCGTGTCTTGGGTCATCGCGACTCTCGCAAACTCGTGAATGACACCACTATAAGGTGTCGCGGCTGGCATGGTACAGGCTGACCCGGCGGAATTCGTGCGGCTCGGCCAGGTCCGGCAGGGTCAGCGCTTCCAGCACGCCCAACTGTTGGTACAGCGGGTGGCTGAAGTCGCGTACCCGCGAGTCGGCCACCAGCGCTTGACGCCCGCGGCCGAGGAAGGCATCCAGCAGCGGCAGGTTGGCGCGGTCGTACAGCACGTCGGCAACCAGGATAAGGTCGAAGCGATCGTCCTCGGCGAAGAAATCGCTGCTGTAACCCAGTTCAACCCCATTCAGCGCGGCATTCGCGCGGCAGGCATCAAGTGCCAGCGGGTCGAGGTCGCAGGCCACCACTTCCAGCGCACCGGCGCGGGCGGCGGCAATGCCGGCGATACCGGAGCCGGCGCCAAAGTCCAGCACGCGCTTGCCGGCTACCCATTCCGGGTGCTCGGCCAGGTAACGGGCCATGGCCAGTCCGCTGGCCCAACAGAAGCTCCAGTAGGGAGGCTCTTCAAGAATGCGCCGGGTCTCTTCGCTGCTGAAGGCGCGGTCCATGTTCTGGTCGTCGATCAGCCACAGCTTGAGGTCGCAGCCGGGCAGCTCGCTGATGACAAGACGCGCTTCGCCGATCAGGCCGCTGAGTGCTTGTTGCAGGGAGACTGGCGCCACTTATGGCGCCTTCTCGAAACGCAGCGGGCCGGTGGCCTGGGTCTGGGCCTGGGTAATGCGCACCGGCGGCAGGTGCATGATCAGCTGGCCAGAGCGGCTGGCGCGACCGCGCAGCTCGACCCGAGCACCGGCGGGGAAAGCCTCTGGGTTGAAGCGCAATTGGTAGGGCAGGGCCTGGCCTGTGCCGGTCAGGTTGCTGCTGGCCAGCAGGCGTTGTGGGCGGTCGCGTTCGTCGATGACCAGCAAGGCCAGCTCCACATCGGCTCCGGCGGGGATTTCCAGCAAGGTGCCGCTCAGCTCGCGCTGGTAGGCCGGCAGCGGGCCAAGTACTGCGGCCGGCTTGGCCGTGCGGGCTGGCGTGGGCGCCGGAGGGGTGTCGGGCTTCGGCCTGTCGCTGCCGCAGGCGGCGAGCAGGGCGGCGCAGCACAGCACGACGAGCGCTCGGTAATGCATGGGGTAGTCCTTCACGGGCAGATTTGCCATGGATGTTAACCCCTTTGGCTTGTCTTGCCAGTGGGATGCGCTACCATGGCCCTCCCTTTTTTTGTTGCCTGCCACCATGCACTGTCCCTTTTGCGGTGCCAACGACACCAAGGTCATCGACTCTCGCCTCGTCGCCGAAGGCGAGCAGGTGCGCCGTCGCCGCGAATGCGTCGCCTGCGGCGAGCGCTTCACCACCTTCGAAACCGCCGAGCTGGTGCTGCCCCGGCTGATCAAGCAGGATGGCACGCGCCAACCCTTCGACGAAGAAAAACTTCGCGCCGGCATGCAGCGGGCACTGGAAAAGCGCCCGGTCAGCGTCGAGCGCCTGGAAGCTGCGTTGGCGCATATCAAGAGCCGCCTGCGGGCCACCGGCGAGCGTGAAGTCAAATCACTGGTGGTGGGTGAAATGGTCATGGCCGAACTGCGCAAGCTCGACGAAGTGGCCTATATCCGCTTTGCCTCGGTTTACCGCCGCTTCCAGGACCTCGACGAGTTCCGCGAAGAAATCGACCGCCTGGCTCGAGAGCCGGCTAAAGAGTGACCATGCCCAGCCAAGCTGCCACCCTCGACGCCCACTACATGGCCCGCGCGCTGGAGCTGGCGCGCAAGGGCCTGTACACCACCCACCCGAACCCGCGCGTAGGCTGCGTGATCGTGCGCGATGGCGAGGTGGTCGGCGAAGGCTGGCATGTGCGCGCCGGCGAGCCGCATGCCGAAGTGCATGCCCTGCGCCAGGCCGGTGAGCGTGCTCGTGGCGCCTGTGCCTATGTCACCCTCGAGCCGTGCAGCCACCATGGCCGCACGCCGCCGTGCGCCGAAGCACTGGTCAAGGCCGGCGTGGCACGGGTGGTGGCCGCCATGCAGGACCCCAACCCGCAAGTGGCGGGGCAGGGCCTGCGGCGCCTGGCTGAGGCTGGTATCGAAGTGGCCAGCGGCGTACTCGAGGCCGAGGCCCGTGCACTCAATCCCGGTTTCCTCAAACGCATGGAGCATGGCCTGCCATTCGTTCGCGCCAAGCTGGCCATGAGCCTGGATGGCCGCACCGCCATGGCCAGTGGCGAAAGCCAGTGGATCACCGGGCCGGCCGCCCGCTCGGCGGTGCAGCGTCTGCGCGCCCGTTCCAGCGTGGTGCTGACCAGCGCCGCCAGCGTGTTGGCTGATAACGCGCGGATGACCGTGCGCGGCGCAGAGCTGGGCCTGGATGCCGAAACCACCGCCCTGGCACTCAGCCGCACGCCGCTGCGCGTGCTGGTCGATGGCCGCCTGCGCCTGCCGCTGGATGCGCCGTTCTTCCAGGCTGGCCCGGCACTGGTGGTGACCGCTGTCGCAGATGACCCGCGCTATGCCGCTGCCGGCCACGAACTGCTCAGCCTGCCGGGTGACAATGGCCAGGTAGACCTACCGTCGTTGCTGCAGGCCCTGGCAGCCCGCAGCGTCAACGAAATCCTGCTGGAAGCCGGTGCCGGCCTGGTCGGCGCCTTCGCCCGGCAAGGCCTGATCGACGAGTACCAGCTGTTCGTCGCCGGCACTTTTCTCGGTTCCCAGGCCCGCCCGCTGCTGGACTGGCCACTGGAGAGGATGAGCGAAGCGCCGCGGCTGAAAATTACCGAAATGCGCGCAGTGGGCGATGACTGGCGGGTCACGGCCATCCCCCTGCCGGTACCCGGCGTATAATGCCCGGCTTGCCCCGCGCAAACCGTTTTTGAGGAAGACCCCATGTTCACCGGCATCATCGAATCCATCGGCACCATCCGCAGCCTGACCCCCAAGGGTGGCGACGTGCGCGTCTACGTCGAAACCGGCAAGCTCGACCTGGGTGACGTCAAGCTCGGCGACAGCATCGCCGTCAACGGCGTGTGCCTGACCGCCGTCGAACTGCCGGGCGACGGCTTCTGGGCCGACGTCAGTGTCGAAACCCTCAAGCGCACCGCCTTCATCGACCTCAAGAGCGGTAGCAAGGTCAATCTGGAAAAAGCCCTGACCCCCACCACCCGGCTGGGCGGGCACCTGGTCAGCGGCCACGTCGACGGGGTCGGCGAAATCATCTCGCGCAGCGATAACGCCCGCGCCATCCAGTTCCGCGTGCGTGCACCGAAGGAACTGGCCAAGTACATCGCCCACAAGGGTTCGATCACCGTCGATGGCACCAGCCTGACGGTCAACGAGGTCAATGGCGCCGAGTTCGAGCTGACCATTGTCCCGCACACCCTGTCCGAAACCATCATGGCCGACTACCGTGCAGGGCGTCGGGTAAACCTTGAGGTCGACCTGCTGGCCCGTTACCTGGAGCGTCTGCTGCTGGGTGACAAGGCCGCCGAACCGAGCAAGGGCAGTGGCATTACCGAAAGCTTCCTGGCCGCCAACGGCTTCTTGAAATCCTGATTGAGAAGGGGGTGCCGCGTGGCGCTCAACAGCATCGAAGAACTGGTCGAAGACATCCGCCAGGGCAAAATGGTCATCCTCATGGATGACGAAGACCGCGAAAACGAAGGCGACATCATCATGGCAGCCGAGTGCTGCCTGCCCGAGCACATCAACTTCATGGCCAAGCACGCCCGTGGCCTGATCTGCATGCCGATGACCCGGGAGCGTTGCGAAACGCTGAAGCTGCCGCTGATGGCGCCGCGCAACGGCTCGGGCTTCGGCACCAAGTTCACCGTGTCGATCGAAGCCGCCGAAGGTGTCACCACCGGCATCTCCGCCGCTGACCGCGCACGCACCGTGCAGGCGGCCGCTGCCAAGGACGCCAAGGCCGAAGACATTGTCAGCCCTGGCCACATCTTCCCGCTGATGGCCCAGCCAGGCGGTACCCTGGCCCGTGCCGGCCACACCGAGGCCGCGTGCGACCTGGCGCGCATGGCCGGTTTCGAGCCGAGCGGCGTGATCTGCGAAGTGATGAACGACGACGGCACCATGTCGCGCCGCGCCGAGCTGGAAGTGTTCGCCGCCGAGCACGGCCTGAAGATCGGCACCATCGCCGACCTGATCCACTACCGCATGATCCACGAGCGCACCGTGCAGCGCGTCTCCGAGCAACCGGTGGAGAGCGAGCTGGGCGAGTTCAACCTGGTCACCTACCGCGACGCGGTGGAAGGCGACGTGCACATGGCCCTGACCCTGGGCAAGATCTGCGCCGAAGAGCCGACCCTGGTGCGCGTGCATAACATGGACCCACTGCGCGACCTGCTGCTGGTCAAGCAACCGGGCCGCTGGAGCCTGCGCGCCGCCATGGCCGCCGTGGCCGAGGCCGGCAGCGGCGTGGTATTGCTGCTGGGTCACCCGCTGGACGGCGACGTGCTGCTTGCGCACATCCGCGAAAGCGCCGGCGATGCACCTGCCAAGGCACCGACCACCTACAGCACCGTGGGTGCCGGTTCGCAGATACTGCGAGACCTTGGTGTGCGCAAGATGCGTCTGATGAGTTCGCCGATGAAGTTCAACGCGATATCCGGATTCGATCTGGAAGTTGTAGAATACGTGCCCTCCGAGTGACTTGAGGCGGCAGTGACGCCCTCCAGCTCGAGTCCATACCCCTGTCGAGGCCGCCAGCATGCGGCCTCGCTCTTGAAGATGAGAATATCGGAATGACCCTGAAGACCATCGAAGGTACCTTCATCGCCCCCAAAGGTCGCTATGCTTTGGTGGTTGGCCGCTTCAACAGCTTCGTCGTCGAAAGCCTGGTAAGCGGTGCCGTTGATGCCCTGGTACGCCACGGTGTCAGCGAAAGCGACATCACCATCATCCGTGCCCCGGGTGCGTTCGAAATCCCGCTGGTGGCACAGAAGGTCGCCCAGCAAGGCGCCTACGACGCGATCATCGCCCTGGGCGCCGTGATCCGTGGTGGTACCCCGCACTTCGAATACGTGGCGGGCGAATGCACCAAGGGCCTGGCCCAGGTGTCCATGGAGTTCGGTGTTCCGGTGGCCTTCGGCGTACTGACCGTCGACTCCATCGAACAGGCCATCGAGCGTTCCGGCACCAAGGCCGGCAACAAAGGTGCTGAAGCTGCCCTGTCCGCTCTGGAAATGGTCAGCCTGCTGGCGCAGTTGGAGGCCAAGTGATTAGCGACGAAAGCGATCGTTTCAACCCGCGCGATCCAAAACCTGCGGATGCCGGCAAGCCATCGAAGAGCGCCAAGCGCCGCGAAGCCCGCAAGCTCGCGACCCAGGCACTGTACCAGTGGCACATGGCGCAGCATTCGCTGAACGAGATCGAAGCGCAGTTCCGGGTCGATAACGATTTCACCGATGTCGACGGTGCCTATTTCCGCGAGATCCTGCATGGGGTCCCGGCAATCAAGGGCGAAATCGACAAAGCGTTGGTGCCGTGCATGACCATTGCACTGGAAGAGCTCGACCCGGTCGAGCTGGCCGTGCTGCGCCTGTCCACCTGGGAACTGATCAAGCGCGTTGACGTGCCGTACCGCGTAGTGATCAACGAAGGCGTGGAACTGGCCAAGGTCTTCGGCGCCACCGACGGCCACAAGTTCGTCAACGGCGTGCTGGACAAGCTCGCCCCGGCCCTGCGCGAAGCAGAAGTCAAGGCGAACAAGCGCTGATCCTGGCGCTTGCGAACCATGGGTGAGTTCGAGCTGATCAGCCACTACTTCGCCGCCGCGCCCTGTGCGCAAGGCGGTGAAGGTGTGGCCCTGGGCATCGGCGACGACTGCGCCCTGCTGAGCTTACCCGCTGGTGAGCAACTGGCGGTGTCTACCGACACCCTGGTCGCCGGGGTGCATTTCCCGGCGGTGTGCGACCCCTGGTTGCTCGGCCAGCGCTCGTTGGCCGTGGCGGCCAGCGACCTGGCGGCCATGGGCGCCACCCCCATCGGTTTCACCCTTGCCCTGACCTTGCCCGAGGTCAGCACTGACTGGCTGCAAGCCTATGCCAGCGGCCTCGACCGCATGGCCGGTCACTGTCAGCTGAGCCTGATTGGTGGCGATACCACCCGTGGCCCTCTGAGCATCACCATGACCGTATTCGGCCGGGTTCCGGCGGGGCAGGCGTTACGCCGTGGCGGCGCTCGCCCGGGCGACTTGTTGTGTGTGGGCGGTGAGCTGGGCAATGCGGCGGGTGCCTTGCCGCTGGTGCTGGGCCAGCGCCAGGCTGATGCTGCGCTGGCGCAACCGTTGCTCGACCATTACTGGTCGCCGTCGCCGCAGTTCGCCCTGGGCCAGCTGCTGCGCGGGCGTGCCACTTCGGCGCTGGATGTTTCCGACGGCCTGCTGGCCGACTGCGGGCATATCGCCAAGGCCTCCCGTGTGGCGCTCGAGGTGAACCTGGAGCAGGTACCGGTGTCAGCCGCTCTGCAGGGGTTACTCGGTGCCGAGGCTGCCGTGCAGGCGGCGCTGACCGGTGGCGACGACTACGTGCTGGCGTTCACCTTGCCGCCATCCGAGCTTTCATCCCTGCAGGCACAAGGCCTGGCGGCGTTCCATGTCATCGGGCGGGTGCTCGAAGGGCAGGGTGTCAGCCTGCGCGACCGGCAGGGCCAGGACATCACCCCGCGGCAACGCGGTTATCAACATTTTAGGGAGACACCGTGACCGATCACCCCAACCAGGTGCCTGCGGAGTTCGTTCCGCCTTCGGTCTGGCGCAACCCGTGGCACTTCATCGCCTTTGGTTTCGGTTCCGGCACCTTGCCCAAGGCACCGGGCACCTGGGGCTCGCTGGTGGCCATTCCGTTCATCCCGCTGTGGCAGATGCTGCCCGACTGGGGCTATTGGCTGTTGCTGGGCGTGAGCATGCTGTTCGGCTTCTGGCTTTGCGGCAAGGTCGCCAATGACTTGCGCGTGCATGACCATGAAGGCATTGTCTGGGACGAGATCGTCGGCATGTGGATAACCCTCTGGCTGGTGCCGGAAGGCTGGCAGTGGCTGCTGGCGGGGTTCCTGATGTTCCGCTTCTTCGACATTCTCAAGCCGTGGCCGATCCGCTGGGTCGACCGCCATGTGCATGGGGGCGTCGGGATCATGCTCGACGATATCCTGGCCGGGGTGTTTGCCTGGCTGGGGATGCAGGTTCTGGTTTGGGCGGTTGCCTGATACAGGGAGCGTGTGAATGGCCATGAGGACGGTGCTGCTGGCAATGCTGCTGAGCCTTGCCCCGTGGGCGGCTGCTGCCGAGGGTGTGCCGAAACAGATCCACCTGGTCAGCGAAGAGTGGCTTGACTACACCAACGCCGACGGTACCGGGGTGGCCTGGGACGTGCTGCGCAAGGTGTTCGAGCCGGCCGGGGTCAAGGTGGTGACCCAGAGCGCGCCTTACAGCCGTGCGATCGGGCTGGTGAAGCGTGGCGAGGCTGACGCCTGGGTAGGCTCGTACAAGGACGAGAACGACGACAACCTGTACCCGCGCTGGCACTTCGACATGGACCACATCTACGCGCTGGGGCTGGTCAGCAAGCCTGTGCCTACCCAGCAGACCATAGGCCAGTACCGCCTGGCCTGGGTGCGTGGCTACGACTTCGGCAGCTACCTGCCCGATGTGCATGACTTTCGCGAGGTCCAGCGCCGCGAAGGCATACTGCCGATGCTCGAGCATGATCGTGTGGACTTCTACATCGATGCGCAGACCGAGGTCGACTACGTGCTCGGCCAGACCTCCCAGCCCGAGCGTTTCCGCCGTACCCATGTGGCCGAACTACCGCTGTACCTGGCCTTTGCCCGCAATGACCAGGCCAAGGCCCTGCGCGACCTGTTCGACAAGCGCATGGCCGAGCTGGTGCGCAGTGGCGAGCTGAAGCCGATTTTCCAGCGCTGGCAGCAGCCGTATCCGTTCAGTCCGAATAGCAAACCACATTGAAACCGGGGCGCCTTGCGCCCCAATCGCCGGCAAGCCGGCTCCCACAGGTTCAGCGCAGGTTCAGAGGCCTGTGCAATAACTGTGGGGGCCGGCTTGCCGGCGATGGGGTCGGGCCTGGTTAACCTAAGCATCGAACTTTTCGATCTTAACCCACCGTATTCAGCCAGCCCACATTCCCCAGCCTGCTGATACAATCGGCCCACGAGAAATTTCCTACTTATGCCAGGAGCACAACGTGCCCGTCGTCTTTGTTGCCGCCTCTAAACTCCCGACTCCCTTCGCGACCTTCACCATGCATGGCTTCCTCGACGAAGCCACGGGCCGTGAGCACGTGGTGCTCAGCCTGGGTGACATCGCGGACGGCCAGCCGGTGCTGGGGCGCCTGCATTCCGAGTGCCTGACCGGCGATGCCCTGTTCAGCCAGCGCTGCGACTGCGGCTCGCAGCTGGAAGCCGCGCTGCAGGCCATCGCCCGTGAAGGCCGTGGCGTGCTGCTGTACCTGCGCCAGGAAGGCCGTGGCATCGGGCTGCTCAACAAGATTCGCGCCTACGAGCTGCAGGATGGTGGCGCCGATACCGTCGAGGCCAACGAGCGCCTTGGCTTTGCCGCCGACCAGCGCGACTACGCCATATGCCTGCCGATGCTGGAGCACCTGGGCGTGAAGTCGCTGCGGCTGATGACCAACAACCCGCGCAAGGTCAAAGCCCTGACCGACATGAACATCCTCGTCGCCGAGCGCGTACCGCTGCACACCGGGCACAACCCGCACAACCGCTACTACCTGGCGACGAAGGCCGGCAAGCTGGGCCACATGCTGGGTAACGAGCACCAGGGCGAGGTGCCTCAGGCGTGACCCGCGCCGAGGTCAAGCGGCGCCTGGCGCTGGCCTGGTGGCAGTACCTGGCGGTGGGCCTGGTGCCACTGCCAGTGATGGCCTGGGCCTTCGGTGGCGGTGATGCGCTGGCCTCGGTGTTGGCCATGCCACTGTTCATTGCCGGCGCGGCGACCATGTTCCTCAGCCTGCCGCGCTTCGGTGCCTACAAACGCGCGCTCATCGCCACGTCCAAGGTGCTCGGCACAGGCGAAGAGCCCGCGGCCTGGATCGAGCTGGCGCGGGTGCGGCGCCTGGCCATGCTGTTTGCCTGTTTCCCGGCCTGGGTTGCCGCCTTGTCGGTGCTGGTCGGCCTCGAGGCAGTGCCACAGATCTTGCTGGCGTTGTCCACCGCAGTGATGCTGTACCTCTATCGCATTCCACGCCAGCTCGGCTGATGCGCCTGCTGCCCGGCCTGCTGGCGCTGTTCGCCTGTTCTGCACTGGCCGCCGAACCCCTGCGAGTGGTCAGCCTGGCGCCGTCGATGAGCGAAATCATGCTCGAACTGCAGGCCGATGACCTGCTGGTAGGTGTGCTCGACGGTGGCGAACGGCCGGCGGCGCTGCGCGAGTTGCCCTCGGTGGGGCGCCAGGGGCAGCTGGACCTCGAACGCCTGCTCAGCCTGCGCCCCGACCTGTTGCTGCTGTGGCCGGGCAGCGTACCTCCGGCCCAACGTGACCAGCTCAAGCGCCTGGGTATCGCCACCTTCAGCGCAGAACCCCATGATATCGACCAGATGATCGAACAGATCGAAGCCATCGCGGAACGTATCGGCCGTGCCGAACAGGGCCATCGGTATGCCCAGGCCTTGCGTGACCGGCTGCGGCAGCTGCGCCAGCAGTATCGACGGGATGAGCCCTTGCAGGTGTTCTACCAGGTCTGGGATCGACCTCTGTATACACTCGGTGGCCGGCAGGTGGTCAGCGATGCCCTGGCCGTTTGCGGCGCGCATAATGTTTTCGCCGATCTCACCCAGCCGGCGCCGCAGGTAAATGTGGAATCTGTGCTGCTGCGCAACCCGCAGGTCATTCTGGCGGGTGATGAGGCGCAGCTGGAGAGTTGGAAGGCCTGGCCGCAACTGCGTGCGGTTGCCGATGATCGTTTACTGGTGGTGCCAGACAAAGGCCTGGAGCGGCCTAGTGGGCAGGTGATCGAAGCTACGGCGCGCTTGTGTGCGCTGCTCGAGGCTAAAGCGCCGGCGTCAAAGTAAGCTTTTGCGAGGGCTGCGCCCTCGATCGCGACGCAAGGCCGCTCCCACAGGGACTGCGCAAGGCTTGGTGCTTGCACGACCTTTGTGGGAGCGGCCTTGTGTCGCGAAAGGGCCGCAAAGCGGCCCCAGGGACTACAACCCGAGCCTGGTCATCCGAGCCTTCACCGAAGCCTCGATCCCGGCCGCATCCAGCCCACACTCAGCCAGCATCTGCGCAGGCTTGGCGTGCTCGACATAGATGTCCGGCAACCCCAGGTGCAGCAGCGGTTTCACGATCGCCTGGCTAGCCAGGAACTCACCCACAGCCCCACCAGCACCGCCCATGATGGCGTTTTCTTCGATGGTCACCAGCAGCTCATGGCTGGCGGCAAGTTCCAGCACCAGCGCCTCGTCCAGCGGTTTGACGAAGCGCATGTCGACCACGGTAGCGTTGATTTGCTCAGCCACCTGCATGGCTTCGGCCAGTTGCACCCCAAACACCAGCAAGGCGGCTTTCTCGCCTTGGCGACGGACCACGCCCTTGCCGATTTCCAGCGGCTCCAGGTCACCACTGATCGGCGCGTTCGGGCCGGTGCCACGCGGGTAGCGCACAGCCGCCGGGCCGTTGTACAGGTGGCCGGTGCTGAGCATCTTGCGCAGCTCGTTCTCGTCGCTTGGGGTCATCACCAGCATGCCCGGGATGCAGCGCAGGTACGACAGGTCGTAGCTGCCCGCGTGGGTCGGGCCGTCTTCGCCGACCAGGCCAGCGCGGTCAATGGCGAACAGTACGTCGAGGTTCTGTACCGCCACGTCGTGGATCAGCTGGTCGTAGGCGCGCTGCAGGAAGGTGGAGTAGATCGCCACCACCGGCTTGCTGCCCTCGCAGGCCATGCCGGCCGCAAGGGTTACGGCATGCTGTTCGGCGATCGCCACGTCGAAGTAACGCTCCGGGTAGCGCTCGCTGAAGTCGACCAGGTCGGAGCCTTCCTTCATCGCCGGGGTAATGCCCACCAGGCGGTTGTCGGCGGCAGCCATGTCGCACAGCCACTGGCCGAACACCGCGGAGTATTTCGGGCCGCTGGCTTTCTTCGGTGCGGCGGGTTTGTCGGCCGGCTCCAGCTTGGTGATGGCGTGGTAGCCGATCGGGTCGATCTCGGCCGGGGCGAAGCCCTTGCCCTTCTTGGTCACCACGTGCAGGAACTGCGGGCCCTTGAGGTCACGCATGTTGCGCAGGGTGGCGATCATGGTCGGCAGGTCGTGGCCGTCGATCGGGCCGATGTAGTTCCAGCCCAGTTCTTCGAACAGCGTGCCCGGCACCAGCATGCCTTTGGCGTACTCCTCGGTGCGGCGGGCAATTTCCCAGGCTCCCGGCAGGCGCGACAGCACTTTCTTGCTGCCTTCGCGCATGCTCGCGTAGGTGCGGCTGGAGAGGATCTTGGCCAGGTAGTTGGACAGGCCGCCGACGTTGCGCGAAATCGACATGTCGTTGTCGTTGAGGATCACCAGCATGTCGGCGTTGACTTCCTGGGCGTGGTTCAACGCCTCGAAGGCCATGCCGGCGGTCAGCGCACCGTCACCGATCACCGCGATCGACTTGCGGTCGCTGTTCTGCAGGCGAGCGGCAATGGCCATGCCCAGTGCGGCGCTGATCGAGGTGCTGGAGTGGCCGACGCCGAAGGTGTCGTACTCGCTCTCGCTGCGGCGCGGGAAGGCGGCAATGCCGTCTTTCTGGCGCAGGCTGAGCATGCGGTCACGGCGCCCGGTGAGGATCTTGTGCGGGTAGGCCTGGTGGCCCACGTCCCACACCAGCCTGTCGTCGGGCGTGTCGAAGACGTAGTGCAGGGCGATGGTCAGCTCGATGACACCCAGGCCGGCACCAAAATGCCCACCGGTCTGACCCACGGTGTAGAGCAGTTCCTGGCGCAATTCGTCGGCCAGGGTCTCCAGGTCGGCTTCGGCCAGCCGGCGCAGGCCGGCAGGCGTGTCAGCGCGGTCGAGCAACGGCGTGACCGGGCGTTCGCGGGGGATCTCTTGAAACGTCGTGGGCATCAGGCGAGTCGTTATAGGTGTGTGAAGAGGCGGCAGTTTACCCCATTGTAGGAAATACTGCCCATTCAGACGGGTGTCGCATGGGGCAGCTTTGCAGCCCTTCGCGGGCAAGCCCGCTCCCACAGGTTGTGCACAGTGCTCAAGGCCAGTGGGGGCTCTGTGCGAGCAGGCTTGCCGGCGATGGGCCGCACAGCGGCCCCAATCAAATCAGTTGCGGCGTTCGACGATGTAACGGGCCAACGCCCGCAGCGGTTCGGCCTTTTCGCCGAACCCTTGCAGTGCGACCAGCGCCTGGTCACGCAATTCGATCGCATAGGCCTTGGCCGCTTCCAGGCCCAGCAGCGCCGGGTAGGTCGGTTTGTCGCGGGCGATATCAGCCCCTTGGCGTTTGCCCAGTGTGGCGGTGTCGCTTTCCACATCCAGGATGTCGTCCTGCACCTGGAATGCCAGGCCGATGGCCTGTGCATAGCTCTGCAGGGCATCCAGTTGCGCCTGTTCGGCGCGGGCGCTGGCCAGGGCGCCGAGGCGCACGCTGGCTTCGATCAGCGCACCGGTCTTGTGCCGGTGCATGAATTCCAGCGCCTGCTGGTCCAGCTTCAGGCCAACCGAGCCCAGGTCGATGGCCTGGCCACCGACCATGCCTGCCGGGCCGGCCGCCTTGGCCAGGGCCTGGACCATGGCCAGGCGAATGCTGTCAGCCTGCGGGCTCAGGCGCGGGTCGAGCAGGGCACTGAAGGCCAGGCTCTGCAAACCGTCGCCGGCGAGGATCGCGCAGGCTTCATCGAAGGCTTTGTGGGTGGTCGGCTGGCCGCGGCGCAGGTCGTCGTCATCCATGGCCGGCAGGTCGTCATGCACCAGCGAGTAGGCGTGGATCAGTTCCACCGCACAGGCTGCGCCGTTGGCCTGTTCGGCCGGGGCGCCCAAGGCTTCGCAGGCCGCGTAGGCCAGCAGCGGACGAACGCGTTTGCCACCGTTCATCACGCTGTAGCGCATGGCGGCGTAAAGGCGTTCGAGTTCCTTGGTCGGGGCGATGAACAACGGTTCGAGGGCCGCGTCGACCCGCGCCTGGCAGCTGGCCTGGTAGGTGCCGATCATGCTTCGGGCTCCGCGTCGAAGGGCTGGGCAGCCAGCTCGCCATCGCGTTCCAGCAGGATCTGCACCTTCTGTTCGGCCTGGGCCAGGGCGCCCTGGCAATCGCGGGTCAGGGCAATGCCTTGCTCGAAGGCGGCCAGCGACTCTTCCAGCGACAACTCGCCGTTCTCCAGGCGCTCGACCAGTGCTTGCAGGTCTGCGAGGGATTGCTCGAAATCGAGGGAGGCTTTTTTGCGGGCCATGGCGACTGTCTCGGTGGCATTCAGAACGGCGCGACACTAGCAGAGCGGGGCGGGGGGAGCAAACTTCCGGCAGCCTGAGGTTGGACTTGCCGGCCTCTTCGCGGGTAAACCCGCTCCCACAGGTACTGCACCGGTTCCGAGACTGCGCGGTCCCTGTGGGAGCGGGGTTACCCGCGAATGGGCCGCAAAGCGGCCCCGTGCGGTGGATCAGGCTGGCTCTGCCTCCAGCTCCAGCATGGCCTCACGGTACCGCGCCAGTTCCTCGATGGTCAGCACCGGCAGATTGTACTGCCGCGCATACACCGCCACCTGCTCGCCACGGGCCATCGTGCCATCGGGATTCATCAGTTCGCACAGCACTGCCGCCGGTCGCAACCCGGCCAGGCGTGCCAGGTCTACCGAGCCTTCGGTGTGGCCACGGCGGGTCAGCACCCCGCCATTGCGGGCGCGCAGCGGGAACACATGCCCCGGGCTGACGATATGGCGCTGGTCGGCGGTGGAGCGCAGTGCCGCGCCAATGGTGGTGATGCGGTCCTGGGCGGACACCCCTGTGGTAATGCCTTCCGCCGCCTCGATGGTGACGGTGAAGCCGGTGCCGTGGCGGGCCTGGTTGTTCTGCACCATGGGTGCCAGTTGCAGTTCGTCGACGGTGGCCTCGTCCAGGCACAGGCAGACGATGCCGCTGCAATCGCGAATCATCATGGCCATGGTCTGCAGCGAGATGTTCTCGGCGGCGGCGATGATGTCCGCTTCGTCCTCGCGGTCGTCGTCGTCGAGCAGCAGCACCGGGCGACCGGCCTGGAAGGCGGCGATGGCGGCGCTGACATTGGGGAATTGCGGGTGGTGCCTGGTGAACATGAAACGCTCCTCGTGAATGATCGATGAACGTCTCGGGGCGAACAAAATGCGCGCGCAGGGGCGCCTGGATGGCCCCTGCCTGACGCCTTCTTTCATCCGGACTATGACCGTCGGCTCTGGAGTCTCACCAGATCTGCTGACCCCCGGCATGGCCGGGGCGCTCGCGGGCTCATCTTTCGATTTACCGCCGGTGGGGACTTTCACCCCGCCCTGAAGACCCGCCAAGCATACAGCACATTGCCACCTCGCTGGCAACCCACGGCCCTACGACCTTTGGCGGTATCGCTTGCTCAGTTTGGTGCTTTCGCTTAACAGGGCAGCCTAGGTCAGTATCGCGTTTTCTTCCTCAGCCGGTCCTGAGTTTAATAGAGATCATTGGCATTTATAAGATCAATTATCAAGCACTCGAGTAGGTCACTGAGCCATTTCACCTCGATGACTTCTTTGTTGCTCAGGCCAATGATCCTGTCAAGGCGCTCTCCGTGAGCGGATTTGTTTCTAACGAAGTAAGCATACTTGATGCACAGGATGGCAATGACTTCCTGGCTTTTCGATAAGCCTGCCTTGAGGTGTTTCTCTATATGTGCCTCTACGGTGCCGATGTGCTGGGCTTTGGTGAGCGAATCCTTACGGTAAGACAAAGTCTCTTTGAATACTTGCATGAGTCTGGCGTCTGTGTACCTCAGTACGAAATCTTTGAATGCGCCTGCCTTGCCGTCATGTTCGTAATCGTTGAGGATCAACTGCCTCCAGCGGAGTTTCTTGCGTAGCTCATCTGCCGTTATGTCTCCCAGCAAGGTTCTCGAGCTTTCCGACGCTCGGGCATGGTCTAGGAGAAGTGATCTGGTCGTCTGTTGGCATTCGAGCTCAGTGCTTTTCTTGGCGATAGTCCGATAAAGAGCATTGAATGACTTCCACAGAGAGTCAAACCGGTCATAAATGTCATGTTTGGTTTTCGAGCGAGTCAGGTGAGATACAGCCTTCAGAAGACCTGCACCTTTCTCTGATTCTGCGAGGATGGCTTCAAGTCGGTCAATCTTGAAGCCAGAAAGGAATCCGGATGTGAGCTTGGCGTGGCTTTTGAAGTCGGTATCTTCGATCTTCTTTACACCGGCTGGGCGGTTGCGATATTGGGTTGATATGGTAATGGAGGTTAGTTCTGGGATTGTCGTTTTTCTGCAGATGTAGAAGAATATAGCTTTAGTGATCTGCCCATACAGTGCGCTTTGGTAGTTGTTGAATACGCCATTCAAATCGATTTTTGAGGCTCGGGTGCAGTTTATCGAAATTTTTCGGTTTGTGATTACCAGTTGGTCTTGATACGAACCGCCGCCGCTGTAATCGATAAATCCAGAAAAAAGTGTTTCTGGCTTTTCGCTATTATTCAGGTCTATCTCAATAAGGTAATGGTATCTTTGACGCATCGTTCATCCGTGATTCATAGAGCACATGAATGAACCGTATCAGTAAATCATGAGTGATGGCTATAGGCCATTTCTGGCGGTAAGGCAGTCCTTCGCCCAGACATCATGGTGCACCTTTATTTCAATGTTTTCAGGTCGTTATCGGCTCTACTGTGACATCCCTTCAATCACCCGCTTCAGCGAGGCCGGTAACATCGGCCCATGCCCCAGCCCGTCAATCCGCTCGAACCGTACCTGCAACCCCGGCACCTTGGCCAGGTCTGCCACCAGCTCCCGCGCCGGCCGTTCTTCATCCCCTTGCACCGGCATGCGCGGGTTAGCCGGCTCCTCACTCCCACGCATCAGCGACAACCTAGGCTGGCTGCTACCCAAGCGCTGGCCAAGCCCCTGCGCCTCACGCACGATCGCACCGTCATGCCACCACAGCGAAGGGCTGGCCGCCACATAGGCACTGAAAGCCCCAGGCCGTGTGAACAGCGCATGCAGCACGGCCAGCCCACCATAGGAATGCCCCCACAACGTCTGCCGCTGCAGGTCGATCGGTGCCACACCCGCCACCAGCGGCCGCATGCGCTCGCTCAGCAGATCGAGGAACTCGTCCACGCCACCGCTCGGTTGCCCGGTCAACGCGTCCAACTGCTCAGCCTGCCCAGGCAACGCCGGAGTGTAGTCATAGGTACGCCCGACCCGATCGATCCGCTGATCGGTCTGGTACCCCACGGCTACCAGCAATGGCGCCTGGCCAGCGGCAAGCTTGCTCAACAGCGGGCTGTCCAGCGCCCCCAGCGCGGCGTTGCCATCGAGCATCCACAGCACCGGGTAACCTGCTGCTGGCGCCGGGCGGTCTGGTTTGCCGACCCACAAGCGGTAATGACGCTGGCCATCGGCCGAGTCCAGGTCGAGCTGGCTGAAGCGGTACGCCAGGTCCTGGCGCTGCAGCAGCGAGGTATCCATCCTCTGTTGATGCTCGGGCTGCGCCAGAGCAGCAGGGGCCGCAAGGGCCAGCACCAAAGCCAGCGTCAGGGTCATCTTGCTCATCAGGTTTCTCATCAGGGCTTTGCAAGGAGCGCAAGGCAGGAATACCCAGATGATAATCAGCCTTGATTGAGCGTAAAGCGCATTAACTTTCTAAACAGTCCTGGGCCATCGGCAAAGTCATGTGCAGGCATAGGCCCGGGTGACCGTTGCTGGCCCACAAGCGGCCGCCTTGCAGTTCGATGGCGCGGCGGGCGATGGCCAGGCCCAGGCCGAAGCCCGCGCCGCTGTCGGCCAGCCGCTGGTAGGGTTTGAAGATGCGTTCGAGCTCGGCGTGCGGCACCCCGGGGCCTTGGTCACTCAGGCGCAGGTGCCAGCAGTCGCCCTCCAGCCAGCCATCCAGGCTGACCCGGCCCTCGGCCGGCGAGTGGCGGATGGCATTGCGCATCAGGTTTTCCAGGGCTTGGGCCAGGCTATCCAGGTGGGCTTGCACCACGCAGTCGGTGCCTAGCGAGCAGGGCAGGCGGGCGCGGTCCCAGCCGCTTTCGAAACAGATGTCCTGGCACAAGGCCTCCCACACCGAAACCATCAACACCGGTTCGGTCGGCAAGCTGGGCTGTTCGGTGTCCATCCAGGCCAGGTCCAGCGTGTCCTCCAGAAGCTTTTGCATGTCGGTGACCTCGCGGTCCAGGCGCTCGCGCAACTGGGCCGGCGGCAAGCTGCTGTCATGGGCGATGCGCAACCGCGCCAGCGGGGTGCGCAGTTCGTGAGACAGCGTGCGTAGCAGCAGGCGCTGCTGTTCCAGGCTCTGGCGCAGGCGCCCGGCCATGTGCTCGAAGGCCTGCGCCAGTTCACCAAGCTCATCGCGCCGCTCCTGCAGGGGAAGGGCCGGGCTGTCGAGGTCGTCGGCACGCAGGGCGTCGGCGCGGTCGCGCAGGCGGTTCAGTGGCACCACAAGGTGGCGGTACAGTGCCAGAACCAGCAGCAGGGCGAGCAGTGTGGGGGCAACGCCATGGGTGATCACATGGGTCCATGGGGTCAGGCCGGTAGGCAACAGGTGCTCGGGCAGTTGGATTACCAGGCGACCGTGCTCGGGATGCTGCGGGAACTCGATGCTGACGTAGGGCAGTTCATCCTGCAGGCGTCGGCTCATAGGCCAGTCGAGCTTGCGCATGAAGGTCAGGTGGCTGGCTTCCTCAGCGCTCAGTGGGGTGCTGCCAAGGCTCTGCAGATGCGGCCCGACCAGCGCCACCCAAGTGCCCTCGGCCTTTTCCAGTTGCCTGCGCCAGGCTTCGGCACCCGCCGCGCCGCCTTGCTCCCAGGCCTGTTCGGCTTGCTGTGCAAAGCGCGCCAGGTAGTCCTGGTCGGCTTGGGACAGGAAGTAGGTACTGCGCTCCACCGACAGGCCCCAGGTCCAGATCAGCCAGGTCAGCAACAGGCAGAAGCCGACCTGCAGTACGGCCAGTTTCCATAGCAAGGGATGACGGCGCATCAGGCTTGTTCCGTGTCGACCAGGATGTACCCTTGGCCGCGTATGGCCTGGATCTGCAGGTGCTGGGCAGCGATGTCGGACAACTTGCGGCGCAGGTTGCATACATGCACATCCAGGCCGCGGTCCAGGCGGGTGTAGGCCCGGTGCAGCACGGTCTGGTAGAGAAACGGTTTGCTCAAGGCCTCGCCGGGGTGGGCCCGCAGGGTGGCCAGCAAGCGGAATTCGGACGCGGTCAGGCCGGCAGCCTTGCCGTTGTGGATAACGTCCTGGCGGTCGTGATCGAGCATCACCTCGCCGACGTCGGCACGCAACACCATACCGCGATCGAACGCCACACGCCGCAGCAATGCATCGACTCGGGCGTCCAGCTCGGCCAGGCTGAAGGGCTTGGGCAGGTAATCGTCCGCACCCCGGGTAAAGCCACTGATGCGATCCTGCTCGGCCCCCAGCGCCGACATCAGCATGACCGGCACCGCCTGCTGCCGGCGCAACTCGTCGAGCAGGCTGAGGCCATCGACGCCCGGCAGCATGATGTCCAGCAGCACCAGCTCGAACCGTGATTGCTGTATGGCAGCCAGGGCCTGGCCGCCGGTGGCGCATGCGTGCACCCGGAAACCCCGGTTGAGGAAATGGCGTTCCAGGTCCTGACGCAGGCGTGCGTCGTCTTCGGCTAGGAGGAGTGAGGTGGGCACGGCGAGCCTTGAATGAGAATTCGTATCAGTTACGAATCATCCCATTGCCGGCAGGGCGAGGGCAACGGCTGGATGTGTTAAGAAGGTTAATCCTGCTGCACCCCCGATTTCCCTTCGGTATCGTTCGCAAAAAGCAACTTGTTTCGTTTGCGAATCACTACCATTTGGGGAAAGGTGTGTCATGAGCAGTTTCAAAAGTTTGGGGGACTCGCGACGGGTTCGGGGCTGGCTGGTGCTGGGGTTGCTTGCGCCGTTTTCGTTGTCGGCACTGGCCGAATCGGTAGCGACCCAGGCGTCTGCCGATGACAGCGCGCTTGACCTGCCGGCGTTGACCATCGAAGGCAACCGCCTGTACGACATGCTGCCGTCGGAAGAAACCGGCGGCTACAGCGTGGACGCCGCCACCGTGGGTACCAAGACCCCCGCAGCGCTCAAGGACATCCCGCAATCGATCACCGTCTACACCCAGGACTACGTCAAGGACCGCCAGTTCGTGCACCTCGATGACCTGGCCAAGTACACCGCCGGGCTGCGAACCCTGACCAACGATAGTGGCCGATCGTCGATCTATGCCCGTGGCTACGAGTACAGCGAGTTCAATATCGACGGCCTGCCGGCACCCATGGCCAGCATCTTCGGTACAGTACCGTCGCTGGCGGCATTCGACCGTATCGAGATCATGCGTGGCCCGGCCGGGTTGTTCAGCAGTACCAGCGAACTGGGTGGCATCGTCAACATGGTGCGCAAGCGCCCGACCGCCGAGTTCCAGGGGCACGTCGAAGGCAGCTATGGCACCTGGGACACCAATCACGAAGAAATCGACCTGAGCGGGCCGCTGGATGATACCGGCCGCGTGCGCGGGCGCTTCATCGCCTCGCGTGACGACACCAATGGCGAAGTCGACTACAACGCCAACACCAGCAACAGCTACTACGGTGCGCTGGACGTCGACCTGGACGACGCCACCACCCTGTCGTTCGGCCTGATTCATGAAGTGAAGAACATCACACCGCACAACGGCTATCCGGCAACGCTGTCCGGCGAAGTACCCGACTTCAGCCATTCGAAGTTCCTGGGTGCTGACTGGAATTACTTCGACGGCAAGACCACCGACCTGGTCGCCGAGCTGACCCACCGCTTCGATAACGGCGGCTATGGCCGTGTCGCTGCCCGTGGCTCGCACCGGGACACCAATTACCTGTACGCCTTCACCGCGACCAACGCCACCACTGGCGCCAACTCCGAGCGCGCCAGCGCCCGCGATTTCACCCAGGACACCTACTCGCTCGACGCCAGCTACAGCCAGCCGTTCGAAACCTTCGGCCAGGTCAGCGAATTCGTGGTCGGCAGCGACTACAAGAACTACGACACCGAGTACCTCAACGGCACAACCAACCTGGGCGCCATCAACGTCAACACATACTCGCCGAAGCAGTTCGCCAAGCCATCGCCCAACTACAGCACCGAGACCGGTATGCAGGAAGAGGAATACGGCCTGTACTCCAAGGTCACCTTCCGCCCGGTCGAGCGGCTGGCGCTGATCGCCGGCGGCCGCTTCAGCTGGTATCGCGGTGACTTCTACACCACCACCCTCAGCAGCGGCGCCACCACCAACGACAGCAAACGCGTGGATGGCCACTTCACCCCTTATGGCGGCCTGGTCTACGACCTGAACGAGAACCACGCGCTGTACGCCAGCTATTCGCAGGTGTTCAAGCCGCAGTCCGACACCGACAGCAATGGCCGGGTGCTCAAGCCGCGTGAGGGCGAGCAGTACGAGTTCGGTCTCAAGAGCAGCTACTTCGGCGGCGACCTGAATACTCGCTTCTCGGTGTTCCGCCTTACCGACAAGAACCGCGCGACCACCGTGTATGACGCCGACGGCGTGGCTACCACTGACTCTGTTGCATCCGGCAAGACCCGTGTGAAAGGCGCCGAAGTGGAAGTGAGCGGCAAGCTGACGCCAAACTGGGAAGTGCTGGCCGGCTACACATGGATGGAAACCGAAACCCTCAAGGGCGATGCCGAGACCACCTTCTTCATCATGCCGCGCAACCAGGCATCGCTGTGGAGCAAGTACACCATCAGCCAAGGGCCGCTGAACGGCCTGGCCATTGGTGGCGGTATTTCGGCGATGAGCAACTTCTATTCCGAGAACGGCGGTGTGCGCATCGACGCGCCAGGCTATGCGACTGTGGATGCAATGCTGTCGTATCCGGTTACTTCGAAGCTGACGGCCACCTTCAATATCAACAACCTGTTCGACCGAGACTACCTGTCGCGGGTGGGGTCAACCTCGACGTTCAACTTCTACGGGCCGTCGCGGAGCATGATGGTTGGGGCGCGGTATGACTTCTGATAATCAGATTTTTCCCGTTGCGTGTAGGCCATTTCTGAAATAGCTTCCTAGCGCCCTTGAGCCATTGCGGTGGTGCTCCTGGCGGCCTAGTGTGGCCCAGTCGTTGCCAAATCAGCGACCGGGCCTGCAAGCCCGCTCAGAGAACGATTACCGATCACCAATAGCCAATGGCATGCCATTGCGCGCGCTTGATGGTGGCTGCGTACGGGAGGTTTTCGAACCTGCCGGTTTCGTTCTCTGCCGGTCTTGCAGACCTGTACGTGGCCGCCACCCATCACACTGCAAGTAATGAGTGGCGGTTCTGGCCAATCAATTGAGAACCTCACCATGCTTAAGATTGTCCCCGATCCACCCCACGATATTCATTCCCTTGAAAACACCCATTTTCAGGGGATTCAACAATGACCACAGAAGACACCCAATTCACCGTCGGCAAAACCACCTTCTACCAGGGCGAAAACAGCACCCACCCACTGTTCCGCATCGAGCCCGGCATCCCGTGCAGAGACGCCCGCGAACAGTCCTCAGAGTTGATGGGCTATGTCCGCGAACTGACCATCACCGGCCTGATGGATGAGAAGCCGATGATGATCTGGGCTGCGCACTACCTGAGTGCGATGGCCAAGGCGCTGATGGATGATGCTGAGTTGGGCATGAAGCAGTGAGTGCTTGCCTTCAGTTCTTGTGGATGTGCGCCTTGCCATCGCGATGAGTATGCGCCTTTGAATGCCCCTCATCATGATGGGCTGCGCCCGAGGCCTGCTCACCATGGTGGCCAGGCACGTTGCCGCGGTGCTGGCCTTCATGGTTGTGCATTTCACTCTCGTCGCCACCATGCTGGTGGCCGCCACTGGCCGCGACCATCGTTTTGTACTGCTGGGCGTTCAACTGGGGTAGCTGGTCCAGGAAGGCGACGATGCCCCAGATGTATTCATCGCCCATGCTCTTGCCCCAGGCCGGCATGCCGGAGGCCTTGATGCCGTGCTTGATGATCCAGAACGCCGCAGCGGGGTCGCCACCAATCCCGCTTTTGGCCAGGTTGGGGGGCGATGGATACAGCGCCTGGCTGAGCTCGGTCTTCTCGACGCCAGGGGCGAGGTGGCAACCGATGCACATAGCATTGTAGTTACCGGCGCCGGTACGGATCAGCGCTTCATCTTTGAGGTCTGGCACCTCGATGTCCCTGGCCCGCACTGCGATCGAGCGCTCCCGTGCCATGGCCAGAAAGGCATGCACGGCGGGGAAATGGGGATCATCGGCTCCGACGTTGACCAGACCGGAGTACGCAGCACCCAGCACGGCCACGCTGGCCACCGCGCCTGCTGCAACAAGCGTTGTTATTGTTCTTTTCATGTCTGGTTCTCAAAACCACATGCGGATACCGGCCACGAAACGCGCTTCATCCACATCACCACCCTCGTCGCGGATGAAATCGGCGGTTTTGCCGTAGGAACGGTTCCAGGTAATGCCGATGTAGGGGGCGAACTGGCGGACGATTTCATAGCGCAGGCGCAGCCCGACTTCGGTATTTGCCAGGCCCGAACCCACACCGCGCCCAGGGTCGTTCTTGCCATAGAAATTGGCTTCAGCGGTCGGCTGCAGGATCAGGCGGTTTGTCAGCAGAATGTCGTAGTCGCCTTCCAGGCGCGCGGCAGTCTGGCCGTTCTCGCCAATGAACGCGGTGGCTTCGGCTTCGAAGTCGTAAAGCGCCATGCCCTGGATACCGAACGCCGCCCAGGTCTGGGGGGATTCAGGCTTGAAATCCTGGCGCACCCCGGCAACCACATCCCACCATGGGCTGATCGAGCGGCCGTACAGCAGCTGCAATTCGGCATCCTCGGTGACACCGTTGGTGCGTTCACCTTCGGAGCGGATCCACAGCCGGTTGATATCGCCGCCTACCCAGCCAGAAGCATCCCAGGCCAGCGTGCTACCTTCATCGGCATCCTGATACTCGAGCTGGTCCAGCAGGAAAAAGCTGTTGATCGCACTGTCGTGCACCTGATGCCCACCCAATGGGGGGAAGGCTGCCTGGCGGTCGGCATCTGTCAGCACCGGGATCGGGGTTCGGCTGGTTGTTGGCGTATCCGCCGAGCCGTGGTTCATTTTCGAATGGTCCATCGCTCCATGGTTCATAGCTCCATGGTTCATAGCTCCATGGTTCATAGCTCCATGGTTCATAGCTCCATGATCCATGGCGCCATGGTCCATGCCCTGCATGCTGCCATGATCCATCTTGCCGTGGTCCATCGTCGAATGGTCCATTTCTTCAGCGGCGAAGCTGGGCGCAGCACCCAGCACACCGAGCGAAACGGTCAATGCCAGCAGCGATGGTCGTGCCAGGCTATTGAGCATCTTTCCCTGCCTCAGCTTTATCGCCACCATGCGATTCCATCATCTTGCCGTGGTCCATGCCTTGCATCGAACCATGGTCCATTCCTTTCATGGCGTCATGGTCCATACCCTTCATCGAGCCGTGGTCCATGCCCTTCATGGCGCCATGATCCATGCCCTTCATCGAACCATGGTCCATGCCTTGAGCACCCTTGGCTTTTGCGCCATCTGCAGGTTGCTGGTTGTCGCCGGACCACGACGGCGGGGCATACACGGCAAACAGGCCGGCCATCACGGCAGAAAGGAAAAACGCGCTTCGTTTGGTTGGTTTGCTCATCTCGATTCTCCAGTTCATTCGTCCACACGGACTTCGCGGAACATGCCCATTTCCATGTGGAACAGCAGGTGACAGTGATAGGCCCAACGCCCCAGGGCATCTGCCGTGACGCGATAGCTTCGTTTTGAGCCAGGCGGCATGTCGATCGTATGTTTGCGCACCATGAAGTTGCCGTTCTCATCCTCCAGATCGCTCCACATGCCATGCAGGTGGATGGGATGGGTCATCATGGTGTCGTTGACCAGGGTGATGCGCAGGCGCTCGCCATACTTGAGGCGTAGTGGCTCGGCATCGGAGAACTTGATGCCGTCGAAGGACCAGGCGAACTTTTCCATGTGGCCGGTGAGGTGCAGCTCGATTGTGCGACCAGGCGCGCGGCCGTCCGGGTCCGGGAAAGTGCTGCGCAGGTCGGCATAGGTCAGCACACGGCGGCCGTTGTCACGCAGGCCGATGCCCGGATCGCCCAGTTTTGGCGTCGGGGTCATCGTTTGCATGTCGACCAGGGGGTTGTTGGTCTCGGACTCTGGGTGGCTCTGCATGGGCGCGCTGGTGTCAGCCATGTCGCCATGGTCCATGCCGGCCATGCTGTCGTGGTTCATGCCGCCATGGTCCATGCCCATATCGCTCATGGAAATGATCGGCCGTGGATCGACAGCTGGGACAGGGGCGTGCAAGCCTTCGCGAACAGCGAGGGTGCCCCTGGAATACCCGGTACGGTCCATGGCTTGGGCGAAGATGGTGTAAGCCTGCTCGCTTTCGGGCTCGACGATGACATCGTAGGTTTCGGCAACGGCGATGCGGAACTCGTCGACCGCAACGGGTTTGACATGTTGCCCATCCGCCGCGACAACGGTCATCTTCAGGCCGGGAATTCGTACATCGAAATACGTCATGGCCGAGCCGTTGATGAAGCGCAGGCGGATTTTCTCGCCCGGCTTGAACACGCCCGTCCAGTTACCGTCCGGGGCCTGGCCGTTCATCAGGTAGGTGTAGGTGTAGCCGCTGACATCAGCGAGATCGGTGGGGCTCATTTTCATCTCGGCCCACATCTTGCGGTCGGCTACCGCGGCGGACCAGCCCATCTCGCTCACATCGTTTACGAAATCACCCACCGTGCGCTTGTGGTAGTTGTAATAGTCGGACTGCTTCTTGAGCTTGGACAGCACCCGTGCAGGGTCTTCGTCCGTCCAGTCGCTGAGCATGACCACGTAGTCTCGGTCATAGGTGAATGGCTCAGGCTCCTTCGCATCGATGACCAAGGCGCCATAAACCCCGACCTGCTCCTGGAAACCGGAGTGGCTGTGGTACCAGTAGGTGCCGTTTTGCTGGACCTTGAACTTGTACTCATACATGCCGTCGGGGGCGATGCCATGGAAGCTCAGGCCCGGCACGCCGTCCATGTTCGCCGGCAGGATGATGCCGTGCCAGTGGATGGAGGTGTCCTGCTGCAAGCGGTTGCGCACACGTAGCGTGACGGTATCGCCTTCGCGCCAGCGCAGGATCGGCCCTGGGATGGAGCCGTTGATGGCCATCGCTGTACGCGCAGTGCCGGTAATGTTGACCGGCAGCTCACCGATGTAGAGGTCGAAGTCGGTGCCGCTCAGCACATTCGGTTGGCCGGGGCTGGTCACGGCCCAGACCGGCGCGCGCCACATGCCCAGCCCGCCAAGCAGTCCGGTAGCGGCCAGGCCTTTGACGAAGGAGCGTCTGGTGGTTTTGCTTTGCATGCCGTTGCGTCCAGTCAGTCGAAAAGTTGCTGGTATTCAGGCGGTTGAACGCCCCAGCCGTGGGTCGAGAAGCCCCACAATCTTCCTTAACGCTAGCGGACCTGCGCTGTCAGCTGGCTGAGCTTCAGATTACTTTTCTGTCAGCTTGTGGTGGGTATGATGATGAAGCGCATGGCATGCAGAATCTGTGGCCGCCTTGCAGCCCCATCAGGGGGTTCTTTGGCCTGGCCGCTACTCGATGCGCAGCGCCGCCACCGGATGCAAGCGGGCCGCCCGCACGGCCGGGGCCAGGCCGGCGAGAATGCCGAGCACCGCCGCCAGCAGCAGCGCCAGCAGCAGAAACAGCGGTTGCAGCGCCAAAGGCAGGCTCGGCATGGCCAGGTGCAATAGCCCCAGCAGCAGGCCCATCAACAGCAGGCCAAGCACGCCACCGGCCAGGGACAGCAGCGTCGCTTCAGCGAGAAACAACCCAAGTACCTGCCGCGGACTGGCGCCAATCGCCCGCAACAGGCCGATTTCTGCCGTGCGCTCGCCCACAGTGGTCGTCATGATGGTGAGAATGCCGACGGCGCCTACCAGCAGCGAAATGCCCCCCAAGGCACCAATGGCCAGGCTCAGTGTGCCAAGAACGCGGTTGAAGCTGCGCAGCATGTCGTCCTGGGTGGTCAGGCTGAAGTCCTCCGCACCGTGTCGTTCGCCGAGCACCTCGCGAATCTGCCGGCTCAATGCCCGTGAAGTGGTACCTGCGCCAAACACCACATGGGCTTTGACCACACCGGTGCGGTTGAACAGGCTTTCCGCCCAATCCACCGGGATGTAGGCGATATCGTCGAGGTTGAAGCCGAGCAACTGGCCTTTCTCCGCCATCACGCCGATCACCCGGAAACGCACGCCGCCGACACGGATCAGCTCACCCAGCGGGTTGCGAGCCCCGAACAGTTCAGTACGCAGCTGATGGCCGAGCACCACATAGGGCGGCGAACGGCCGTGACGCGCCGGCGGCAGGAACTCGCCCAGGCTCAGTTGCATGCGCCAGGCCCGCGCCATCTGATGGCCGCCACCGAGAATGTCGCTGCGCCGGCTCAGTTGGCCGAACTGGATATTCCCGCTGCCCTGAATGATCGGCACCGCCGCCTCGACATGCGGCAAGCGCCGCAGGGCGTCGGTGTCACTGATGGTCAGTGGCCGCACGCTGCCGAGCAGGCCGCCGAGGCCGCTGGTCTGGGTCTTGCCGGGGCGCACGGTGATGATCCGTGTACCAAACTGCGAGAAGTTCTCCAGCACATAGCCGCGTACGCCTTCGCCTATGGCCGTGAGCAGCGCCACGGCGGCTATGCCGATCGCTACCCCGAGCAGGGTCAGCAGGCTGCGCAGCGGGCGGCAGGTCAGCGCCGAGCTGGTCAGCCGGAAACCATCTTGCCAGCGCATCAGTGCGCTCCCGGCGGGCGTAGCGCCGCCACCGGCTCCAGCGCCGAGGCCCGAGCGGCCGGCAGCCAGGCGAACAGCAGCGTCGTGCCGAGTGCCAGCAGTACTGCGCCAGCCCGTGCCCACCAGGGTGCATGCAGCGGCAGATCGAATGCCAGGCGCCCCAGCCAGAGCAAGGTTTCGGCCAGTAGCAGCCCCGCCAGCGCCCCCGTCAGGGCCAGCAGCGCCGCTTCGCCGAGTAACAGCAGGCGCAGCTGCGCCGCCGTCACGCCTATGGCTTTGAGCAGGCCGATCTCGGCGCTGCGCTGGCTGACCGCAATCCAGGTCACGTTCATGATCAAGATGCCTGCCACCAATAGGCTGATCGCGGCAATCCCGGCCACCGCCAGGGTCAGCACCGCGAGTATCTGGTCGAAGGCGCTGAGCAGGCTGTCCTGGCTGACCAGGGTGACGTCTTCCTCACCCTCGTGGCGCTCCTTTAGCGCGGCGAATATCAGCTGCTTGCCACGTTCGAGAAAGCTCGGACCATGGACCTCGACAAACACCCGCGACAACCCCTCGCTATTGAACAAGGCCTGGGCACTGGCTACCGGGATGATCAACATCTCGGCGAAATCCATCCCCAGCGATTCGCCCCGCTCACCGAGAATGCCGACCACCCGGAAGCGCCGGTCGCCAGCGCGCAACCATTCACCCAAGGCCGGGCGAGCCCCGAACAGCTCGCGCCGGAGTTTGCCGCCGATCACGCAGACGGCCTCGGCCTGCTCAGGGTCCAGCGTTGGCAGGGGCTGGCCTTGTACGACCGTCAGTTGGCGAATGGCGAAGAAGTCCCGGGTGGTGCCCAGCGTCAGCACTTCACGATTGCGGTTGCCGACTATCACCTCCATCTGCCCGGCCTGCTGCGGCGCGACCCGGCGGATGCCCGGCAACCGGGTGATGGCCTGGACATCCTGCAAGGTCAACTCGTGTGGCGTCAGGCCGGTGAGTGGCGGCATTCGCCCGGTGGTCTCCTTGCGCCCCGGGAAAACGATGAGGATGTCGCGCCCGAGCAGCGAGAACTCATTCAGGATGAAGGCCCGCGCTCCCGCACCAAGACCGGTGAGAAGATTGACCGCAACCACCCCGATAGCGATGGCCAGCAGCAGCATCAAGCTGCGCGAGCGATGCCCGCGCAAGGCTCCTAGCCAGAAGCCCAGGGCATCGGCAGCGCGCATCAGGCCAACGCCCGCTGCGGCGCAGTACTGTGGATCCGCCCGTCACGCATATGCAGCTGGCGCTGTGCGCGGGCGCCCAGGTTGGCATCATGGGTCACCACTATCAGGGTCAGGCCCTCGCCGTTGAGCTCCTCCAGCAGGCTGAAGACCTCGGCGCCAGCCTGGCTATCGAGATTGCCGGTGGGCTCGTCGGCCAACAGCAGCGCCGGTTGCATGACCATCGCCCGGGCGATCGCCACGCGCTGGCGTTGGCCACCGGACAGTTCGGCCGGGCGGTGGGCGATGCGCTCGCCCAGCCCCAGGCGGGCCACCAATTGGCTGCTGCGCTTGTGCCGTTGCGCCGCACCGATGCCGGCGAGGACCATCGGCAGCTCGATGTTTTCCAGCACCGTCAGCCGTGCGATCAGGTGGTAGGACTGGAAAACGAAGCCTATCAGTCGGCTGCGCAACTGGGCGCGGCGCGCCTCGCTCAGCGCCGCCGTGGCCTCGCCCTGCAGCCAGTATTCGCCTGCGCTGGGCGCATCGAGCAGGCCGAGGATGTTCAGCAAGGTCGACTTGCCCGAGCCCGACGGGCCCATCACCGCCATGTAGTCACCGGCGGCGATGTCCAGGTCCAGGCCATCCAGCCCCATCACCTGCTGCTCGCCCAGCTGGAAGCTGCGGCTGCCGCCGCGCAAGCGGATCATTTCTCGGTCTCCGCGGCATCCACCGGGATCACAGCCACAGTATCCTTGAGGCCTTCCTGCTCGTGGCTGGCGACTATGCGTGCGTCTTCGTCCAGCCCTGCAAGCACCTCCGTCCAGCGCCAGTTGCTCAACCCGGTTTGTACCTGCACCTCGCGCAACACCCGGGCGCTCGGGTCATATCGCAGCACACGCTGCCCCTCCAGCAGTGTCTCGGTAGGGATGCGCAAGGCACCCGCATGCTGCTCCAGGAGTATCTCGACATCGGCGCTATAGCCGGTGAGCAGGGCCAGGTCTGCCGGCGGCTGGTCGAAGTGCACCTCGACATCGACGGTGCGCGCCTGCTTCTCCAGTTCGCGCACGTAGGGCGCGATGCGGCTGACGCGGCCGGTGAAATGCTGACCACGGAAAGCATCCAGGCTGATCCGTACGGCGGTTCCTGGGTGAACCCGGGCAGCGTCCACCTCATCGATCGGTGCCTCGACATAAAGGCAGCTGTCGTCGATCAGGTCGACTGCCGGCGGCGTGGGAATACCTGGCGGCGAAGGGGTGACGAACTCGCCGAGTTCGCCGTTGATTTCTGCAACGATGCCGGCAAATGGTGCGCGCAGGGTTGTCTGTTCGAGCAGTGAACGCTGCAGCTGCAGGCTGGCGTCGGCCTCGCGGATCAGCACGGAACTGGCGCTGCACATCAGCTTCGCCAGGTTGGCCTTGGTCGCGGCCTGATCGAGGCGATCGGCGGCAATCAACTTGCGGTCGGCCAATTGGCCCAGGCGATCAAGGTCGCGTCGGTCCAGCAGAGCTTGCTGGCAGCGCTGTTCGCGGTTATTGCGCTGGGCTTCCAGCCGCGCCTCGGCCTCCTGCAGCCTGGCCTGTTGCTCGTCCTGCCGAAGGCGCATGAGCACCTGACCCGGCTGGACCCGCTGGCCCTCACTGACCAGCAGCTCGGCAACCTGGCCGCCGACATTGAAAGACAGGTGCGAGCGTCGACAGGACTTCAGCGTACCCGCGCGCGTGTTGGCCACCACCGTCTCAACCGGCCCCCGCTCAACTTCCAGCAGCCTGACCTGCACTGGCTGCGGTCGACTCAACCAGCCGCCCAACACCACGAGACAAGCCAGGATCGACGAGCCAATCAATAATTTGCGCATGGACTACACCTCCTCCCATATGGCTTGAGCCTAGAACAGGAGGGTGAAAGCTCCATGCAAAACGCCATTTATCCGACGATTTTCGGATGAGCGTTATCGATGTGTCAGATAAATGGCGAATGAGATTTTTTTCGCTCTCGTAGCGCCGATTTCCCGGCCATGGGAAGGCTGCAGAAAGTTTCAGAGGATGAGAATGGCGGGCATTAAAAAGCCGGCTTGTGGCCGGCTTCTCGGGGACGCTTCCGACTAATTTATGGTAAGCCGCAATCGCCTTAACTGTGTGGCCATCAAGGGCCTGAAAGAGATGGCAGATGCCCGTGTGGGATATCGCCGAGCCCTCTGGACCGCGGCTCGCGCCGGTCGGGGCTGAATGTGCGGCGTAGCATACAAGGGCGCGCGCAGGATGCCCAGCAAAAAATGGCACATGTTGTTTCAGTCGGGCCGTTGCTGGCGGAAATGCGACCAGTGGAACACCCAGCCCAAAATCTCCAGCCCTTGAGTCTGGCGCTGAACGGTAGTGTAGCGTTCGACCGCATAGTTGCGTCGATCATGGCTGTGCAGGTACAGCGTGCCGTGCTGGCCGAGGCTGAGGTTGTTAACCCTGAGCACGCCGTTGTGCAACAGGGCATAGGTTTCGCCTTCGACCACCCGAGTCATGCCCAGGTCGATGGCCAGGGTAGCCTGCAGCGGAATCAGCGGGGTCATGTTGCTGGCGGGCATGGCCAGGCAGATGGCGTTGTCGGCATGCACTCCCAATTCTTTCACGGCTTTTGCGGGCAGGTACAGGTGCTTGCCCGCCACGGGCGACAGCAGGCCGTTGTTCAGTTCGTAAAAAGGCACCTTCAGCGCCCGGCCGCCTTGCGCCGACAGCGGCGTGTGCGGGTTGGCGGGCGCCGGCCCTGGCGGGCAGCTGCGCAGGATCGGGTTGTGGTGTTTGGGGCCTTCGCCCGTGCGCAACCAGCGACGATGCACGCAGAACAGGTCGGCCATTTCGTCCAGCCGGGCCAGGGGCACGCCGCGCTTGAGCCAGTTGTTGACGTGCTGGGGGGTGACGCTGCGCTGGGCGGCGAAATCGGAAGGGGTCAGGCCACATTCGTGGAGGAGGGCTTTGAGTCGGTCGCCAGAAGTGTTCATGGCGGCGAGTGTAGCGGCGGGGTGCCAGCAAGGATATGAACCGGATGTTGATGAGGCTTGTGTGAAAGGCGCCTGTTTGTAGGGCGTTGGAGTAGGACTGCGTAGGATTTTTTACTGTCCCAAGCAAGTGCACGGTTCCTGTGGGAGCGGGCGTGCCCGCGAAGAGGCCAACGCGGTGGCTGGCACCGGCTGCGCCGGTGTTCGCGGGCACGCCCGCTCCCACAGGGATCGCGCCAGCAATTATAATTTGAGCAAGGCAGTTGCTTCTGCGCAGGCAGGTCATCCAGTGCCAGGGCGACCAGCCACCCATCAGGCATAAAAAACCCCGCCGAGGCGGGGTTCTTCATGCAACCGGCATCAGCCCTTGTAGGCAGCAACCGATTTGGTGATCGCCGCACGGGCGGCGTCAGCGCCTTCCCAGCCTTCGATCTTGACCCACTTGCCCTTCTCGAGATCTTTGTAGTTGGCAAAGAAGTGCTCGATCTGCTGGATCAGCAGGGCTGGCAGGTCGGTGTATTCCTTCACGTCGACGTACAGCTGCGACAGCTTGTCGTGAGGAACAGCGATGACCTTGGCGTCGCCGCCGCCGTCGTCGGTCATGTTCAGCACGCCGACCGGACGGGCGCGGATAACCGAACCTGGGGCTACCGGGTAAGGGGTAACGACCAGCACGTCCAACGGATCACCGTCATCGGCCAGGGTGTTCGGGATGAAGCCGTAGTTGGCTGGGTAGAACATCGGGGTAGCCATGAAACGGTCGACGAACAGGGTATCGCTGTCCTTGTCGATCTCGTATTTGATCGGCGCGTGGTTGGCCGGGATCTCGATGGCGACGTAGATGTCGTTCGGCAGGTCTTTGCCCGCCGGAATCTTGCTGTAGCTCATTGGGCAGTGCCCCCGTGTTTGACCAAAAAAGTGGCGGCGATTATAGGCACATTCTGCATGGGCATGCCACGCCTGGCCTGATGTGCGGCCCCGGTCAGGCGTGGCTTTCGCGGTATTCCGGGTGTTCGGCCTTTAGCTGGCGCAGGCGCGCCAGCGGGTCCTGCCGGTAGAACAGCGACAACTGGCGGTAGACCTGTGGATAAGCCTGTTGCAGCAGGTCGGGGGCACTAAAGAAGTACTCGCTGGTGACGGCAAAGAACTCTGCGGGGTTCTCTGCGGCATACGGGTCGATGGCGGTTTCGGCGTCGGGGTTGGCGTCCAGTTGGCGGTTGAGGTCGTCATAGGCCTGTTGCATGGCGGATGCCCATTCATCTACGGGCATGCCGCTGTGCAGCGGCGGCAGGCCGTTGGCATCGCCATTGAGCATGTCGAGCTTGTGCGCCAGTTCATGGATGACCAGGTTGTAGGCCTCCCAGCCACCGCTGGCCAGCACGCCGTTCCAGGCGAGGATGATCGGGCCCTGCTGCCACGCCTCGCCGCTGTGCTCGCCGTCCCATTCGTGCTCCACGCCACTGGCATCGCGGTGGCGCTGAGGGCTCTTGAAGTCGTCGGGGTAGAGGATGATTTCGTGGAAACCCTGGTACCAGTTCAGCTCGCCCAGGTGCAGCAGCGGCAGCTGTGCCTGAGCGGCCAGTAACAAGCGTTGCTCGTCGTCCGGCTCGACGCCGGGCAGGCAGGTGAGATGCTTGTCGAGCAGGAACAGGATGCAGGCTTCACGCAGCCAGCGATCTTCTTCGTCCGTGATGCCGTCCAGCATCGGCAGGCGCTCGCGCACGGCTTGCCATTGCTGGGGGGTGATGGGGTAGCGCGCCAAGGTGCGCTTGCGCCGCCAGGCGCTGAACGACCACATTGGCAGGTTTCAGTGCGCCTTGGCCGCGCGGCCCAGGCGGCCACGCAGCAGGCCGAGGATCATCGGCACCAGCGACAGGATGATGATGCCCACCACCATCAGCGACAGGTGCTGCTTGATGAATGGCACGTTGCCGAAGAAGTAACCCAGGGTCACCAGGCCGCCGACCCACAGCAGCGAACCGGCGATGCTGAAGCCGAGGAAGCGCGGGTAGTGCATGTGGGCGATGCCGGCGACGAAGGGCGCAAAGGTACGCAGAATGGGCAGGAAGCGCGCCATGGTCACGGTCTTGCCGCCGTGGCGTTCATAGAAGTCGTGGGTACGCTGCAGGTAGTCGCGGCGGAAGATCTTCGAGTTTGGGTTGTTGAACAACCGTTCGCCGGCCGTGCGGCCGATCACGTAGTTGGTGCTGTCGCCGAGGATCGCGGCTGCCATCAGCAGGCCGGCCAGCAGCAACGGGTCCATGCCGCCACCGGCGGCCACGGCACCGGCAATGAACAGCAGCGAATCGCCGGGCAGGAAGGGCATGACCACCAGCCCGGTTTCACAGAAGATCACGGTGAAGAGGATGGCGTAGATCCAGGGACCGTAGTTGGTGACCAGCAGATCGAGGTAGGCATCGAGATGCAGGATAAGGTCCAGCGGGTTGAAATCCATGTACAGCACCTGTGTTCTTGGGCGTAGGCTCGGTTACCTGGGAATGGGTAAATTTTCACACATGACAGGTGGGCCATTATACGGCTAAGTCAGGATCATGCCCGGGGAGTTTGTAGCGGGGGGTTACGGCAGGGGGTATTCCTGTACCGGCCCTTTCGCGGGCATGCCCGCTCCCACAGGGATATCACTGCTTGCTAAGGCTGTGCTGTACCTGTGGGAGCGGGCGAGCCCGCGAAGAGGCCGGTGCAGGTCAATCCTGGCTGATCGGCAGGATATAGCTCTTGAACTCGTTATCCTCACGAAACCCGATGGATTCGTAAGTCTTGTGCGCTACCTCATTGTCCGCGCTGGTCGACACCCGCATGCGCACGGCGTTGGTTTCCTTGGCCATTTTCTTGGCCTCGCGCATCAGGTGGTCGGCCACCAGCATGCGCCGTGAATCCTCGGCCACATAGATATCGTTGAGAATCCATACCCGCTTCAACGACAGCGACGAATAGCTTGGGTACAGCTGGCAGAAACCCAGCAGTTTGCCGTCATCATCATCGGGTAGCGCCAGGTAGATCACCGATTCATCCCGCTTCAGGCGTTTTTCCAGGAAGCTGCGCGAGCTGTCGGGGTAGGGTAGCTGCCCATAGAACTCACGGTATTTGACGAACATCGGCGTAAGCAGATCGAGGTGTTCCAGGGTTGCCTTGATGATGCGCATGTGCGGCCCTCAGAGTCCGTTAGGGGAAACAGCGGATTGCCATCAGTCTTCAAGGGCATGCTGCCCAATGCGCGGTGCAAGTGCAATCCGCCTTCCATGACGTGTTTTTTACCCTTTTCCGAGCAGGAAGTTACCTTTCTGGCTGGTGCTGTGTTCGCTCTCCAGGCTATGGACCTCGGCTTCGTCCTTCAGATTCACCCCGGAAAGCTGGCGCCGGCACGCTTCGCGCATCAGGTACAGCAAGCGGTGCGCCGCCATGCCATAACTCAGGCCCTCCAGGCGGATGTTGGAAATGCAGTTGCGGTAGGCATCGGTCAGGCCGACCTTCGGTGCATAGGTGAAGTACAGGCCAAGGCTGTCGGGTGAACTGAGCCCCGGGCGTTCGCCGATCAGCATCACCGTCATTCGTGCGCCCAGCAGTTCACCTACCTCGTCGGCCACTGCCACGCGGCCCTGCTGCACCAGCACCACCGGGGCGCTGGTCCAGCCGTCGGCGGCGGCCTGTTCCTCGAAGCGCGCAAGGAACGGCAAGGTGTGGCGGTGCACGGCCAGTGCCGAGAGGCCGTCAGCGACGACGATGGCCAGGTCGACCCCGCCGGGGTTGGCCTGGGCGTGCTGGCGCAGCGCGGCAACCGAATCTTCGTTCAGCCGTCGCCCCAGGTCCGGGCGTTGCAGGTACTGGTTGCGGTCGCTGGCGGCGCTGTGCAGCACCAGGCTTTCGCGCCCGCGGTCACTCAGCTGGGTAGCCAGGCCGGCATGGTCGAAGGCCAGGTGCACGGCATCGCGAGCCTGGGCGTGGGCGAACTGGAAGTCCAGCTGCGCCCCGGTCGGCAGGCTGGTGCCGGTGCGGCCCAGGGCGATGCGTGCAGGGGTCAGGTTGCGCAGGGCCAGCCAAGGGTTGTCGGGGGTAGGCGTGCGGTGGTCCATGGTCATCCCTATGCAAGCTGTGCCAAGGCCTGGCGGAAGGCCGGCGGCAGGTTGTCACCAAAGCGCACCCGGCCATCGGCCTGGGTGAAGATGCCGGTGCGGGCCAGCCATGCCTCGAATTCCGGCCCGGGCTTAAGGCCCAGGGTCTGGCGCGCGTACAGCGCGTCGTGGAACGAGGTGGTCTGGTAGTTGAGCATGATGTCGTCAGAGCCGGGGATGCCCATGATGAAGTTGATCCCGGCCACGCCCAGCAGGGTCAGCAGGGTGTCCATGTCGTCCTGGTCGGCTTCGGCGTGGTTGGTGTAGCAGATATCGCAACCCATCGGCACGCCCAGCAGCTTGCCGCAGAAGTGGTCTTCGAGGCCGGCGCGGATGATCTGCTTGCCGTTGTACAGGTATTCCGGGCCGATGAAACCGACCACGGTGTTGACCAGGAACGGCTTGAAGTGGCGGGCCACGGCATAGGCGCGGGTTTCACAGGTCTGCTGGTCGACACCGTGGTGGGCATTGGCCGACAGCGCGCTGCCCTGGCCGGTTTCGAAGTACATCAGGTTCTGCCCGAGGGTGCCGCGTTTTAGCGAAAGGCCTGCTTCGTAGCCTTCCTGCAGTACGTTCAGGTTGATGCCGAACCCGGCGTTGGCCGCCTCGGTGCCGGCGATGGACTGGAACACCAGGTCCAGTGGTACGCCACGGTTGATCGCCTCGATCGAGGTGGTGACATGGGTGAGCACGCAGGCCTGGGTGGGGATGTCGTAGCGCTGGATGATGGCGTCGAGCATTTCCAGCAGGGCGCAGATCGAGGCGATGCTGTCGGTGGCCGGGTTGATGCCGATCATGGCGTCGCCGTTGCCGTACAGCAGGCCGTCGAGGATGCTGGCGGCGATGCCGGCCGGCTCGTCGGTCGGGTGGTTGGGCTGCAGGCGGGTCGACAGGCGCCCGCGCAGGCCCATGGTGCCGCGGAAGCGGGTGACCACGCGGATCTTCTGTGCCACCAGCACCAGGTCCTGCACGCGCATGATCTTCGACACCGCGGCGGCCATTTCCGGCGTCAGCCCGGGTGCCAGGCTGCGCAGGCTGTCCTCGGTTGCCTCTTCGCTCAGCAGCCAGTCGCGCAGGCCACCCACGGTCAGGTGGCTGACCGGGGCGAAGGCCTGTGCATCATGGGTGTCGATGATCAGGCGCGTGACTTCATCATCTTCGTAAGGGATCAGCGCTTCGTTGAGGAAATGCGTCAGCGGGATATTGGCCAGGGCCATCTGCGCGGCGACCCGTTCGCCGTCGTTGCCGGCTGCCACGCCCGCCAGGTAGTCCCCCGAGCGGGCGGGGCTGGCCTTGGCCATCACTTCCTTGAGGCTGTCGAAGCGGTAGACCAGGTGGCCGACCGTGTGTACGAAACTTGCCATACAGACTCTCCAGAGCCGCGGGTTGCCCCGCGGCGGGTGGCGGCGATCAGTGCAAGGCCTCTTCGGCCTTCTGGATCGCGGCGAATTCCTCTTCCGGTGTACCCGCTACCAGGTGGTGGCGGCTGTAGAAAGCAAAGTAGGCAATTAATACCGCATAGATCACTGCGGCGCCAATCACCACCCGTGGGTCGACCAGGAAACCGGCGACCACGGCGATGCAGGCCAGTACCAGTGCCAGGCCCGAGGTGAAGATGCCACCGGGGGTGCGGTATGGGCGCTCCATCTTCGGCCGGCGGATGCGCAGGGTGATGTGCGCGGCCATCATCAGCACGTACGACAGGGTAGCGCCGAACACCGCCACCAGGATCAGCAGGTCACCCTGGCCGGTCAGCGACAGGGCAAAGCCGATGATCCCGGGAATGACCAAGGCCAATACCGGGGCTTTGCTCTTGTTGGTTTCCGACAGCTTGCGCGGCAGGTAGCCGGCGCGGGACAGGGCGAAGATCTGCCGGGAGTAGGCGTAGATGATCGAGAAGAAGCTGGCGATCAGCCCGGCCAGGCCGACCAGGTTGACGAAGCCGCCCATCCAGGTGCTACCGCCGTAGGCTTTGGACAAGGCTTCCACCAGTGGGTTGCCGGACGCTTTCAGTGCTTCGGAGCCTGCGCCGCCGGGGCCGACCACCAGGATCAGCAGGGCGAAGGCCAGCAGCACCAGCATGGCGCCGATGAGGCCGCGTGGCAGGTCACGCTTGGGGTTCTTGGTTTCTTCGGCAGCCAGCGGCACGCCCTCCACGGCGAGGAAGAACCAGATGGCATAGGGAATGGCCGCCCACACGCCGACATAGCCGAACGGCAGGAAACTGCTGGCGCCCACGGCGTCCGTTTTGGCGATGTCGAACAGGTTGGCTGCATCAAAATGGGGCACCATGCTCACCAGGAACACGGCCAGGGCGATGGCGGCGATGGCGGTGATGATGAACATCAGCTTCAACGCCTCACCCACGCCAAAGATGTGGATGCCGATGAACACGATGTAGAACGCCAGGTAGATCATCCAGCCGCCGATGCCGAACAGTGACTGGCAGTAGGCGCCGATGAATACCGCGATGGCGGCGGGGGCGATGGCGTACTCGATGAGGATCGCCGTCCCGGTGAGGAAACCGCCCCAGGGGCCGAAGGCGCTGCGGGCAAAGCCGTAGCCGCCGCCTGCGGTGGGGATCATCGACGACAACTCGGCCAGCGAGAAGCACATGCACAGGTACATGGTGGCCATCAGCAGGGTGGCGAGGAACATGCCGCCCCAGCCGCCCTGGGCCAGGCCGAAGTTCCAGCCGGCATAGTCGCCGGAGATGACGTAGGCCACGCCCAGACCGACCAGCAGGACCCAGCCGGCGGCACCTTTTTTCAGTTCACGTTGCTGGAAATAGTCCGAGCCGACTTTTTCGAAGTCTACGGAAGAGCCTGCCGGCGAGCCGGCGGAATGATCGCTTGGCATAGATTCACCTGTTGTTTTTCTTGGTGGCCGGACGGGTTCCGGGCCGATGGTGATGGGTACTGCAGGAAGCGAGCCAGTGGCTTTGGGGCCGCTTTGCGGCCCAGCGCGACACAAGGCCGCTCCTACAAGGGGACGCGGTTCCTGTAGGAGCGGCCTTGTGTCGCGATGGGCTGCGCAGCAGCCCCAAATGCGCCGGTTTAGAAGAAGCCCAACGGATTGATGTCGTAGCTCACCAGCAGGTTCTTGGTCTGCTGATAGTGGTCGAGCATCATCTTGTGGGTCTCACGCCCGACACCCGACTTCTTGTAGCCACCGAACGCGGCATGCGCCGGGTAAAGGTGGTAGCAGTTGGTCCACACGCGCCCGGCCTTGATCCCACGGCCCATGCGGTAGGCACGGTTGATATCGCGGGTCCACACGCCGGCACCCAGGCCGAACTCGGTGTCGTTGGCGATTGCCAGCGCTTCGGCTTCGTCCTTGAAGGTGGTGACGCTGACCACCGGGCCGAAGATCTCCTCCTGGAACACGCGCATCTTGTTGTTGCCCTTGAGCAGGGTCGGCTGGATGTAGTAACCGGTGGCCAGCGAGCCTTCCAGTTTCTCGACCTTGCCGCCGGTCAGCAACTCGGCGCCTTCCTTCTGGGCGATGTCGAGGTACGACAGGATCTTCTCGAACTGCTGTTGCGAGGCCTGGGCGCCGACCATGGTGTCGGTGTCCAGCGGGTCGCCGCGCTTGATCTGCAGCACCTTCTTCATCACCACTTCCATGAACTGCGGGTAGATCGATTCCTGTACCAGTGCCCGTGACGGGCAGGTGCATACCTCGCCCTGGTTGAAGAACGCCAGCACCATGCCTTCGGCCGCCTTCTCGATGAAGCTTGGCTCGGCTTGCATGATGTCTTCGAAATACACGTTCGGCGATTTGCCGCCCAGTTCGACGGTGGACGGGATGATGTTCTCGGCCGCGCACTTCATGATGTGCGAGCCCACCGGAGTCGAGCCGGTGAAGGCGATCTTGGCGATGCGCTTGCTGGTGGCCAATGCTTCACCGGCTTCGCGGCCATAGCCTTGCACCACGTTGAGCACGCCTTTTGGCAGCAGGTCACCGATCACTTCCAGCAGCACGGTGATGCCCAGCGGGGTCTGCTCGGCCGGCTTGAGCACCACGCAGTTGCCGGCGGCCAGGGCTGGGGCGAGCTTCCAGGCCGCCATCAGGATCGGGAAGTTCCACGGGATGATCTGCCCGACCACGCCCAGCGGCTCGTGGATGTGATAGGCCACTGTGCCTTCGTTGATTTCCGCGGCGCCGCCTTCCTGGGCGCGGATGCAGCCAGCGAAATAGCGGAAGTGGTCGACCGCCAGCGGAATGTCGGCATTGAGGGTTTCGCGGATCGGCTTGCCGTTATCCCAGGTTTCGGTAATGGCCAGCAGTTCGAGGTTCTGCTCGATACGGTCGGCGATCTTGAGCAGGACATTGGAGCGGTCCTGAACTGAGGTGCGACCCCAGGCGTCGGCCGCAGCGTGGGCGGCATCCAGGGCTTTCTCGATGTCTTCGGCAGTGGACCGGGGGAATTCAGCGATCAGCTTGCCATTCACCGGGGAGGTATTTTCGAAGTACTGCCCCTTTACCGGAGGAACGAACTCACCACCGATGTAGTTGCCGTAGCGGCTCTTGAAGGAAACCTTCGCGCCTTCGGTACCGGGATGTGCGTAACGCATGGTGTGTCTCCTGGCTATTGTGTTTGTTAGGGAGTTGGAAAGCGTAGAGCAAAGGTTGGGCCAGCGTTTCGAGCACCAGGCAAATCAATGACTTGGCTCGGTTCTTTGGGCCTGATTCACGGTAGCTGTACCACCGCCGGTACGCGCGGGGGTGACACTTTGTGCCATTTGCGACACGTAACCGGAGGGTGCATTGCAAAGCCTTCCCGGGTGGAGGATGCTGGCGGGACTCTCTATCTGCGGAGAACTACAACAATGCAGAGCAATCATTTCAGTCGCCATGCCCAGCAAGTCCATACCGTCGCCCATGGTGGGGCCGGGGAGGGCGGCAGTGACCCGTCCATCGCCCGCTCCTGGCTGCGCTGCCTGGAGGACTACCACCTCGACCCGTCGGTGATCGAGGCCCCGGTGGTGCTCGAGCACGGGCGCCTGCTGGAAAGCCGCGAGCGCCTGCGCCAGGTGCTGCAGATTGCCGACCATGAAATGAACAGCCTGCACCAGCAGCTTTCCGGGGCCGGCCATGCGGTGCTGCTGACCGATGCCCGTGGGGTGATCCTCAATTGCGTCAGCGCGCCGACCGAGCGGCGCAGCTTCGAGCGCGCCGGCTTGTGGCTGGGCGCTGACTGGAGCGAGGCGCGCGAGGGCACCAACGGCATCGGCACCTGCCTGGTCGAGCGCCAGGCGCTGACCATTCACCAGAACGAGCACTTCCGTGGTCGCCACACGGGGCTGACATGCTCGGCCAGCCCGGTGTTCGACCCGCATGGCGAGTTGCTGGCAGTGCTGGATGTATCTTCGGCGCGGCCCGACGTTTCCCGGCAGAGCCAGTTCCACACCATGGCCCTGGTCAACCTGTCGGCGAAGATGATCGAAAGCTGCTACTTCCTGCGTCATTTCGAACAGCAATGGCTGCTGCGTTTTCACCTGCAGGCCGAGTCGGTCGGCCTGTTCAGCGAAGGCCTGCTGGCGTTCGACGGTGACGGGCGGATCTGCGCCGCCAACCAGAGCGCGTTGAACCTGCTGGGCACGGTGCGTGGTGGTGTGCTGGGCAAGCCGCTGGAACGCTTTTTCGCTTGCAGCCACGACGAACTGTTCAGCCGCGCCACGCCCGGCGGCAGCACGGCTTGGCCGCTGCATACCCTGGACGGGCGCCAGGTGTTCGCCAGCCTGCGTGGCCAGGCGCGTGCACCGGTGTGGTCGGTGCCAGCCGCCCAGCCGCGACCCACGCGGGAAGCGGAGCCGCTTATCTGCCTGCTCGACCCGGCCTTGCAGAACGACTTCCGCCGCAGTGTGCGGGTGTTCGAGCGCGATGTGCCGCTGTTGCTGCGCGGCGAGACCGGCTGCGGCAAGGAGGCCTTCGCCCAGGCCGTGCACCAGGCCAGCGAGCGGCGCGGCAAGCCGTTCGTTGCCATCAACTGTGCCTCTATTCCGGAGAGCCTGATCGAGAGCGAACTGTTCGGCTACCGTGGCGGCAGCTTTACCGGTGCGCGCAAGGAAGGCATGCGCGGCAAGCTGCTGCAGGCCGACGGCGGCACCTTGCTGCTGGACGAGATTGGCGACATGCCGCTGGCACTGCAAACCCGCCTGCTGCGTGTGCTGGAGGAGCGCCAGGTGGTGCCGATCGGTGGCGAACCGCAGGCGGTCGACGTGCGCATCGTCAGCGCTACCCACCGTGACCTGCTGGAGCGGGTGGAGCAGGGCAGTTTCCGCGAGGACCTGTATTACCGGCTCAATGGCCTGGAAGTGGCATTGCCTGCGGTGCGCGAGCGCAGTGACAAGGCGCAGTTGCTGGACTTTCTGCTGCGTCAGGAGGCACGTGGAGAACCGATCGATATCGAGCCCAGGGCGCGACAGGCACTGCTCGACTTTGCCTGGCCGGGCAACGTGCGGCAGATGCGCAATGTGCTGCGTACCTTGGTGGCGCTTTGCGAAGACTCCCGCATCGTGTTCCCGGATCTCCCCGCCATTCTCCGCAACAGCACCGTCCCTGTAGGAGCGGCCTTGTGTCGCGAAAGGGTCGCAGAGCGGCCCCAGGGTCTCAGCAGCGCCGACCAATCTGCAGGGGCTGCGTCGCAGCCCGATCGCGACACAAGGCCGCTCCTACAGGATGCGGAGCGGCAAGCATTGTTGGAGACGCTAGAGGCAAAACACTGGCACCTCACCCGTGTCGCCGAGCACTTGGGCATCAGCCGCAATACCTTGTATCGAAAACTGCGCAAACACGGCATCACCCGGGCCGGCTGAGCGAAACATCTGGTGCGATTTGTCGCGCCCTGGGCTACCCTGCCTCGATGTTTTGCGAGGTCGACCATGCATATTCACATTCTCGGTATTTGCGGCACTTTCATGGGCTCGCTGGCGGTGCTGGCCAAGGAACTTGGCCACCGCGTCACCGGCTCGGACGCCAACGTCTATCCCCCGATGAGCACCCAGCTCGAAGCCCAGGGCATCGAACTGACCCAAGGCTATGACCCGGCCCAGCTGGACCCGGCGCCAGACCTGGTGGTCATCGGCAACGCCATGTCGCGTGGCAACCCGGCGGTGGAGTACGTGCTGAACAAGGGCCTGCCCTATGTCTCCGGCCCGCAGTGGCTGGCCGACCACGTGTTGCAGGGCCGCTGGGTGCTGGCCGTTGCCGGTACCCACGGCAAGACCACGACCAGCAGCATGCTGGCCTGGGTGCTGGAGCACGCCGGCATGAGCCCGGGCTTTTTGATCGGCGGTGTGCCGCAGAACTTCTCGGTGTCGGCGCGCCTGGGCGCTACGCCGTTCTTCGTGGTCGAAGCCGACGAATACGACAGCGCCTTCTTCGACAAGCGCTCGAAGTTCGTCCACTACCACCCGCGCACGGCAATCCTCAACAACCTCGAGTTCGACCATGCGGACATCTTCCCCGACCTGGCCTCGATCGAGCGACAGTTCCACCACCTGGTGCGCACCATCCCCAGCGAAGGCCTGGTCATCCACCCCACCACAGAGCAGGCGCTGGAGCGGGTGATCGGCATGGGTTGCTGGACCCCGGTGCAGACCACCGGCGAAGGTGGCCAGTGGCAAGCCCGCCTGCTCAGCCCCGACGGCTCGCGCTTCGAAGTGCTGTTCGACGGCGAAGCGCAGGGCGTGGTGGACTGGGCGCTGACTGGCCAGCACAACGTCGCCAACGCCCTGGCCACCCTGGCAGCGGCGCGCCATGTAGGGGTGGTGCCAGCCATGGGTATCGAAGGCCTGAGCGCCTTCAAGAGCGTCAAGCGGCGCATGGAAAAGGTTGCCGAAGTGCAGGGCGTTACCATCTACGATGACTTCGCTCACCACCCGACCGCCATCGCCACCACACTCGACGGCCTGCGCAAGCGCGTTGGCGAGGCCCCGGTGATCGCCGTGATCGAGCCACGCTCCAACTCGATGAAGCTTGGTGCCCACCGTGATGGCCTGCCGGAAAGCGTCAACGACGCCGACCAGGTGATCTGGTACGCTCCGGCCAACCTTGGCTGGGACCTGGCTGCAACCGCCGCGCAATGCAAAGTGCCCAGCGTGGTGGCCGACAGCCTCGAAGCGATCATCGAGCGGGTCAAGGGCCAGGCCCGCCCAGGTACCCATGTAGTGATCATGAGCAACGGCGGCTTCGGCGGCCTGCACGGCAAGCTGGCCGAGGCACTGAAGTGAGCGGGCCGGAACGCATCACCCTGGCCATGACGGGGGCCTCTGGCGCCCAGTACGGCCTGCGCCTGCTTGATTGCCTGGTGCGGGAGGACCGCGAGGTGCACTTCCTGATCTCCAAGGCCGCGCAACTGGTGATGGCCACCGAGACAGACGTGGTGCTGCCGGCCAAGCCACAGGCGATGCAGGCCTTCCTCACCGAATATACCGGCGCTGCCGACGGTCAGATCCGCGTGTATGGCAAGGAAGACTGGATGTCGCCGGTGGCCTCCGGCTCCGGTGCCCCGGCGGCAATGGTCGTGGTGCCCTGTTCCACCGGCACCTTGTCGGCGATTGCCACCGGTGCCTGCAACAACCTGATCGAACGCGCTGCCGACGTTACCCTCAAGGAGCGTCGCCAGCTGATCCTGGTGCCGCGCGAGGCGCCGTTCTCCACCATACACCTGGAGAACATGCTCAAGCTGTCCCAGATGGGCGCGGTGATCCTGCCGGCGGCGCCGGGCTTTTATCACCAGCCGCAGACCATCGACGACCTGGTCGACTTCGTGGTGGCGCGTATTCTCAACCTGCTGAACATTCCCCAGGACATGTTGCCGCGCTGGGGTGAGCACCATTTCGGGGTGGATGATTGAAGCGAGCGCTGGCAGGTTTGCTGGCGCTGGTGCTGCTCGGTGGCTGTGCCACGGTGCGCACGCTGGATGCCAACAAGCCCGGGGCACCGGTGGTGTACGCCGGTACCCGGTTGGACTTGTATGTGATCAATGGCGGGTGCTGCCCGCTGGATCGTTACGGGGCTGATGCGCCGGCGTATCCGGGGCTGGACCTGCCCGGGAGCATGTTGCTCGATACCCTGTTGCTGCCGTTGTCGTTGCTTACTGCGGCCGGTATTGGTTTTCAGGCCACCGGCGGCCTGTAAGGGCCCTTTCGCGGGCACGCCCGCTCCTACAGGATCTGTGTAATCTTCATGTGATCACTGTACCTGTGGGAGCGGGCGTGCCCGCGAAGAGGCCATCACAAGTGAAGCCTATTTCTTGCCCAACCTGCGCAATTCATCCGATTCCACAATCCGCACCCCGTCTTCCTCCTCCAGCGCCAGCCGCCACAGCGCCCGGGCCAATGTACAAGCCTCGATCCCCCGATACTTCCCGGGTATCAGCTTGGCAAACGGCGAAGCCAACTGTTCGCCGAACCGCGGCTCGACCCGCTCGCCCAGCAGCAACGACGGCCGCACGATGGTCAGCTGCGGCCAATCCTGGGCCTTTAGTGCCTCCTCCATTTCGCCCTTGACCCGGTTGTAGAAGATCGACGATTTCGGGTCGGCGCCCAATGCACTGACTACCAGCAAATGACGCGCGCCCAACTCCCGGGCACGCTTGCTGAATGCCACCACCATGTCCAGGTCCACCGCACGGAAGGCCGATTCGGAACCGGCCTGCTTCAGCGTGGTACCCAGGCAGCAGTAGGCGATATCGACACGCCCTGCCAGCTGTGGGAGGAACACCGCCGGGTCGCCCACCGGGTTTTCCAGGTGCGGGTGCTCGGCCAGTGGCCGACGGGTAGGCGCCAGTACGCGGGTGATGGTGGGCTCGTTGAGCAGGCGGTCGAGCAGGTGTTCACCTGTCAGACCCGTGGCACCGGCAAGCAGGACATGCTGAGGCGTCAAATACATGATGTCTCTCCCTTGTTACACACAAGCTTAGTGGCTGCGGGGCGTTTGCGCCTGTTCCCCCACATTGGCCTGTGCGGCGTTACGCAATGCTTCTTCGGCCTGTTGCCGGCGCAGGTGCTGCCAGTGCTCAAGCACGCTCGGCGGCGCCCACAGCTGCGGTTCGGAGGCCTCGAAACCTTCCCTTTGTTCTCTTTCGGCAACGCTGGCGCGCGCCAGTTCAAACGCCTGTTTCAGGTCGTCGGTCTGGTTCAGCGCTTCGGCGAACAGGGCATCGCCGAAGTAGGTGAAATCGGCTTCTTCCGAGCAACCGAAGGACACGCGGTCGGCCCGGGCAGCGGTCATGATCAGCGTGCGCTCATCCTTGAGCGGGGCTATGTAGCCCCCTGAATAGCACGCGGATATGACAATGACCTTGTCGCGGTTCTTCAGCGGTGCCAGGGCGCTGGCCAGTTCGTCGGCGGACAGGTCGGCCAGCTGCAGGCGCGGCTGGTCGAACACCAGCTGGTGGTCGTGGCTGCCATGGCTGGTGAGGTAGATGAACACCAGGTCTTCGGGGCCGCTGCGCTCGGCCAGGGTGCGGGCGGCGCGGGTCAGGTTTTCACGCGTGGCCATGGGGCGGGTGGTCATGTGGTCGCGGTGGTTGACCAAGGTCACCTGGCCACGGGCACCAAAGCGCACCTTGAGCATGTTGCTGACGTAGTCGGCTTCGCGCATGAACACGCTCTGCTGGCCATCGCCGCCCACCACCAGGCTGTACAACTGGACTGATGGCGCCGAACGCGGTACCCGGGCCAGCGCTTCGTCCAGCAAACGGCCCTGGTTGAGCAAAGCCAGGTCCAGCGGGTCGGGCAACAGTTTGCCGTTCTGGTCGCGTACGCGCACGCCGTTGCTCCAGGTACCGCTTTCGACCTTGCCGTTGGCCAGGATCAGCCGGCCCTGGCCGTGGTAGGCATCGTTGAGGAAGCCGCCGATGTACTTGCTGCCGTCGGCCAGTTGCAGGCTGCCCTGGCCCGACAGGCGCCAGTCGGCGAAGGTACCCTTGTAGTGGCTGCCATCGCTGCCCAGCAGTTCGCCTTCGCCGACCAGTGAGCCGTCCTTGAATTCGCCGATCCACACATCACCATCGGCATTTTCGTAGCGGCCACGGCCTTCCAGGCGGTTGTCCTTGAACTCGCCGATGTACTGCTCGCCGTCGACGCTGTCATAGGTGCCGCTGCCTTCCAGTTGGCCGTTGATGAAGTGGCCGCTGAACTGGTTGCCGCTGGCATCGCTGCGCACCCCGGCACCGTTGGGCTTGCCCTTGGCGAACAGGCCCTGGTAACGGCTGCCGTCGGCCAGTTCCAGCTCGCCGGCGCCTTCGTACAGGTCGTCCTTGAATTGGCCGCGGTAAGTCTGGTCGGCTTGCTTGAGGGTGCCTTCGCCGTCGCGGCGGCCGTGGCTGAAGGTGCCGGCATAGTGGCTGCCCGGGGTGGTCAGCTCACCCAGCCCCTGGAACAGCCCTGCGGCGAACTGGCCGCGATACACCTCGCCGTTGCGGCCGTGCCATTCGCCCTGGCCGTGCCATTGACCGTCCTTGAAGGTACCGGCGTACCAGCTGCCGTTGGGATAGTCGATCCGGCCCTCGCCTTGCAGCAGGCCATCGACCACCTGCCCCCGGTACCGCCCACCGTCAGGCAGGCGCGCGTCCGGCGGGAGCAGCGATTCGCCATCGCCGCAGGCGGCGAGCAGCAGGACCAGGGTGATGGGGAGCAGTGAACGCATGGCGAGAACCGGGCAATAGGTCTGCCGAGTATGACGCAGAATGGGATCCTGAAACAGCGAACGCAGGTGCTGGCGCAGCTCGCGAGCCTGCACTGCATCCAAAAGCTGGCACGGAACCTGTGGGAGCGGGCGTGCCCGCGAACACCGGCGAAGCCGGTGCCAGGCACCGCGTCGCCTGATTCGCGGGCACGCCCGCTCCCACAGGTTCAGTGTCGCCTTTGAGGTGCAATCAGCGCACGCCCGGCGAAACGATGATCTTCACGTTCTCCTCCTTGTTGTTGACCAGCTCCTCGAAGCCCAGCTCGACAATCTGCTCCAGCCCGATCCGCCCGGTCACCAGCGGGCGAATATCCAGCCTGCCGTCAGCGATGAAAGCAATGACATCGGCAAACTCGCCGTTGTAGGCCAACGCCCCCAGCACCTGCTTTTCGGTGGACACCAGTTCGAAGAAGTTGAACTCGCTGGGTTCTTCGAAAATGCCCACCAGTACGCACTTGCCCGCCTTGCGGATGGTGTCGATGGCCAGCTTGGCCGTGTGCTTGTTGCCGATGCATTCAAAGCTCACGTCCGCCCCCAGCCCAGCAGTCAGCTTGCGGATTTCCGCCAGGGGGTCGCACTGGCTGGGGTCCAGCACCACGCTGGCGCCAACTTCCTTGGCCTTGGCCTTGCGTGCCGAGGACATCTCCAGTGCGATCACTTGCGCCGCGCCAGCCGCCTTGGCACACATGATGGTGCACAAGCCGATTGTGCCGGCGCCGACCACCACCACTGTCTGGCCAAGCAGGCTAGCGGCCTTCTTTACCGCATGCATGCCCACCGCCAGCGGCTCGATCAGTGCCCCGGCCTCTGCCGGGAAACCCTGCGGCAGCCGGTACAGCAGGTTGGCGGGCACGTTGACCAGTTCGGCAAAGGCGCCGTTGTTCATCAGGCCGGTGAAGGCCAGGCGCTCGCAGATGTTGTACAGACCGTGGGTGCAGTAGTAGCAGGTGCCGCAATGCTGGCAGGCGTCCGCAGCCACCGGGTCACCGACGGCAAAACCTTCCACGCCTTCACCCAGCTTGGCGATCTGGCCGCAGAATTCGTGGCCGAGGATGCACTGACCCTGTATGCCGGTCAGCGGGTGTGGTGCTTCCACGGGGATGAATACCGGACCGGCGACGTATTCGTGCAGGTCGGAGCCGCAGATACCGCACCAGTCCACCTTGATCTGCACCCATCCTGGCGCAGGGTCGGCCGGCAGGGGCACCTGTTCGACGCGAATATCATTGCGGCCATGCCAGACGGCAGCACGCATGTGGGTGTGGCTCAGGTCGTTCATTGCTTTTCTCCAGGCTCACGGAAAGGGCTTAGTGCTTGCGCAGGAACGCGAGCAGTTGCTGGTTGACCTGTTCGGCCGCCTCCATCTGCACCATGTGGCCGGCCTCAGGCAGCACCAGCACTTCAGCCTCCAGCCCTTCGGCATGGCTGGCCGGAATGATCGCGTCCTTGCCACCCCACACCACCAGTGCCGGGTGCTGCCCCAGCACCCCGCGCAGGTCATGGCGCTGTCGGTCGCCGTCGGCGATGGCCGATGCCAACAGGCGCAGCGCCTCGTCCACACCTTCCAGGCGCTTGAACTTGAGCATGTCCTCCAGCATCTGCCGGGTGACAAGTGCCGGGTCGGCAAACAGCTGGACCATCTGCGGCTTGAGGGCATTGCGATTGGCGGCAGCGACGAAGCCTTGCAGGTACTGCCCGTTGATTGCCTCGCCCAGCCCGGCACTGGCCACCAGGCTCAGGCTGGCAACCCGCTGCGGCGCCAGGCGCGCCACGTTCAGGCTGACCGCGCCGCCCATGGAGTGGCCGGCCAGGTGGGCCTTGGCGATGTCCAGGTGGTCGAGCAGGGCCAGCACTGTTTCGCTCAACTCGTCCAGGTCGCCCTGTTGCAGGGTCTTGGCCGACTCGCCATGGCCAGGCAGGTCGAGGGCGATCACACGTCGCTCGGCAGCCAGCGCCGGGTGGTTGAACAGCCAGTTGTTGAGATCGCCACCAAAGCCGTGCACCAAAACCAGTGGCGTACCACCTTCGCCCAGCTCGAACCAGCGCAGCAGACGGCCCCCCACTTGCGCCTTCTGAGGGGCCGGCCCCTGAGCCTGGTCGGCGCCACCCTCGGCGACGAACTCGGCCTGGAAGCGCTGCACCACGGCATCGATTTCTGCCTCTTCGGCTTCGCCTTCCACCACTACTGCCAGCAGGGCACCGACCGGCAGGGTTTCATCAGGCCTGGCCACCTGGCGGCGCAACACACCGCTGAACGGGGCTTCGACACTGCTGCTGATCTTGTCGGTCTCGACATCCAGCACCTCGTCACCCTTGTTGATTTCGTCACCTTCCTGTTTCAGCCAGGTATCCACCCGGCCCTCGGTCATCGACAGGCCCCACTTGGGCATGGTCAGGGTATGGATCTGGCTCATGCGGCACTCCTTGCGGCTTCGATCACTTTGCGTACCGCAGCCTCGATCTTCGCCGCGTCAGGGATGTACAGGTCTTCCAAGGCATCGGAGAACGGCACAGGAGTATGCGGGGCGGTGACCATTTCTATCGGGCCCTTGAGCGCGCCGAAGGCCTTCTGTGCCACCAGCGCGCTGATGTCGGTGGCGATGGAGCAACGCGGGTTGGCTTCGTCGATAACCACCAGGCGGCCGGTCTTTTCCACGCTTTCCAGGATGCTGTCCTCGTCCAGCGGGCTGGTGGTGCGCAGGTCCAGCACCTCGCAGTCGATACCCTGGCGGGCCAGGTTGTTGGCTGCTTCCAGCGCCACATGCACCATGCGGCCATAGGTGACCAGAGTCACGTCGTCACCATCACGCAGGAAGTTGGCTTCGCCGAACGGCACGGTGTAGACCTCTTCCGGCACCTCGCCTTGCATGCTGTACAGCAGCTTGTGCTCGCAGAAGATCACCGGGTCGTTGTCGCGAATCGCCTGTATCAACAGGCCCTTGGCATCGTACGGCGAGGACGGGCAGACCACCTTCAGGCCAGGAATGTGTGTCCACAGCGAGGTGAGCATCTGCGAGTGCTGGGCCGCCGCACGCAGGCCAGCGCCGTACATGGTGCGCATCACCAACGGGGTGACCGCCTTGCCGCCGAACATGTAGCGGAACTTGGCGGCCTGGTTGAGGATCTGGTCCAGACAGCAGCCGGCGAAGTCGACGAACATCAGCTCGCACACCGGGCGCAGGCCCTGGGTGGCAGCACCAACGGCGGCGCCGACGTAGCCGATTTCCGACAGCGGAGCGTCGAGCACGCGCCCCGGGAACTGGTGATAAAGGCCCTTGGTTACGCCCAGCACGCCACCCCAGGCGTCATCCTCGCCGGGGGCACCGGCGCCGCCGGCAACGTCTTCGCCAATGATGAACACCGTGTTGTCGCGGCGCATTTCCTGGGCCAGGGCTTCGTTGATGGCCTGCTGGTAGCTGATCTTTCTTGCCATGGTGATTCTCCTGTTGTTCTTGTAATCCGCGGCTCAGGGGTAGGCGACGTAGACGTCGGTGAGCAGGTCGGCGGGCTGTGGCTTGGGATCGGACTTGGCGCGGCGCACGGCGTCTTCGATCAGGTCTTCGACGCGGGCGTCGATGGCATCCAGTTGCGCAGCCGTGAGCAGGCCGGCGCGGGTGGTCTTGTTGCGGAACTGCATGAGGCAGTCGCGGGACTCGCGCAGGTTCTTCACTTCATCGGGGGCGCGGTAGGTTTGTGCATCGCCTTCGAAATGGCCGTAATAGCGGCTGAGCTTGACCTCGATCAGCGACGGGCCTTGCCCGGAACGTGCGCGCTCGATGGCAGCACCGGCGGCCTCGTACACGGCAAAGAAGTCGAAACCGTCGATGGTGACACCGGGCATGCCGAACCCGGCCGCGCGGTCGGCGATATGGTCGCAGGCAACCGACCAGGTCGAGGCGGTAGCTTCGGCGTAGCCGTTGTTTTCGGCCACGAAGATGCATGGCAGGTTCATGATCGAGGCCATGTTCATGGCTTCGAACACGGCGCCTTCGTTGGAAGCGCCATCGCCGAAGAAGGCCACCGACACATCGTCGCTGCCCTTGATCTTGGCCGCCAGCCCGGCCCCGGCCACCAGCGGTGCACCGGCACCGACGATGCCGTTGGCGCCGAGCATGCCTTTTTCCAGGTCGGCGATATGCATCGAGCCGCCTTTGCCGCCGCACACGCCGGTCTTCTTGCCATAGATTTCGGCCATCATGCCGTACACATCCACGCCCTTGGCGATGCAGTGGCCATGACCACGGTGGGTCGAGGCGATGCAGTCGCTGTCGCGCAGGTGGGCCATGACCCCGGCGGCGGACGCTTCTTCGCCGGCATACAGGTGGACGAAACCGGGGATCTCGCCGGTGGCGAACTCCACGTGCAGGCGTTCTTCGAAGGCGCGGATGGTGCGCATCACTTCATAGGCATGCAGCAATTGTTCGTTACTGAGTTGATTGGACATCTTGTTGTTCTCCAGGGTTGTCTCAACACGGGTTTGCAGGGTGCAACCGGTGGCCGCGCGGTACGGCCAGCAGGTGATGGCGGGCGGCATGCGCCAGCACGGCCTCGACATCCACGCTCAACGGGCCTTGGTGATCGAGGGTGATGGTGGGGGTGTCGTGTTCGGCGAATTCGATTTCGCGCTCGCCGTCCAGCGCCAGGGTGCCGCTGGCCAGGCTCAGGCGATGGGCTACGCCGGGCGTCAGCGGGCCACTGGCGGTGATGCCGCAGCCTTGTAGCAGGCCGGGTGCCAGTGGTGCGAGCAGGGCTTGTTCGGCCCCGGGGTTCAGGCGTACCCAGGCGCCGTGCGGGTCCTGGCGCGAGACCGGGCACCACAGGCCGCACAGGGCCGACAGGCCAATGGCATGGGGTTCGGCGAAACAGGCGAAGACTTCACAAAGGTCCTCGCTGCGGCTCAGTGCCCGAGCGCCGATGAAACGCTGGGGCGACACCGCCACCTCCACCAGGGCCCATTCGGCAAGCTGTTGTTCGGGCACCTTCACAAGCAGGCGCTTGTTGCGGCGCAGGCCGATGCTGGCCGGTACCCGGCCGCTGGAAAGCAGGCCGCCGGCCAGGCCGGCGCTGGTGGCCTCGCGCAGTTCGGGGAAGGCATTGTTGGTGCCGGTGGACAACGTCAGCAGCGGTACGTCACCGGCCTCGGCGGCAACTGCCTTGTGGGTGCCGTCGCCGCCGAGCACGGCGATCATCGCCACACCGCGTTCGACCATGCGGCATGTGGCCAGGCGGGTATCGGCAACGGTCTGGGTCAGCGGCAGGTCGATTATTTCGATGGCCGGCCAGTGCTGGTCACGGGCTACTGGGCCCTGGCTGGCCTTGAGCACGGCGGCGGCAATGCCGGTCATGTCACTGGGCAGCAGCACCTGGCCGATGCCGGTGGCACCAAAGGCAGCGAGCAAGCGCTGGATCGCCGAGGCCTTGTCGGTGCTCGAATAGAGCCCGGCGTTGGCAGTCAGGCGGCGGAGGTCGCGGCCAGAGGCAGGGTTGGCAATGATCCCGACGGTCGGGGCGGGTAGCGGCATGGCGCACCTCGTATTCTTGTTTGCCAAGGCAGGAGCAAGCGCGGTGCCAGCTTCTTCTGAATTGGCTGAAGTACCCGCAATAGAGAGGTTTTCTTGCGCTTCGGCGGAGGCTGATGGTTGGGCTGACGAGACGCCCGGTGCCAGCCTGGGGTCGACGCTGGCGAGACGCTGAGACGCTGCGTCTCAAGCCGGCCGGTAATCACGCAGTGCTTGTCGGGGCCTGCCCGGAAGCGCTTAATGGCCGGACAACGATAAAAACAGCAACGAGAACCGGAGGGCCTGAATGCTTGCCGCGAACTCCCGAGCCCATGTCGACTGCGTCAGCAGGGTGCTGAAGAATGCCGACCGCCTGCCGCAGGCGCCGGTGCCAACGCTGATCCTCGATTCATGGCGCCGCTCCATGGAGCTGTACCGCCTCGACCCCGGGTCCCAGCAGGGGCCGCGCATCCTGTCCCAAAGCCTGCTCAACGAATGCCGCGAGCGCGCCGAACTGTTCCTGCGTATCGCCAGCGATGCAGTGGCCCGCCTGCATGAGCGGGTGCGCGGTGCCGACTACTGCGTGCTGCTCACCGATGCCTTGGGGCGCACCATCGATTACCGGGTCGAGTCGGCCATCCGCAACGACTGCCGCAAGGCCGGGCTGTATCTGGGCACCTGCTGGTCGGAGGGCGAGGAGGGCACCTGCGGCGTGGCGGCAGTGTTGACCAGCAAGGCCCCGGTCACGGTGCACAAGCGCGACCACTTCCGCGCTGCGTTCATTGGCCTGACCTGTACGGCGGCTCCGGTGTTCGACCCGTTGGGCGAGTTGCTGGGCGTGGTGGATGTCTCGGCCTTGCAGTCGCCGGATGACCGCCGCAGCCAGCACCTGATCCGCCAATTGGTCGAGCAGACCGCCCGCGAGATCGAGAACGCCTTCTTCATGCACAGTGCCCAGGGCCATTGGGTGATGCGTGCCCATGGCACGCCGGGCTATGTGGAAAGCCAGCCCGACTACCTGCTGGCCTGGGATGGCGATGGCCGCCTGCAGGCGATCAACAGCCTGGCGCGCCAGCGGCTGGTGGAGCAACTGGGGCGTTTGCCCGAGCACATTGGCGAGCTGTTCGACATGGACCAGCTGCGCCGCGTGAATGCATCGTCCGCTCAACGGCTGCCGGGCCTGGGTGGGCTGTACGGCCGGGTCAGCGCACCCCGCCAGCGCCAGCGTGCGCAGCCGTTGCGCCAGGCCCAGGACGCCCGCATCGAGCAGCATCTGCGCCTGGCCACGCGGGTCAAGGACTGCAACCTGGCGGTGCTTGTGCAAGGCGAGACGGGGGCTGGCAAAGAGGTGTTCGCCCGCCAGCTGCATCAGCAAAGCCAGCGTCGCGATGGCCCGTTCGTCACCCTGAACTGCGCGGCCATTCCGGAGAGCCTGATCGAGAGCGAGCTGTTCGGTTATGTGGCCGGGGCCTTCACCGGGGCTTCCAGCAAAGGCATGCAGGGGCTGTTGCAGCAGGCCGATGGCGGCACGCTGTTCCTCGACGAAATCGGTGACATGCCGCTGAACCTGCAAACCCGGTTGCTGCGCGTGCTGGCCGAAGGTGAAGTGGCGCCGCTGGGCGCGGCGCGGCGGGAGCGGGTGGATATCCAGGTGATTTGCGCGACCCACCGCGATTTGGCAGCGATGGTGGAGGATGGGCGTTTTCGTGAGGACCTGTACTTCCGCCTGGCCAATGCCCGCTTCGAGTTGCCGCCACTGCGCGAGCGTGAGGACCGCTTGGGGTTGATTCACCAGTTGCTGGCCGAGGAGGCCGAGGCCTGCGGGGTCGAGGTGGTGTTGGCGGATGATGCGCTGCAGGCGCTGCTGGTTTACCGCTGGCCTGGGAACTTGCGCCAGCTGCGGCAGGTGCTGCGCTATGCCTGTGCGGTGAGCGAGGGCGGGCGGGTGCAGGTGCAGGACCTGCCGCAGGAAGTGCGCGGCGAGGTAGTCGCGTCGGCTGAAAGCAGCATGTCTTGTCCTGCCCGGCAGTTGCTGCTGGATGCGCTGATCCGCCATCGCTGGAAGCCGGCCGATGCGGCGCGGGCTCTGGGGATATCGCGGGCGACCTTGTACCGGCGGGTGCATGAGCATCACATCGAGATGCCGCGGATGAAGGGGTAGGGCCCAGGGGGCGCGTTGCGCCCCTTTCGCGACACAAGGCCGCTCCCACAGGTACAGCGTCAACCTCGAGGCCTTGCAAAACCCTGTGGGAGCGGCCTTGTGTCGCGATGGGCCGCAAAGCGGCCCCAGGATCCCCCAGGCAATAAAAAACCCCGGAACAAGTCCGGGGTTTTCGGTACATCACACTACACGATCACTCCTGGCTGGCCAGTTTGTGCTCGAGGTAGTGAATGTTGACGCCGCCTTTGCAGAAACCTTCATCACGCACCAGGTCGCGGTGCAGCGGGATGTTGGTCTTGATGCCGTCGACGACGATCTCGTCCAGGGCATTGCGCATGCGCGCCATGGCTTCGTCGCGGTCCTTGCCGTAGGTGATCAGCTTGCCAATCAGAGAGTCGTAGTTCGGCGGAACCGAGTAACCGCTGTACAGGTGCGAATCCACACGCACGCCGTTGCCGCCCGGGGCGTGGAAGTGCTTCACCTTGCCTGGGCTCGGGATGAACTTCTTCGGGTCTTCGGCGTTGATACGGCATTCCAGCGCATGGCCACGAATGACCACGTCTTCCTGGCGGAACGACAGCTTGTTGCCAGCGGCGATGCTCAGCATCTCCTTGACGATGTCGATACCGGTCACCATCTCCGACACCGGGTGCTCAACCTGCACGCGGGTGTTCATCTCGATGAAGTAGAAGCGGCCGTTCTCGTACAGGAACTCGAAAGTACCCGCACCACGGTAGCCGATCTCGATGCACGCATCGACGCAGCGCTTGAACACTTCCTGACGGGCTTTTTCATCGATGCCCGGGGCTGGCGCTTCTTCCAGGACCTTCTGGTGACGGCGCTGCAGCGAGCAGTCACGGTCACCCAGGTGGATGGCGTTGCCTTGGCCGTCGGACAGTACCTGTACTTCCACGTGGCGTGGGTTGGTCAGGAACTTCTCCAGGTAGACCATCGGGTTGCCGAAGGCTGCACCGGCTTCGGTACGGGTGAGCTTGGCCGAGGCGATAAGGTCCTCTTCCTTGTGCACCACGCGCATGCCGCGACCACCACCGCCACCGGCGGCCTTGATGATCACTGGGTAGCCGACGTCACGAGCAATCGCCAGGGCGACTTCTTCATCTTCCGGCAGCGGGCCATCGGAGCCCGGCACGGTCGGTACGCCCGACTTGATCATCGCGTCCTTGGCCGAAACCTTGTCGCCCATCAGGCGAATGGTGTCGGCTTTCGGGCCGATGAAGGCGAAACCGGATTTTTCCACCTGCTCGGCGAAATCGGCGTTTTCCGCCAGGAAGCCGTAGCCCGGGTGGATCGCGGTGGCGCCGGTCACTTCGGCGGCAGCGATGATCGCCGGGATATGCAGGTAGGAATCCTTGGACGATGCAGGGCCGATGCAGACCGACTCGTCTGCCAGGCCCAGGTGCATCAGTTCACGGTCGGCAGTGGAGTGCACTGCGACGGTCTTGATGCCCAGCTCTTTGCAGGCACGCAGGATCCGCAGGGCAATTTCCCCGCGGTTGGCGATCAGGACTTTTTCGAGCTTCCCAGACATCGTTGGCTCTCCGCGATTCAAACGACGGTGAACAGCGGCTGGTCGAACTCAACCGGCTGGCCGTCTTCTACCAGGATGGCATCGATGACACCGCCAACATCGGCTTCGATGTGGTTCATCATCTTCATGGCTTCGACGATGCACAGGGTGTCGCCTTTCTTCACGGTCTGGCCAACTTCAGCGAAGTTCGGCGAGGTCGGCGAAGGCTTGCGGTAGAAGGTGCCTACCATCGGCGAGCGGATCACGGTGCCTTTCAGGGCCGGGGCAGCGGCAGCGGCTTCGGCGGCCGGAGCGGCAGCGGCGACTGGGGCAGCAACAGGGGCAGCGGCTACCGGAGCCGGTGCGAAGTACTGCTGGGCAGCTGGGGTCTTGCTGTGACGGCTGATACGGACCGACTCTTCGCCTTCCTTGATCTCCAGTTCGTCGATGCCAGACTCTTCCAGCAGCTCGATCAGTTTCTTGACTTTACGGATATCCATTAATCATCAACTCCCAAAGGTTCGGTCAGGGGGCGAAATACAAAAAAACGTATCTGAAACGTTTCTCTCGAACCCTGGCCCACCGAGGCCAGGGTTTTCATCATTTGGGCTGTGCGTTGGCAGCCAGTTGTTCCAGCGCAGACTCCAGGGCCAGGCGATAACCGCTGGCGCCCAGGCCGCAAATCACCCCTACGGCAACATCGGAAAAGTAGGAGTGGTGGCGGAACGGTTCGCGTTTGTGCACGTTGGACAGGTGCACTTCGATGAATGGGATGCTCACCGCAAGCAATGCGTCACGTAATGCGACGCTTGTGTGGGTGAAAGCAGCCGGATTGATCAGGATGAAGTCCACACCCTCGTTGCGTGCGGCGTGAATGCGGTCGATCAGTTCGTATTCGGCGTTGCTCTGCAGGTACTGCAGATGGTGGCCTGCGGCGCGGGCACGTTGCTCCAGGTCCTGGTTGATCTGGGCCAGGGTCACGGCGCCGTAATGGCCAGGCTCGCGGGTACCGAGCAGGTTGAGGTTGGGGCCGTGGAGCACCAGTAGCGTTGCCATCTGCGGATTCCTTGGATTTGTAGGGCAATTCGACACAGCGCGGCGAGTGTGCCGTAAAGCGACTGCAAGTGTCCAGTTCCCGGCAATAGCCAGCACGATGTCCGAGGTTCGCGCGAAGTATGTGACCGGATAATTAAATTCGGTCACTGATTTCAGGATTTTTCACAGCTCGCGGGAAGTTATAGACCGACTTTGCCGCGCACGCGTGTCAGAATTTGTGCAAATTCACCGGCATTTATCTCGCCAATGACCCGATCAGCGGTTATTTCGCTACCGTTCGCGGCAAAGAACAACAAGGCGGGAGGGCCGAACAGCTGGTAGCGGTCCAGCAGGCTGCGTTGTTCGGCATTGCTTTCGGTGATGTCGAAACGCAGCAGCTTGAAGCCAGCCAGTTGTGCTTGCACCTGCGGGGCGGTGAGCACCTCGCGCTCGATCACCTTGCAGCTGATGCACCAGTCGGCGTACCAGTCCAGCAGTACCGGCTGGCCGGCCTCCTTGGCCTGGTCCAGTGCTGCGTCCAGTGCGGCGGGTGTAGTGATGGTCTGCCAGCTCTGCGCCTGCACCGCCGGCCCGTTGCCGGTGGCGACAAGGGTTGCCGGCGGTAGCGGGCGTAGCGGGTCGCCTTGGCCGCTGAGGGCGCCATACCAGCAGGCCAGGGCATACACCAGCAAGGCCAGGCCGAGCAGTTGGGCCAGGCGCTGGCGTGCGGTCTTGACGACAAATTCGAGAGCACCGAGGAACAGCGCCACGCCAGCGGCAAGGAAACCGACCAGCAGCAAGGTCAGCGGGCCTGGCAGCACACGGCTGAGCAAACCGATGGCCAAGCCCAGCAGCAGAACGCCGATGGCGTTCTTCACCGTGTTCAGCCAAGGGCCGCTTTTCGGTAGCCAGGCCGCGCCACCGGTGGCCACCAGCAGCAATGGTGCGCCCATGCCCAGGCCAAGGGCGAACAGCTTGAGTGCACCGCCCAGGGCATCGCCGCTGGCGCTGATGTACAGCAACGCACCGGCCAGCGGCGCCGACACACAGGGCGAAACCAGCAGGCTGGAGAGTACGCCCAGTATTGCCGCGCCCAGCAGCGAGCCGCCCCGGGTGTGGTTGGCGACATTGTTCAGGCGGTTGCTCAGGGCTTGCGGCAGTTTCAGTTCGAACAGGCCGAACATGGCCAGGGCGAACACCACGAAGAACAGCGCGAAGGGCACCAGCACCCAGGCCGATTGCAGGCTCGCCTGCAGGTTCAGGCCGGCGCCGAACAGCCCCATCAGGGCACCGAGTACAGCGAAGCTGGCTGCCATCGGCAGCACGTAGGCCAGCGACAGCGCCAGCCCGCGCAGGCCGCCGGCCTGGCCACGCAGCACCACGCCGGAAAGGATCGGCAGCATCGGCAGCACGCAGGGGGTGAACGTCAGGCCTACTCCGGCGAGGAAGAACAGCGCCAGCGACTTCCAGGTCCAGGCGTGTTCACCGCTGGCCGGGGTGCTTGCGCCGCCTTCGCCATCGATGCTCAGGCGTGCGGTTTCCGGCGGGTAGCACAGGCCTTTGTCGGCGCAGCCCTGGTAGCCCACCAACAGGGTGAAGGCACGCGGGTCGTTGCGCGGCAGCTCGATATCGAGCACGTCGTGGTACACCTCGACATCACCGAAGAACTCATCGTGCTTGGCCTCGCCCTTGGGGATGCTTGGTGTGCCCAGGGCAATGTCGGCCGGTTCGGTGCGGAACTGGAAGCGGTGGCGGTAGAGGTAGTAGCCGTCGGTAGCGACGAAGCGCAGCTTGATGGTTTGCGCATCGGCCTGGACCAGGCTGAGCTTGAAGGCCTCGTGTACCGGCAGGAAGTCGGCATTATTGGTCAGCGAAGCTGCGCCGAGGGTGGCGCTGGGGCGGTTGTCGAGCAGGCCTGTGGCGAAGGCAGGGCTGGCCAGCAGCAGGAACAGCAGGAAAAACAGGCGGCGCATGGCGGACTCGCGAGGTGGAACGTGCTGGGCATGATAGCGGAGTTGGTGCAGGTTGGGGCCATGCTGGTGGCGGGGGCGACACATGGCCGCTGGCTGATGTGCTGCCTGTGCCGGCCTCTTCGCGGGTAAACCCGCTCCCACAAAGGTACAGCGTATGCCTTTTCAGACTCTGAAGGCCCGCACCGCCCGGTTCAGTTCACCGCCCAGGCTCAGCAACTGCTCGCCTTGCTCGCGCCCCTCGCCAATGCGCTGCAGGTTGTCCTCACCCAGCTCGTGAATCCGCTCGCTGTGGTCGCGAATCTCACTCACGGCACCACTCTGTTGCGCCGTGACATCGGCAATCCGCACCGCTGTATCCGAAATGGTGCGAATGGCACAGACAATCTCGTCCAGCGCCCCATCCGCCGCCTGGGCCTGGTTGGCCGTGGCCTCGGCATGCTCAAGCTGCGCACGCATGCCGGTCACCGAACTTCTGGCTGCCTGCTGCAAGCGGTCGATCAGTGCCTGAATCTCACCAGTCGCCCCGGTAGTGCGTTGTGCCAGCGAACGCACCTCATCGGCCACCACGGCAAAACCACGGCCCATCTCACCGGCGCGGGCCGCTTCGATCGCGGCATTGAGCGCCAGCAGGTTGGTCTGCTCGGCAATAGAGCGGATCACCGTCAGCACGCCGCCGATGGTGGCCGACTCCTCCGCCAGTTGTTCGATCATGCGAGCGTTGCCCTGCACCTCGTCGACCAACTCACGCAGGCCCGTCAGGCTCTGGCCGATCACCGCCTGACCCTGCTCCACTGCACGCCCGGCATCGCGACTGGCGTCGGCTGCGGCGCTGGCATCGCCGGCCACTTGCTGGATGGTCGCTTCCAGTTCACCCAGGGCATCGCGGATCTGCCCGGTGTCGCCGGCCTGGCGTTCGGCGCCGTCATGCAGGGCGGCGCTCATGCCGGCCAGGGCGTGGCTGCTACCTGCCACCTGCTCGGCGTTGTGCCGGATGGTGCCGACCAGTTCCACCAGATACTGGCGCAGGCGGTTGAGCGATTCCTGGATGTCGCGCAGTTCACGGTTGGTCCTGCCCAGGGCGATGGCCTCGGCGAAGTCACCCTCGGCCCAGCGCGACAGGGCCGGGGCCAGGCCGGTCAAGGTGCGCGCCAAGCGGCGTTGCAAAGTGTCGATGAGCAAGGCGATAAGCAGGATCAGGCCGATCATCAGGCCCTGGATGATGCGCACTTCGGCGGCAATTTTCGCATGCTGGCCGCGTACCTCGGGTTCCAGCGCCGCAATGGCCTGCTGCACGGCCTCCAGGCGCTGGCCGGTGCTGGCAGCCAGGGCGACGCGGCGCTCGATCTGTTCGCGGGTGCGCTGCAGTTCGGCCGGGTAACGGCCGAGCAGGCTCTGCAGTTCTCGCTTGAGGCCGACGGCAATGTCTTCCTGCTGGGCGCTGGCCTGGGTTTCCAGGCCCATCATCGCGGCGAAGTCGTCGGCACCGGATTCGGCGCTACGGGTTACGCCCAGCAAGGGCAAGGCGTCGATCGCCTGGGCCTGGGCACGGATCAGTTGCAGCTCGCGCTCCACTTCGTCGGCCAGCTCCGGGCGGCCGCTGCTGACCAGCTTGTCCCGGGCCAGCGACAGGCGACCGAGGTGCACGGTGGCGTCGAGCAGTGGCACCAGGTAGCGGTTGGCGTCGGCGCTGCCGCTGTCGCGGGCGTAGCCGGCCAGTTGTTCGAAGTTGGCGCCCAGTTCCCGCTCGGCCTGCAGCAGCAGGGCTTGCGGGTCGCCGGCCAGTTTGCCGGCGGCCAGCAGCTCCTCGGCGGTAAAGGTCTGCAGGCTGCCCAGGCTGGGGCGCAGTTTGTCGGCCAGTTCGCTGGGCCATTCGGCCAGCGCGGCCTGCAGGTGCTGGTTGGCCTCCATCGCTGCGGCGTGGCGCAGGGCATCACCGCTGCCCAGGTACGCCTGGATATTGCGCGCCGCCTGGTTCTGAAACTGCTGTGACAGGCCCAGGTAACGCTCCATCAACTGGTAGGGGCGCTCAAGGGCCCGCTGCGACCACCAAAGGGTGGCGCCCAGGGCGATACACACGGTTACCAGCAACAAGGTGTTGAAATTGGTCAGCCACTTCAGGCGCATAGCCGCGAGCTTCCTGCGGGGAGGAGGGGAGGTCGGTGGCTGAAGTTATTGCGATCTTGTGACGGGGTGATGACGGCAGGGGGTTGGCACCATAAAAAAAGTGGCACAGTGCCTGTATCGGTATTGTCTGTACTGGCCTCTTCGCGGGCTCGCCCGCTCCCACAGATATCTACCAGACCTGAATGCAGCGTAATCCCTGTGGGAGCGGGCAAGCCCGCGAAGAGGCCGGTACAGGCGATGAAGAACTCAGGGCTCCACACGCACCACGCAATTACGCCCGGCATGCTTGGCCCGGTACAGCGCCTCGTCCGCCGCACTGGCCATGGTCAGCGCATCCAGCCCCTCATCCATTTGCACCACCCCTGCACTGAAGGTGCACTGCAAGTCCCGCGGCTGCGCCGGGTAGAGAATCTCGGCAAAGCGCCGGCGGATTTCGTCCAGCACCTTGTGCGCTGCGTCCAGCGCGGTATTGGGCATGACAATGGCGAACTCTTCACCACCGTAACGGCCAATAAAATCGGTCTTGCGCAAGCGCTGCTTGAGAAACAGCGCCAGGCTCTTGATCACCCGGTCGCCCATGGGGTGGCCGTGGCGGTCGTTGATCTTCTTGAAGTGGTCGATGTCGAGCATGGCAAAGCTCAACGGCTGCTGCTCGCGACGGGCGCGGAAGCTGCAGTCTTCCAGCAGTTGCAGAATGTGGGTGTGGTTATACAACCCCGTCAGGCTGTCGCGCACCATGCGCGCCTTCAGGTGCCGGGCGCGTGCGGCGCGGTTGCGTACGGTGGTGATCAGGTGGCGTGAGCGAAACGGTTTGGTCAGGAAGTCATCACCGCCTTCGCTCATGGCATCCAGCTGTTTGTCCAGGTCGTCCTCGGCAGACAGGTAGATGATCGGCACGCTCACATAACGGTCGCTGTGGCGGATCACCTTGGCCAGCTCAGGGCCGGTGCAGGCTGGCATGTACAGGTCGAGGATGATCAGGTCGGGCTGGAAGTCGGCCAGCTCGGCCATGGTGCGGATCGGGTCGGTCAGGCTGCGGGTAATCATGCCGGCGCTGGCCAGCACGCGCTCGGTATACAAGGCCTGGGTGCGCGAGTCGTCGATGATCAGCACGCGCAACGGGTCATGCTGGGTGGCATTGGTCAGCAGTTCGATCTTCTCCAGCAGGCTGGAGGCTTCCAGGGTGCCAGTGAGGAAGTCCTGGCCACCGGCGCGCACTGCGGCCAGGCGGGTCGGGGTGTCGGTTTCGTGGTGGCTGAAGAACAGCAGCGGTATATGCCGGGCCAGCCCCTGCTGCACCTGGGCAGCCAGCAGCAGGCCTTGGCCGGCACCGTTGAAATCGACATCCATGATGATGGCCGAGGGCGGGTATTCGCCGATCGAGGCCTGAAACGCCGCGGCATTGGCCAGCGCCTGAACCACCAGGCCAAAGAATTCCAGTTGCTGGGCCAGCCGCTGCGCACGCTCGTGGTCCTGCAGCAGGATGTACACCGGCTTTCGCAGGGGCGGCAGCAGCACCTGATCGAGCGGGTCGTCCTTGCGCAGGCCGCTACGCGACAGCTGTTGGGCGGGGCACAGCGGGCTCGGCTCGGCTGCTTGGCTCATGTCCTGGCTACTTGTAGGTTGGGGTGTGCAGGGGCAATGATGGCTCTATGCTAGCAGTTCTTTTCAGGTGCGTGAGTGCCCTGCATCAACAAAGCTGCCGGAACGAATATTCAGTTGCTGACCGATTGGTCGCTTATGCGTAAGGCGGTGTCTGCTTTATAGTGCTGCCACGCGGGCTTGCCGTGGCACCCTGGCGCAGGCCTGTGGTCAAAGCCCCTGAACCGTCGTGACTGATTAAGGACAAAGCCATGCTGGACTGGAAAAACCGCGAGGCCAAAGCCGAGCCCCGCGAGCGTGTCGACGGCCGTGGCGCCGCGGCCCGTAGCTACCTTGGCGGCCTCTGGAGCCGTGCCCTGGGGACTCTGATCGGGTTGTACCTGCTGGTGTGTATCGGCCTGGGCTGGTACTGGAGCCAGGAGCCGGAGCTGTTCCCGGTGCAGCAGAACGCCCAGGCCGCCGCCGAGCGTACCGGCCAGCAGATGGTGGTGGGCTACACCACCATCGAAACCCTCAAGACCGTGGCCGGCACCTTGCTGAACAAGCCCGGCGGCTACATTTCCAACGACCGCTTCCCGCCAGGGCTGTGGATGGACAACATGCCGAGCTGGGAATATGGCGTGCTGGTCCAGGTGCGCGACCTATCCCGTGCCCTGCGCAAGGACTTCGCCCGTTCGCAGTCGCAGTCGACCGAAGACGCCGACCTGGCCAAGGCCGAACCGCGTTTCAACTTCGACAACAAGAGCTGGATCCTGCCGTCGAGCGAGTCGGAGTTCGAAGAGGGCATCAAGTCGCTGACCCGCTACCAGACCCGTCTGGCTGCCGGCGACAAGGGCGCGATCTTCTACACCCGTGCCGACAACCTGAACAACTGGCTGGGTGACGTGGCCACCCGCCTGGGTTCGCTGTCGCAGCGTCTTTCGGCCAGCGTTGGCCGAGTCAAGCTCAACACCACGCTCAAGACCGAGTCGGTGGTCGCCGGCCAGGCGCCGCAGGTGGACGAGGAGTTGGTGGAAACCCCATGGCTGCAGATCGACAACGTGTTCTACGAAGCCCGTGGCCAGGCCTGGGCGTTGTCGCACCTGCTGCGCGCCATCGAGGTGGACTTTGCCGACGTGCTGGCGAAGAAGAACGCCACGGTCAGCGTGCGCCAGATAATCCGTGAGCTGGAAGCCTCGCAGGAAGCCCTGTGGAGCCCGATGGTGCTCAACGGCAGCGGCTTCGGCATGTGGGCCAACCACTCGCTGGTCATGGCCAACTACATTTCCCGGGCCAACGCGGCGGTCATCGACCTGCGTCAGCTGCTGTCGCAAGGTTGATGATGGCTATCAGCCCGACCGAGGCCGCACATCGGGCGGCCTCCGACCGAGAATTGGTCACCTGGGTGGACGAAGCCGACCAGGTGCTGGGGGCCTTGCCCCGCGCCGAGCTGCGCGAGCGCGGCCTGATAGGGCGTTGCACGTTCATTCTGCTGTTCAACAGTGCCGGTGAGCTGTGCGTGCACCGGCGGACCCTGAGCAAGGCGCTGTACCCGGGGTACTGGGATGTGGCGGCAGGCGGCATGGTGACGGCCGGGGAGGCGTATGCCGAGTCGGCGGCGCGGGAGTTGGCCGAGGAGCTGGGGATCGACGGTGTGGAGCTGCGTTTTCATGAGCGGTTCTACTTTGACCAGCCGGATAACCACTTGTGGTGTGCGGTGTATTCGGCGGTGTCGGATGCTCCGTTGCGGTTACAGCCGGAAGAGGTGATCGAGGCGCGCTTCATTGGCCTGGAGCAGGCTGAGCAAGAAAGCCTGACCAAGCCGTATTGCCCGGACTCGTTGGCGGCCTTGCAGCGCTATAAAGCAAGCCTCAAATAGATGCGTGGCCCATGCCGGCCCCTTCGCGGGTAAACCCGCTCCCACAGGGATTTCACAGGTCGTGAAACCTGCGCGGTACCTGTGGGAGCGGGTTCACCCGCGAAGGGGTCGCAAAACATTCGCAAAATGCCGCAATCCAGTACTTAGCAACAGCCGGATTTATCGTTAAACTGCGCGCCCTTTTCGGGCTGCCGCAGGTCTTGCGGTGGTAGCGCCGCCCCTGCCAGAGTGGGGCTTCGCGGTCGGGCTCAACCCCCTGGGGCCGACCAGTTTTTGTCCTCAGCACAGAGGAACAAAAGTGGCCAAGAAAGCTTCTTCCTTCGCCGCCCTTGGCGGTCTCGTTTACTCCACCGACGCCGGTCGGCACTGCCCCGACTGTGGCCAGCCGGTAGATGCCTGTACCTGCAAGCAGCAGGTCATCCCCGAAGGCGATGGCATTGCCCGTGTGCGCCGCGAAAGCAAGGGCCGCGGCGGCAAGACCGTGACCACCGTCACTGGTGTGCCGTTGCCGCTCGATCAGCTCAAGGAGCTGGCCTCTGCCCTCAAGCGCCGCTGCGGTACTGGTGGCGCCCTGAAGGACGGGGTCATCGAAATCCAGGGCGACCATGTCGAACTGCTGATCGGTGAGCTGACCAGGCAGGGCTTCAAGGCGAAAAAGTCCGGCGGCTGATACGGCCACGCGATTTTTTGCCCAGTGCTTTCTAAACTCGTTGCCGTGACCAGGGTCTACCCCAGGGCGCGGACGAATCGTCATTTTTGGCTTCTACACTGCGCCCGCCTCCTTGCGGGGCAGTGTCTTCGACTTATCTATAGGGGACTTGAATGTCCGTACGACGCACACGCAAAGACGATGGTAGCCAATGGACCGTGGCCGACAGCCGCAGTGTTTATGGCATCCGTCATTGGGGCGCTGGTTATTTCGCCATCAATGAAGCCGGGCGCGTCGAAGTACGCCCCAACGGCCCGAAAAGCGCGCCGATCGACCTGTTCGAACAGGTCGACGAACTGCGCCAGAGCGGCCTGTCGCTGCCATTGCTGGTGCGCTTCCCCGACATTCTGCAGGACCGCGTGCGCCAGCTGACCGGCGCCTTCGACGCCAACATCGCGCGCCTGGAGTACCAGAGCAAGTACACCGCGCTGTACCCGATCAAGGTCAACCAGCAGGAAGCGGTGGTGGAAAACATTATCGCCACGCAGAACGTCTCCATCGGCCTGGAAGCCGGCTCCAAGCCTGAGCTGCTGGCCGTGCTGGCGCTGGCGCCGAAGGGCGGCACCATCGTCTGCAACGGCTACAAGGACCGCGAGTTCATTCGCCTGGCGCTGATGGGCCAGAAGCTTGGCCACAACGTGTTCATCGTCATCGAGAAAGAGTCGGAAGTGGCCCTGGTGATCGACGAGGCCGCCGAGCTCAAGGTCAAGCCGCAGGTCGGCCTGCGCGTGCGCCTTTCGTCGCTGGCTTCGAGCAAGTGGGCCGACACCGGTGGCGAGAAGTCCAAGTTCGGTTTGTCCGCCGCTCAGCTGATCTCGGTGGTACAGCGCTTCCGCGATGCCGGCCTGGACCAGGGCATCCGCCTGCTGCACTTCCACATGGGTTCGCAGATCGCCAACCTGGCCGACTACCAGCACGGCTTCAAGGAAGCCATCCGGTACTACGGTGAGCTGCGTGCGCTGGGCCTGCCGGTCGACCATATCGACGTTGGCGGTGGTTTGGGTGTGGACTACGACGGCACCCACTCGCGCAATGCCAGCTCGATCAACTACGACATGGACGACTACGCCGGCGTGGTGGTGGGCATGCTCAAGGAGTTCTGCGACGCGCAGGGCCTGCCGCACCCGCACATCTTCTCCGAAAGCGGCCGTTCGCTGACCGCGCACCACGCCATGCTGGTGATCCAGGTGACCGACGTCGAGAAGCACAACGACGAGGTGCCGACCATCGAGAACAAGGAAGCCCTGCCCGAGACCGTGCAGTGGCTGGTCGACCTGCTCGGCCCGACCGATATCGAAATGGTGACCGAGACCTACTGGCGCGCCACCCACTACATGGGTGACGTGGCCGCGCAGTATGCCGATGGCAAGATCAGCCTGGCCGAAAAGGCCTTGGCCGAGCAGTGCTACTTTGCCGTGTGCCGCCGCCTGCACAACTCGCTGAAAGCCCGCCAGCGCTCGCACCGCCAGGTGCTGGACGAGCTGAACGACAAGCTGGCCGACAAGTACATCTGCAACTTCTCGGTGTTCCAGAGCCTGCCGGACACCTGGGCCATCGGCCAGGTACTGCCGATCATCCCGCTTCACCGCCTGGACGAAGAGCCGATGCGTCGTGCCGTGCTGCAGGACCTTACCTGCGACTCCGACGGCAAGATCAACCAGTACGTTGACGAGCAGAGCATCGAGACCAGCATGCCGGTGCATGCGGTGAAGGAGGGCGAGGACTATCTGCTGGGTGTGTTCCTGGTCGGTGCCTATCAGGAAATCCTCGGTGACATGCACAACCTGTTCGGTGACACCGACTCGGTGAACATCTATCAGAACGCCGACGGTAGCGTGTACCACGCCGGTATCGAGACCCACGACACCATCGAAGACATGCTGCGCTATGTGCACCTGTCGCCGGAGGAGTTGATGACCCACTACCGTGACAAGGTCGCCAGCGCCAAGATCACTGCGCGGGAGCGGACCCAGTTCCTGGATGCCTTGCGCCTTGGGTTGACGCGGTCTTCGTACCTGTCGTCTTAACCGCCAGGCCGCTCCCGCTTTTTTGTGGGAGCGGCCTAGCGTCGCGATATGAGGGCGAAGCCCTCACCGCGTCATACCTGGTAATGGTCCAGTCCTCGGCTATCGCATCAGCGCCGCTACCTTTGAATGCAATGTTCAAAGGAGGATGACATGGAAAGTCCCGGCTCCCATCGTTTACGTAGTGGCCGAGTGTCCGAACCAGGGCGTCTCTACCTGCTCACCACAACCACTCGCAACCGAACACCGTTGTTCAAGAACTTCTTGTTCGCCAGAACAGTTATCCAGCAATTGCGGCTCAGCGAAGAGCGCAAGGCGTGTCGATCTCTGGCGTGGGTCTTGATGCCGGATCATCTTCATTGGCTTATTGAACTTGGGCCGTTGAGCCTGGGTAGGCTGATGTGCGAGTTCAAGTCCAGAAGCAGTTGTGCGCTGTACAAGGTGGGGGCTGACAGGCGGCATATATGGCAGACCAGCTTTCATGACCGGGCGTTGCGCCGCGAGGAGGATGTGAGGGCAGTGGCGCGCTACATCATCGCCAATCCCATTCGGGCTGGTCTGGTGCGGCGGGCTGGTGATTATCCACATTGGGATTATGTGTGGCTGTGAGTCCGCAGGTGAGGGCTTCGCCCTCATTTCGCGACACAAGGCCGCTCCCACAAAGTCCTGCGTACGCCGATCAATGTTGGAGCGGCCTTGCGTCGCGATGGGCTGCAAAGCGGCCCCGGCATTACTGAATCCACCCACCTTTTTCCTGCAACCGCCACCCCACCCACCCCAACGTCACCGCCCGCAACGCCATGAACCCGAGAAACGCCAACCACAACCCATGGTTGCCAAACCCACCCATGAGCACTCCCAAGGGCAGCGCAATCACCACCGACACCAGCATTGCATTACGCATCTCCCGCGCCCGTGTCGCGCCAATGAACAAGCCATCCAGCAAATAGCTCCACACCGCAATCAACGGCAGCAATGCCAGGTACGGCAGGTACGGATAGGCCGCTGCCCGCACACTCTCGATGTCGGTCTGCAAATCGATGAACAGGTGCCCGCCCAGCAGGAACAACCCGGCAAAACCCAGGCTGGTGGTCAGCGACCAGCCACCGGCCACCACCAGCGAGCGGCGCAGGGTGTCGCGGTCGCGAGCACCAATGGCATGGCCGCACAGGGCCTCCACCGCATGCGCCAACCCGTCGAGCGCATAGGCAGTCAACAGCAGGCCGTTGAGCAGCAGGGCATTGGCCGCCACGGTGGCCTCGCCCAGGCGTGCGCCTTGCACGGTTATCAGCAGGAACACCAGTTGCAACGCCAGGCTGCGCAGGAAGATGTCGCGGTTCATCGCCAGCAGCGGCCGCCAGGCCTGCCAGTGCTTGAGCGCCGCCCACACGATCTGCCCCGGGTAGGCGCGCAGGGCCGGGCGGGTCAGGGCCAGGCCGAGCAGGGCGGCGCTCCATTCTGCAATCACCGACGCCCGCGCCGAACCCAGTACGCCCCAACCCAGGCCAAGCACGAACCACAGGTTCAAGGCGATGTTGAGCAGGTTCGTGGTCAGCAGGATGGCCAGCGGTGCCCGGGCGTTCTGGGTGCCGAGGAACCAGCCGACCAGGGCGTAGCTGGCCAGTGCCGCGGGCAGGCCGAGCAGGCGGGTATGGAAGAAGTCTTCGGTGGCTTGCTGCAGGGCCGCGCTGGGTTGCATCGCATGCAGCGCCAGCTGGCTGAAGGGCAGGGCCAGCAGGCCGATCATCAGGGCGAAGCCGACCGCCAGCAGCAGCCCTTGTACCAGCACCTGGCGCAGCGCTGCACCGTCGCCACGGCCGGCAGCCTGTGCGGCGAAGCCGGTGGAGCCCATGCGCAGGAAGCCCATCAGGCCGACCATGAAGGTGAACAGCGTGGCGCCCACGGCTACGGCACCCAGCTGGTGGGCGTGGGGAAGGTGGCCGATGACCGTGCTGTCGACCAGAGCTACCAGCGGCACGGAGATGTTGGACAGGATCATCGGCGCGGCCAGGGCCCAGACCTTGTGGTGGGTTGGGCGGTGCTGCCAGTCGGTAGTCAGTTGCGACATTGGAATCCTTGATCTATCAGGGGCCGCTTTGCGGCCCAATCGCCGGCAAGCCAGCTCCCACACCGATCGCATCGAATTCAAGTCGAGTGCAGTACCTCTGGGAGCTGGCTTGCCGGCGATTGGGCGCAAAGCGGCCCCATTCAACGAATGGCCACAGTGTAACGGCCGGGCCAGCAATTCGCGCGACCACAGTCACACCTGACGCGTAACCCCGGGTACTGCACTCGCCATTGCGCTATAGTTGCTGCCCTCACGTACACGCTGCCTAAGAGTTCTACTCCATGTTCAACAAAGGATTGTTGCTGGCCTGCGCGCTGGCTCTGCTCAGTGCCTGTGACTCTTCGACGCCGGACAAGCCGGCGCCATCCGAAAAGCCGGCGGCCACAGCGCCCGCCGCCCCTGCCCCCCAGCGCGAAGACCCGGCTGTACTCGCCAAACGCTACGAGGGCCGCGAGCTGACGGTGCTGGATGTTTCCGAAGTGCAGCTCGATGGCGCTGCAACGCTGTCGATCAGTTTTTCCGCGCCGCTGGATGCCAAGCAGGAGTTCGCCAGCAAAGTGCACCTGGTCGACACCGTCAAAGGCAAGCTCGATGGCGCCTGGGAACTCTCCGACAACCAGATGGAGCTGCGCCTGCGCCACCTGGAGCCGCAGCGCAAACTGGTACTGACCGTCGACAAGGGCCTACTGGCCGTCAACGGCAAGCAGCTGGAAGAGGAATCGATCACCCGCCTGGAAACCCGCGACATGCAGCCGACCATCGGCTTCGCCAGCCGCGGTTCGCTGCTGCCCACGCGCCTGGCCGAGGGCCTGCCGGTGATCGCGCTCAACGTCGACAAGGTCGATGTCGAGTTCTTCCGCGTGAAGCCGGACATGCTCTCGACCTTCCTGGTCAACTGGGGGCGCAACAGCAGCCTGTACTACTACCAGTCCAAGGAAACCCTGGACATGGCCGATCTGGTTTACAGCGGCCGCTTCGACCTCAACCCCGCACGCAACACCCGCGAGACCGTGCTGCTGCCGATCGCTGGCATCAAGCCGCTGCAGGAGCCAGGCGTGTACCTGGCGGTGATGCGTGCCTCGGGCACCTACGACTACTCGCAACCCGCGACGCTGTTCACCCTCAGCGACATCGGCGTGTCTGCGCACCGTTACCGCGACCGCCTCGATGTGTTCGCCCAGGCCCTGGAAGGTGGCAAGGCGATGAACGGCGTAAACCTGGAAATCCATGACGACAAGGGCAAGCTGCTGGCCCAGGCCACCACCGATAGCGATGGCCACGCCCAGCTGCCGATCACGCCCAAGGCCGACACCCTGATCGCCACCCAGGGTGTGCACACCACCTTGCTGCGCCTGAGTAGCGCGGCACTGGATCTGGCCGAGTTCGACATCACCGGCCCGCAGGCCAACCCTCTGCAGTTCTTCATCTTCGGCCCGCGTGACCTGTATCGCCCTGGCGAAACGGTGTTGCTCAACGGCCTGCTGCGCGACCAGGACGGCAAGCCGGTCAAGGCTCAGCCGGTGAGCGTGGAAGTGCGCCGTCCGGATGAACAGGTCAGCCGCAAGTTCGTCTGGGAAGCCGACAGCAACGGCCTGTACCAGTACCAGCTGCAGCTGGCCAGCGAGGCCCCGACCGGCCGCTGGCAACTGCTGCTCGACCTGGGCGGCGGGCGCAAGCAGGTGTACGAATTCCTCGTCGAAGACTTCCTGCCCGAGCGCCTGGCGCTGGAACTCAAAGGCAGCAGCAAACCGTTGTCTCCGGATCAGGATGCACGTATCCAGGTCAATGGCCGCTACCTCTACGGCGCCCCGGCTGCCGGCAACCGCCTGAGCGGCCAGGCCTATGTTCGCCCGCTGCGCGAGGCGGTACCGGCGCTGCCTGGCTACCAGTTCGGCTCGGTCACCGAAACCGAGCTGAACCAGGACCTGGAGCTGGACGAAGTCACCCTCGACCAGGCCGGCAAGGCCGTGGTCGACATCGAAAGCCGCTGGGCCGAAGCCCGCTCGCCGCTGCAACTGACCGTGCAGGCCAGCTTGCAGGAGTCCGGTGGCCGGCCGATCACCCGGCGCCTGGAACAACCTATCTGGCCGGCCGAGCGCCTGCCAGGCCTGCGTGGCCTGTTCGACGGCGAGGAAACCGACAGTGACGGGCCGGTGGAGTTCGAGTTCCTGGTGGCCGACCGCAACGGCAAGAAGCTGGCGGCCAACGACCTCAAGGTGCGGCTGGTACGAGAGCGCCGCGACTACTACTGGAACTACTCGCAGAGTGATGGCTGGAGCTACGCCTACAACGAGAAATTCCTCACCCAGAGCGAAGAGACCGTCAGCGTCAAGGCCGGCTCCACCGCCAAGCTGAGCTTCCAGGTGGAATGGGGCCCGTACCGTGTCGAGGTGGAAGACCCGCAGACCGGGCTGGTGTCCAGCGCGCGCTTCTGGGCCGGCTACCGCGCCCAGGACAACGCCGAAGGCGGCGCGGTGCGGCCGGACCAGGTCAAGCTGGCGCTGGACAAACCGGCCTACGCCGACGGCGCTACCGCCAAGGTCACCGTAACCCCGCCCGCAGCCGGCAGTGGCTACCTGATGATCGAGTCCAGTGATGGCCCGCTGTGGTGGCAGGAGATCGACGTGCCCGCCGAGGGCAAGACGTTCGATGTGCAGCTGGACAAACAGTGGGCTCGCCATGACCTGTACATCAGCGCGCTGGTCATCCGCCCGGGTGAACGCAAGGCCAACGCTACGCCGAAACGCGCGGTAGGTGTGCTGCACCTGCCGCTGAACCGGGCCGATCGCAAGCTGGCGGTGAGCCTGCAGGCGCCGGAGAAAATGCGCCCGAAACAGCCGCTGACCGTTAAGGTCAAGGCTGCAAATGCCGATGGCAGCGTGCCCAGGCAGGTGCATGTGCTGTTGTCGGCGGTGGACGTGGGCATTCTCAACATCACCGACTTCAAGACCCCCGACCCCTTCGCCAGCCTGTTCGGGCGCAAGGCCTACGGGGCTGACCAGCTGGATATCTACGGCCAGTTGATCGAAGCGGGCCAGGGCCGCCTGGCCAGCCTGGCGTTCGGTGGTGACGCGGCGATGGCCAAGGGTGGCAAGCGCCCCAACACCACGGTGACCATCGTCGCCCAACAGAGCCTGCCGGTGACCCTGGACGACAAGGGCGAGGGCCAGGCCACGGTCGATATCCCCGACTTCAATGGCGAACTGCGGCTGATGGCCCAGGCCTGGACCGAGGAACACTTCGGCATGGCCGAAGGCAAGACCGTGGTCGCCGCGCCGCTGATTGCCGAGCTCTCCGCGCCGCGCTTCCTTGCCGGTGGCGACCGCACCAGCCTTGCGCTGGACCTGGCCAACCTGTCGGGCCGTGCCCAGCAACTGAACGTTGAAATCAGCACCGAAGGGCAGCTGAGCCTGGCGGCCAACGCCGTGCAGAACGTAGCCCTGGCTGAAGGCCAGCGCTCGACGCTGATGGTGCCGGTACAGGCCCAAGGTGGCCTGGGGCAGGGCAAGGTGCATGTGCGGGTTACAGGCCTGCAGCTGCCGAACGAGCCGACCGGTGCGTTCGAGCGCGAGTGGACGCTGGGCGTGCGCCCGGCCTACCCGGCGATGCTCAAGCACTACCGCGTGGCTTTGAAGGACCAGCCATGGACCCTGCCTGAAGCAGACCTGGCCGCCTTCGAACCCGCCGGGCTTGAAGCCAGCCTGGCCTTGTCGAGCCGGCCACCGCTGAACCTGGCCGAGCAGATCCGTGCCCTCGAAGCCTACCCCTACGGTTGCCTGGAGCAGACCACCAGCGGCCTGTACCCGTCGCTGTACGCCGATGCCGACAGCCTCAAGCGCCTGGGTATCAAGGGCGAGCCAGCCGATGTGCGCAAGCGCAAGATCGAGATGGGTATCGAGCACCTGCTGGGCATGCAGCGCTACAACGGCAGCTTCGGCCTGTGGAGCTCGGACAGCGAAGAAGAATACTGGCTGACCGCCTATGTCACCGACTTCCTGCTGCGCGCCCGTGACCAAGGCTATGGTGTGCCGGCCGAAGCGCTGAAGAAGGCCAGCGAGCGCCTGCTGCGTTACCTGCAGGAGCGCAACCTGATCGAAGTCGACTACAGCGAGAACGCCGAACACACCCGATTCGCCGTGCAGGCCTATGCGGCATTGGTGCTGTCGCGCAGCCAGCAGGCGCCGCTGGGTGCCCTGCGTGGCCTGTTCGAACGCCGCGCCGACGCCCGTTCTGGCCTGCCGCTGGTGCAACTGGCGGTGGCGCTGGACAAGATGGGCGACAAGCCGCGTGCCGAGCAGGCGCTGCAGGCAGGGCTGGGCATCAGCCGCGGTAAAGGCTGGATGGCCGACTATGGTAGCGCCCTGCGCGACCAGGCACTGATCCTGGCGCTGCTGCAGGAAAGCAACCTGGCCAGCCGCCAGGTCGACCAGCGCCTGTTCGCCCTGTCGGATGAGCTGGCGGCCAACCGCTGGCTGTCGACCCAGGAGCGCAATGCGCTGTTCCTGGCCGGCCGTGGCCTGCTGGGCAAACCGGAAGGCCAGTGGCAGGCGCGCCTGGACAGCGCGGGCGAAGTGCGCGAGTTCAACAATGCCGAGTCGGGCATGAAGCTCGAAGGCCCGTTGCTGGCTTCGCCATTTAGTGTGCAGAACCAAGGCAGCGAAACGCTGTACCAGCAACTGACCTTGTCGGGCTACCCACGCCAGGCGCCTGCGGCCGGTGGCAACGGCATGCAGATCCGCCGTGAGTACCTTGGCATGAATGGCCAGCCGTTGGACCTGCACAACCTGCGCAGCGGCGACCTGGTGCTGGTGCACCTGGCGCTCAAGGCTGAAGACCGGGTGCCGGATGCGCTGGTGGTGGACTTGTTGCCGGCAGGCCTGGAGCTGGAAAACCAGAACCTGGCGCAGAGTGCCGCCAGCCTGGACAACGCCAGCAGTGCGGTGAAGGAATGGCGCGAGTCGATGCAGAATGCCAGCGTGGTGCACCAGGAGTATCGCGATGACCGCTACGTCGCGGCGCTCAAGCTGGACAGCTACGGCACCACCCACCTGCTGTACCTGGCACGGGCAGTGACCCCGGGTACCTACCGAGTACCGCCGCCGCAGGTCGAATCGATGTACCGGCCAAACCTGCAGGCCGTGGGGGATGGGCAAGGGGAGATGACCGTCAAAGCCCGCTAGGCACCTGCCTTGCGCGCACTATGTGGGAGCGGCCTTGTGTCGCGAAAGGGCCGCAAAGCGGCCCCGGCATTTCAAGCGGCGGAGCTGAGATCCTGGGGCTGCTGCGCAGCCCTTTCGCGACACGAGGCCGCTCCCACAGGTCTGCGCCGGGCAGTTCAATGTCAGTGAATCACCCAGCTCATCACCCACAACCCCAGCAGCAGCCAGATGATCCCGAGGATGATCGAGGCGCGCATGAACGCGCGGATTGCCGAGTACAGCAGCACCAGCCCGATGATCAGGGCGAGGATGCTGAGCAGCGAGGCCTCCATGCCCAAGGTGCGCGCCAGGCCATCGATGAAATTGCCACCGGCACTGGCCAGCAGGTTGAACAGCCCGCTCAATGCATCGACGATGAAGCGGATCAACGACCCCAGCGCCTGGCCCAGCCACTCGAAAAAACCTTCTACATGCATAGTTGCTTCCTGATGAACGAATCGGCGATGTTGCCGTTCCCAAGCCTTTGGCCATTACCTGGCCAGGTCGGTTCCCGATGCCAAGCTTAACGCGGCCGCGTACCCGTGCGGGCAGGCTGTTGCGCGCCACGGTGATCGGCCTGCTGGTGCTGTTCGGCCTGTTGTGGCTGGCCGACCGCCTCTGGCCGCTGCCCCTGCCCGGCGACGACCTGGCCCGGGTGGTGCTGGCCGAGGACGGCACGCCGCTGTGGCGCTTTGCCGATGCCGACGGCGTGTGGCGCTACCCGGTCAGCCCCGACGAGGTTTCGCCGCTGTATCTGCAGGCGTTGCTGACCTACGAAGACCGCTGGTTCTACAGCCACCCCGGGGTCAACCCATTGGCCCTGGCCCGTGCTGCCTGGCTGAACCTGCGCGGCGGGCGAGTGGTGTCGGGCGGCAGCACGCTGTCGATGCAGGTGGCGCGCCTGCTCGACCCGCACGAGCGCACCCTGGCCGGCAAACTGCGCCAGCTGTGGCGTACGGCGCAGCTGGAATGGCATTTGTCCAAGCGCGAAATCCTGCAGATCTACCTGGACCGTGCGCCCTTCGGCGGCACCCTGCAGGGCGTGGCGGCCGCCAGTTGGGCATACCTGGGCAAGTCGCCCATGCACCTGACCCCGGCCGAAGCGGCGCTGCTTGCCGTGCTGCCCCAGGCGCCCAGCCGCCTGCGCCCGGACCGCCACCCCGAACGTGCCCAGCGCGCCCGGGACAAGGTGCTGCAACGCCTGGCCGAATATCAGGTGTGGCCGGCCCAGCAAATCCGTGAGGCAGGCGAAGAGCCGCTGGTACTGGCGCCACGTCAGGAGCCGGCCCTGGCGCCGCTGCTGGCCAGGCGCCTGAACAGCGCCAACAGCCCTCCGCTGATCCGCACCACGCTCGACGCCGCGCTGCAGCGGCGCCTAGAGGACCTGCTGCTGGGCTGGCGCGCACGGCTACCGGAGCGCACCTCCGCCGCCATCCTGGTGGTCGAGGCTCAGACCATGGCGGTGCGTGCCTACCTGGGCTCGATAGACCTGGCCGACGAGCGCCGCTTCGGGCATGTCGATATGGTGCGTTCGTTGCGTTCGCCGGGTTCCACGCTCAAGCCGTTCCTCTACGGCATGGCACTGGATGACGGCCTGATCCATTCCGAGTCGTTGCTGCAGGATGTGCCGCGACGCTATGGCGACTATCGCCCCGGCAACTTCTCGATGGGTTTCAGCGGGCCGGTGTCGGCCAGTTCGGCGCTGGCGCTTTCGCTCAACCTGCCGGCGGTACAGCTACTGGAGGCCTATGGTCCGAAACGCTTTGCCGCGCAGCTGCGCATGGCGGGCATGCCGCTGGTACTGCCACCCCTGGCCGAGCCCAACCTGTCGTTGATCCTGGGTGGCGCGGGAAGCCGCCTGGAGGACCTGGTGGCTGGCTACGCTGCGTTGGCGCGGGGTGGCAACAGTGCGCGGGTGCGCCTGCAACCGCAGGATCCCTTGCTGGAACGGCGCCTGCTGTCACCTGGGGCTGCGTGGATCATTCGGCGCATCCTCAGCGGCCAGGCACGCCCCGACCGCGACCCGCATGCCGAGCTGGTGCAACGCCCGCAACTGGCCTGGAAAACCGGCACCAGCTATGGCTTTCGCGATGCCTGGTCGATCGGCGTGGGCCCCCGCTACCTGATCGGCGTATGGATCGGCCGCCCCGATGGCACGCCGGTACCCGGGCAATTCGGGCTGGCTTCGGCAGCACCGCTGATGCTGCAGGTGCACGACCTGCTGAGCAACCGTGACAGCCAGCGTGGCATCAGCGTGCCGGTGGAGCGGGTGCCGGCCAATGTCGGCGTTGCGGCGATCTGTTGGCCGCTGGGCCAGCCGATGAACAGAAAGGACCCAAACTGCCGGCGTCAGCGTTTCGCCTGGACCCTGGACGGTACTACGCCGCCAACCCTGCAGGCCGCCGACCAGCCACTAGGCCTGGGCCTGCGCGAAAGCGTATGGGTCAACGACCAGGGGCTGCGAGTTGATGGCAGTTGCCCGGGCGCCAGGACACGCGACATCGCCTTATGGCCCGCCCCGCTGGAGCCTTGGCTGCCACGCGTGGAGCGGCGTGCGGCGCGCCTGCCGGCCATCGACCCGGCCTGCCCGCCGCAGGTGCCGGCCAGCGCGCCACCGCTTTCGATCGTGGGCGTTCGCGCGGGCGACAACCTGCGCCGCCCGGCCACCAGCAGCGAACCGTTGCAGTTGTATGTGTCGGCCCTGGGCGGTGGCGGGCGGCGCTGGTGGTTCCTCAACGGCCAGCCATTGGGCGAAACCCAAGGTCAGGACAGCCTGCTGGTGCGTTTCCAGCAGGTAGGCCAGGCTGAAATCAGCGCGCTGGATGAAAGCGGCGAGACGGCGCGCGTGGCGTTCCAGGTCAGCGAGTAGCTGTTCGACGAGGGCCGAGGCAGCACCTACGCTTGCAGGTAACGGGTGTGACCGGCTGGCGCCCCGCAACCCAAGGGAACATGGAGCGCCCTATGCGTCCTATGGCCGTGCCCCTGTTGTTGCTGCCTTGGGCGCTTGCGGCCCATGCCGAGCCTTTGCCGGGTTTTCTCGACAGCCATGAGTACGAACGTCGCCTGCCCGGCGCCCACCTGCCGATAGACGCCTACCGCCCGGTCAGCGCTCACGTGCAGCTGGCCGCGGCGGATGGCGACAGCCTCGCGTGGGCGCCCGCGAATACCCCGCTGGTGCTGCATAAAGTGCGCTTCGAAGGCGGCACTGTGTTCCCCTTGAGCGACCTGCGCGAACACTACCAACCGCTGATCGGGCACCAGACCACGTTGGGCGAGCTGCAGCAGTACACCGCGCGCCTGACCCAGCGCTATCGGCAGGAAGGCTACCTGTTGTCGTACGCTTACCTGCCGCCGCAGGAGTTGGCCGATGGCCGGGTCAACGTGGTGTTGGTCGAAGGTTATATCCGTGATTACCGCGTAGACGGCGATATCGGCCCGGCCGGCGCCTATCTGCACCAGCTGCTGGGGCGGCTTGCCACCGAGCGCCCGCTGACCCGAGAAACGCTGGAGCGCTACATGGGCCTGGCCGAGCGCCTGCCGGGGGTAACGATAGAGCCGCAACTGGCCGTGGCGCAAACCACTGCTGGTGCCGCTCGGTTGACCGTGCGTGCGCGGCGCAAGCCATTCGGCGCTGCTGTTGCCGTGGCTGATGGCAACCGCGACGATGCGCAGGCGCTGCTGACGGCAACCAGCCACGCCCAGACCCGCTTTGCCGAACAGATCGAGGCCAGCCTGGCGCTGCCGCCGGGGAATGACCAGGTGCATTACCAGCGCCTGGCCTACAGCCAGTACCTGGACGCGGGCGGCAGCCAGCTGCTGCTGTCAGCTTCGCGCTACCGAAGTGAGCCCGGCACGCGGATTCGTCTGGACGATGGCCGTGACATCACCCGCAAGATCGACAGCGATCGCTATGCGATCGGCCTGCGCCAGCCAGTGATCGTCAGGCCGGATGAATGGATGGTGGTTCAGGGGCAGGTGTATTCGGTCAGTGAGCACCTCGAGGACCGATTGGATGGGTTGCCATCGGCACGGAACTACGACACCTACGTGCGTGCTGTGTCATTCGAGGGCGACTGGCGCAAGGTGGAAGAGGGCCGTTTGCGTATCGTCAGCGCCGGGGTCTATCAGGGCCTGGATTACCTCGGGGCGCGCAGCGATGTCGACTACGATCTGGATTTTCTGCGGTTGCGGCTTTCCGGTTTGCAGAGCGACACGTTGCTCGGTAGCTGGCAGGGTGTGGTGTCCGGGGTGTTGTACTGGAGTGATGACCGCTTGCCCGACAGCGAGCGTGCGGGGTTTGGCGGGCAGAGTTTCGGCCGTGGCTACCCGCGCGACCAGGCAGACGGGGACAAGGGCTGGGGTGTGGCTTACGAGTTGAACTACAGCATGCACGCCAACTGGCTGGCGTTGGTGCAGCCATATGTGGTGTTGGATACGGCGCAGGCCTGGCATAACCGGGGGCCTGTGGAGGATGCCCACCTGGCTTCGGCGGCGCTTGGTGTACGGTTGGGCGATGGGCGCTTGTTCAATGTGGCGCTGGAGCTGGCCAAGCCTTTGGCGGATGTGGCATTGGACAGCCTGGGCCGCGGGCCTCGGCTGACTTTGACGCTTGGCGTTCAAATGTAAGGGGGCGCTGTGGGAGTGGGCGCGCTCGCGAAGAATCCAACGCGGTGCATGGCACCGGCTGCGCCGGTGTTCGCGGGCGCGCCCGCTCCCACAGGTGTCGCGATGGGCTGCAACGCAGCCGCCAAAATCTTGAAGCTACCTGTTTAGTGGGTAGTAAACCGCTGATGCACCGGCGACGAACTGGGTGTCAGTGCCAGTGCCAGCTGGGTGCGGTTGTGCATGTGGGTCAGGCGCAGCACCTGCGACACATACAGCTTCACGGTGTTCTCGGTAATGCCCAGTTCGCAGGCGATCTGGTAGTTGGTCTTGCCCTTGCTCACCAGGCGGGCCACCTCCAGCTGGCGTGGCGACAGCTTCTCGAACGCCGCTGGCAGCTCGCTTTCACTTTCTTCCACATCCGTGGCACGTCGATGAGTACCTTGGCCCCGGGCTTTTTCCAAATCCTGGTAGAGCTCGTCAATCGATTCGGCCAGATCCTGCAGTCGCTGATTCAATCCGCCGAGGTCGTGGACGTTGCGCTGGCGTTCCAGCAACGCCTCTTCCTGTCGACGTACGCCTTCGAGCAGTTCATCGAGCTCCACCGGCTTCTGGTAGTAGTCGGCAAAGCCTTCGCGTAGCGCGCGGATCACATCCTGTTTCTCGGCACGTCCGGTCAACATGATGGCTTCGAACATGCGATGGCTGCCGTTGACCTGCTTCAAGGTGCGCATCAGTTCGATGCCATCCCTTTCCGGCATGTGCAGATCACAGATGAGCAGACTGATGGCTGGGTCTGCCATATAACGCTCGATGGCTTCGTCAGCAGAATGGGCCGGTACGCAGACATAGCCCTTGGTTTCGAGGAATTCACAGAGTTGTTCGACAATGACCGGTTGGTCATCCACCACTAAAACCTTCAATGCACTCACTTGTCTGGACACGATCCACTCCCTGTTCGTATACGGCCCTGCTCCCGGGGCCAAACGCTCTGGCAGTTTAAAAATAGTCGCACCCAGTGAATATGTACAAGTTTTGTACAAGGCGACGGAGCACAGGCTGTCTCATTGGACCCATACCGCTGTCAGAAGAAAGCCGGCCAGCACATAGGGGACGAACGCCTGCTTGTCACCCATTTCCTCGGTCAGGGCCTGCAGTCGCTTTTTCACCTTTGGGTTGAGCAAAGTCCATAGGCGCCGGCGGGTGAGCAGCCAAAGCAGCACGCTGACACCGGCGCCTATGAAGGTGCCAAGTACGTATTGCGGGCTGGTGGCCAGGGCCAGTGCGCCCATCAGCTTGACGTCATCGGCACCGAAACGGCCAAGCATGTAGCCGGGCAGGGTCAGCAGCATGACGATGGCCAGTGCCCAGCCGGCATCGCTGGCATCGGCGCCGATCCAGCTGCGACCGGTGGCGAAAAGCCAGGCCAGGGCGCAGGCAGCCACGCCAAGGGTGAGCATGTTGGATATCTGGCGTTGACGCACATCCTGTTCGGAGCACAAGGCAAGCCACAGCAGGAGAACAATGCTTTGCATTGGCAGGTCGCCCTTCCCAAATGTTGAACACATCTACCCGGTCAGTCAGGTTTCCTTAAGTGAAGATAGACGGGAACCTGCGTGGGAGTGGGGCGGGCAAGGGAAAAAGGCGTGGCCGGGATGGATTTTGTCGTAGCTGGCACAGGTACTTGCCGTTGAAAATCTTGCGCGACCCCTGTGGGAGCGGGCGAGCCCGCGAACACGGGCGAAGCCCGTGCCATCCACCGCGGTGCCTGCTTCGCGGGCATGCCCGCTCCCACAGGTCCGGGGCGCCCATGGAGTTTGTGTTTGAGCGTTACTTCTTGCTCCCCGGCGGGTAGTTGGCCAGCACCTTGGTCACGGTGTTCTGGATCGCGCTGTTGCGTTCCTCGGGGCTTGGCGGGTAGTTGTTCATGATCTGCTCGGCACTGCCGCGCCACACAAGCTTGCTGTCACGCCCATCGAACAGGTCGATCTGGATGGTGGCGACCTTGTAATCGACGCTGCGGGTTTCGTTGTACATCGGGCCACCCCAGTAGCCGCCCCAATAGCCCCCCCAGCCACCGCCGTAGTTGGTGGTGATCTGTTGCTGGCGCTGCTCGACGATCAGGTAAGCGCGCACTGTCAGGTCGGGCCGTGCGCCACCTTGTACCGGGCGCAGGCCTCGCTGGTCGAGCTGGTCGGCGACCGCCTGGCGAATGCGCTGCTCGGTCAGGTCACTCTTGATTCGTGGGTCGTCCGGGCGGTACTGCAGGCCCGGTTCCTGCCAGGCCCAGCTGCGGTAGGCGGCAAAGTCACGGCTGGCATCGAAATCCTGCTGGACGTTATTGCTGGAGCAGGCGGCGAGCAATAACGCGAATGACAGTAGAACGAGACGGCGCAACATGATGGTTCTCCGTTGGATATCAACTGGGAGGATAGCCGTTGAGCGCCTTGTGCACAGAATCGCGCAGGGCGCTTTCGCGTTCACGCGGCGAGTCCTTGTCGCTGCCGCTTTCGGCGCTGGCACTCCATACCGGCTGGCCGCTGCGGGCGTCGTACAGGTCGATACGCACCACCATCACCTGCACCTCGTAGGTGCGCACGATGGGCACGCTGGCATAGCCACCATAACCATGGCGGTAGCCGCCATAACCGACTCCACCGTAGGGGTACGGGCCGTAGTAAGGGTCGTAGGCATCGTAGTCACGTACCTGACGCAAGCGCTTTTCCAGGCGTATGTCGGCGCTGACCAGCAAGTCGCCGGGGCCGCCGCCCCGGGCGGGACGCAGGCCATGCTGGTCCAGCGCGCCGCTGACGGCATCTGCCAGTTGCCCCGGGTCGGTATCGACCGAGCCACTGGGCAACTGGCCGTTGCGCCAACTCCAGCTACGGTAGTGCCCGTAATCACGGGCTGGTGTCGGGTAGGCACTGGCATCGAAGGTGCTGGCCGCCTGGGCAGGCGCCGGTGGTAACGGGCGGCTGCTGGCCACATAGGGGTTGCTGCCCTGGCAGCCAGCCAGGGCAAGCGGCAGCACGGCCAGGCACAACAGACGGTACGGCATGTATTCCTCCCGGTGGGCAGGTCAGCGGGGGCGGCAGACCCAGTGCAGGTAGCGGCCGAGCCCGGCGAAGCTGGGGTGTCGACGGTAGGCCAGTTCCATTTCCAGCAAGTCCAGCAGCTCGGCCTTGCCTTGGAATTCCTTGGGCATGTAGTCGTGGAACACCCGCACGCCACTTTCGCTTTCAACCTGCCACATAGGTTCAAGTTGCGCCCTGAGCTCGCGTGGATCAAGCGGTTTTTGCGGGGTCAGGCTCTGCTTTTCACCTTCCAGCCGGTTGCTGCGCAACTTTCGGAAATGGCCTTTGAGCAGGTTGCGGTAGACCAGGGCGTCGCGGTTGTAGAACGCCAGCGACAGCCACCCGGAGGGGGCTGTGAGCTGATGCAGCACCGGCAGGATGCTTTCGGGCTCGGCCAGCCATTCGAGTACTGCGTGGCATAACACCAGGTCATAGGGTTCGGTCAGCTGGCCGAGCAGGTCTTGCCAGGGGGCCTGGATGAAGGTGGCCGGTTGGCCGGCTTCGGCAAAGCGCGCCCGTGCGCCGTCTAGCATGGGCGCGGCGGGTTCGGCCAGGGTCAGCTGATGGCCGCGCTGGGCCAGCCACAAGGCCATGTGACCCAACCCGGCTCCGATGTCGAGGATGCGCAGCGGGCGGTCGGGCAATACTTCGGCCAGGTCGGCTTGCAGCACGGCCAGGCGGATGGCGCCTTTGGCGCCGCCGTAGATTTTTTCGGCAAAGCGGGTGGCCAGCTCATCGAAGTGACGGTCGTTCATCGGGCGAAGCGCCTCTCGCTGTCGGCCAGCTTGGCGCGCACCACCTGGTCCATGTCCAGGCCCAGTTCGCTGCACAGCAGCAACAGGTAGAGCACCACATCGCCGATTTCCTGGCCTGCGTGGGCTAGCTTGTCGGCGGGCAGCTGGCGTGATTGGTCTTCGCTCAGCCACTGGAAGATTTCCACCAGTTCGGCCATTTCGACGCTGGCGGCCATGGCCAGGTTCTTCGGGCTGTGGAAGCCACGCCAGTCGTTGTTGTCGCGGATCTGGTGCAGGCGTTGGGTGAGTTCTTGCAGGTTCATCGGGGATCTCCTAATGCTGCATAGCTTCTGCGCAGGCCCGATGCAAAGCAAGCGTATACCGCCAGGAGAGGCATGGTTCCTGTAGGAGCGGCCTTGTGTCGCGATGGGGCGCTAAGCGGCCCCAAATTATCAGCTGCGCCGCTGGCATCGCCGGGGCTGCTTTGCGGCCCATCGCGACACAAGGTCGCTCCTACAGAGGGGCCCAGCGCCCGACCATATGCAGCACCCCTCCATGCCCATCCAGCCGCAGCTCTCCCATGGTCCCCGCCTCACTGGCACCCAGCACCACCTCCGATGGCAATCGCACCGGTTTGCGGAAATCCACCTCGAAGGCATAGCCACTGTGCGGCAGGTGCCCGCGCAGTGCCGCCAGGGCCATGGCCTTGCTCCACATGCCATGGGCAATGGCCGTGGGGAAGCCGAACAGCCGCGCACTGGCTGCGCTGAGGTGGATCGGGTTGTAGTCCCCGCAGACCTTGGCATAACGCCGGCCAATATCGCTGTCGGCGTACCAGCGGGTCGCCTCCGGCAGCGCTTGCGGTTCGTCCTTGGCAGGCTCACCTGCCTCGCTTTCAAGCTTCAGCCCGCGCACCAGCATGCGGCTGGTCTCGCGCCAGAGCAGGCCGATGCCGTCTTCGGCTTCGGTGACCAGATCGAAGGTGCCGCCCTTGGCATGCGCTTGCAGATTGCCTGCATGCACCGCAAAGCGCAGCCCTTCGACACCGCCCAGAGGGCGAAGCACTTCGATGCGGTTGTGCAGGTGCACCAGGCCGAGCAGCGGGAAGGGGAAGTTGGGCGCGGTCATCAACTGCAACTGCAGCGCGAACGCCATGACATGTGGATAAGTACCCGGCAGGCGGCCATCGTCGGTGAAGTGGCACAGCCGTCGATAGGCGGCCAGGTTGCCCGGCTGGACGCGGATGAAACAGCGCAGGCCGTCATCCGGCAACTGGTCGCCGCTGATGGTGCGCTTGCTGGCCGCGCGCAGGTAAAGGCTGGCGCGCGAAGCAGGGCTGTGCAGATCGTGCCAGTGTCGGCTCATGTTCAGGCCCCCATCAAGGCCTGGCCGCATACCCGCAGCACCTGGCCGTTGACTGCACCGGAGCCCGGCTGGCTGAGCCAGGCGATGGCTTCGGCGACATCCTGCGGGCGGCCGCCCTGGCCAAGCGAACTCAAGCGTCGCCCTGCTTCGCGCAGGCCCATCGGCATGGCGGCGGTCATGTGGGTTTCGATGAAACCGGGGGCCACGGCATTGATGCTGCCGCCGCGCTCGGCGAGCCGGGGCGCCCATGCCTGTGCCAGGCCGATCAACCCAGCCTTGCTTGCGGCATAGTTGGCCTGCCCACGGTTGCCGGCGATGCCGCTGACCGAGGCCAGCAGGGTGATACGCGCGTTTTCACCCAGGGCGCCGTTGTCGTACAGCGCCTGGGTCAGCACCTGCGGTGCCTTGAGATTGACCGCCAGCACCGCGTCCCAGTATTCCGGGGTCATGTTGGCCAGGGTCTTGTCGCGGGTGATACCGGCGTTGTGCACCACGATGTCGATGCCGTCGGGCAGGGCCGCAAGCAGTTGCGTTGCCGCGTCGCCGGCGCAGATGTCCAGGGGCAGCGCCTTGCCACCCAGGCGCGCGGCCAGGGCGTCGAGGTCCTGGCTGGCTTGCGGCACATCCAGCAGCAGTACGTCGGCACCGTCCCGGGCCAGGGTTTCGGCAATGGCGGCGCCGATGCCGCGCGCGGCACCGGTCACCAGGGCGCGGCGCCCAGCCAGCGGCCGAGTCCAGTCCTCGACCTGGCTGGTGCAGGCATGCAGGCGCAGCACCTGGCCGGAGATGAAGGCGCTTTTGGGCGAGAGGAAGAAGCGCAGGGCGCCTTCCAACTGGTTTTCCGCGCCGGGGCCGACATACAGCAACTGCGCGGTCGCACCGTTGCGCAATTCCTTGGCCAGCGAGCGGCTGAAGCCTTCCAGGGCCCGTTGGGCAATGCTGGCCAACGGGTCGTCGAGGCCTTCTGGTGCGCGGCCCAGCAACACTACATGGGCGCACGGTGCCAGGCTGCGCAGCAGAGGCTGAAAAAATTCGCGCAACTGCTTCAACGCATCGCTGTCGGACAGGTTGCTGGCATCGAATACCACGGCCTTGATCTTCGGCCCCAGGCCTGCCACCCACGCCTCGGCCCGGAGGTTGTCGGTATTGAAGCTGTAAAGCGTGTCGGTCAGCCGCGGGGCAATGGGTTCGACCTGGCTAGCCAGTGGCCCGCCACCCAGTACCAGGGCACCTTCGACCGGGCGCAGGCGGCCGGCCTGCCAGCGCTCCAGCGGCGCAGGGCGTGGCAGGCCAAGGGCATCCACAAGACGGCGGCCGAGGTTGGAGTTGGCAAAGCCGAGGTAGCGATCGCTCATGAGTGGGTCTCCCGGAAGGCAAGCTTGAAAGTGTGGACCAACTTTGTGGCAAGGTCGTTCGAATGCGGTAAAAACACCTAGGCTGTACGGATCAAATTGTTTCAGGAGGAACAAGCGCATGCGTTCATTTCGCCGGGTCGCGATCCTGGGCGGCAACCGAATTCCCTTCGCCCGCTCCAATGGCGCCTACGCCACGGTCAGCAACCAGGCGATGCTAACCGTCGCCCTCGAAGGGCTGATCGAACGCTACCGCCTGCATGGGTTGTGCATTGGGGAAGTGGTTGCCGGTGCGGTGCTCAAGCACTCGCGTGACATGAACCTGACCCGTGAGTGCGTGCTGGGCTCGCGGCTGTCGCCGCAGACGCCGGCCTACGATATCCAGCAAGCCTGCGGCACCGGGCTGGAGGCGGCGTTGCTGGTGGCCAACAAGATTGCCTTGGGGCAGATCGACTGCGGCATTGCCGGCGGCGTGGACACAACCTCCGATGCGCCGATTGCAGTCAACGAAGGCCTGCGCCATATCCTGCTGCAGGCCAACCGTGGCAAAAACCTGGGCGAGCGGCTCAAGCCATTCCTCAAGCTGCGTCCTCACCACCTGAAACCTGAATTGCCGCGCAACGGCGAGCCGCGCACAGGGTTGTCGATGGGCGAACATTGCGAACGCATGGCCCAGGCCTGGCGCATTGGCCGTGCCGAACAGGACGAGCTGGCATTGCTCAGCCACCAGGCGCTGGCTGCCGCGTACGCCGAAGGGTGGGAGGATGACCTGCTGACGCCGTTTCTGTCTTTGACCCGTGACAACAACCTGCGCCCCGACCTGACCCTGGAACAATTGTCCAAGCTCAAGCCAGCCTTCGACCGCAGCGGGCAGGGCACGCTGACGGCCGGCAACTCCACACCGCTGACCGATGGTGCTTCGCTGGTGTTGCTGGGCAGCGAGGAATGGGCCGAGCAGCAGGGGCTGCCGGTGCTGGCCTATCTGGTCGATGGTGAAACCGCTGCGGTGGATTTCGTTACTGGTCGCGAAGGGCTGTTGATGGCGCCGGTGTATGCGGTGCCGCGGCTGCTGGCGCGCAATGGCCTGACGCTGCAGGACTTTGACTATTACGAGATTCACGAAGCCTTTGCTGCCCAGGTGCTGTGCACGCTCAAGGCTTGGGAAGATGCCGATTATTGCCGTGAGCGGTTGGGGCTGGATGCGCCGCTCGGGGCGATCGACCGCAGCAAGCTCAACGTCAAGGGCAGTTCGCTGGCGGCCGGGCACCCGTTTGCCGCGACCGGGGGGCGGATATTGGCCAACCTGGCCAAGTTGCTGGCGAGGGCGGGGAAGGGGCGGGGGTTGATTTCGATCTGTGCAGCGGGTGGGCAGGGGGTGACCGTCATCGTCGAGCGCTGAGCTGTTAGGCTTGTCTGGTCAGAACTACAAGAAACCGCCATGCCCATCATCGGACACCCCCGCCCCATTCCGGCGCTGGATCATCTGCCCAGACCGCTCTATGCACGAGCCGAAAGCCTTGGCGCCGGCTCCTGGACCACCCGCCACCAGCACGACTGGGTGCAGTTTTCCTACGCCATCAGCGGCGTCCTCGGGGTATATACCCACGAAGGCAGCTACTTCGCCCCGCCCCAGTGGGGCGTGTGGATCCCAGCCGATGCCGAACACGAAGTGGTCACCTCCATGCAGGCCGAAATGCGCAGCCTTTACGTGCGCCGGGATGCCTGCCCGTGGGCACCGGAGCAATGCCGGGTACTGGAAGTGACTCCGCTGGCGCGCGAACTGATCAAGCAGTTCTGCCTGTTCCCGGCAGACTACCCGGAGGGGGACAGTGCCGAGTCGCGGCTGGTGGCGGTGCTGCTCGACCAGTTGCGCATGCTGCCCGAAGTCGGTTTTTCGTTGCCACTACCACGGCACCCGGGGTTGCTGGCGCTGTGCAATGGTCTGATCGCTGCCCCGGATCAGTCGCAGACCTTGCAGCAGTGGGCGCGAGAGTTGGGGTGCTCGGAAAAGACGCTGATGCGGCTGTTCCAGCGGGAGACGGGCTTGAGTTTTCGCAACTGGCGGCAGCGTATGCGGCTGTTGTCGTCGCTGGCGTTGCTGGAGTCGGGGGAGAGTGTGACCGAGGCGGCGTTGGGGTGTGGGTATGACTCCACCTCGGCTTACATTGCGGCGTTCAAGCAATTGTTCGGCGCGACGCCAGGGGAATTGAAGCTTTAGGCAATCAGGCATTGTTTGCCTGCACCGGCCCTATCGCCGGCAAGCCAGCTCCCACAGGATCCCACTGCACTCAGGGCCTGTGCAGTACCTGTGGGAGCCGGCTTGCCGGCGATAGGGCCGGTACAGGCAATGTATCAATCAGGTACGGAACCTGCGCACCAGCGCATCCAGCTCATTGGACAACCCGGCCAGGCTCTCCGAATCCATCCGCGCCGCCTGGGCCAGTTCCGCCACCAACTGCGCATCGCCATGAATCTGGCTGATATGACGGTTGATGTCCTCGGCCACCTGGTGCTGCTCTTCGGCCGCCGTGGCGATCTGGGTGTTCATGTCACGGATCACATCCACCGACTCGCGGATCTGCCCGAAGCTGTCACGGGCCAGGCCGATGCGGCTCACCGACTGCTGCGAAACCTCCAGGCTGGCGTGCATCTGTGCGGCTACTTCGGCAGTGCGGCTGGCCAGGTTGCCAAGCAGGCCGTCGATCTCGGCCGTGGAGTCGGCAGTACGTTTGGCCAGCGCCCGCACCTCGTCGGCGACCACGGCAAAGCCACGCCCCTGCTCGCCGGCACGGGCCGCTTCGATGGCGGCGTTGAGCGCCAGCAGGTTGGTCTGTTCGGCAATCGACCGAATGGTGCCGAGGATCGACTGGATGGCGTTGCTGTCACGCTCCAGCTGCTGGATCGACTGCGCCGATTGCTCGATCTCCTGGCTCAGGCGGTCGACGCTATGTACCGCGGCATCGATCTGCTGCTGGCCTTCGCGGGCCTGTTGCTGGCCGCTGTCGGCCGACTGCGCCGCCTGGCTGCAGGAACGTGCCACTTCGTTGGCGGTGGCGACCATTTCGTGGAAGGCGGTGGAGACCATGTCTACCGCTTCGCGCTGGCGGCCTGCGGCTTCGGCCATATCGCTGGAAACGCGGGTCGAGCTGCTGGAAGTGCTGAGGATCTTGCTGGCGGCAGCACTGATGTGCTGGATCAGGCTGCGAATGGCACCGAGGAACTGGTTGAACCAACTGGCCAGTTGCGCGGTTTCGTCGCGGCCACGGATTTCCAGGTTGCGGGTCAGGTCGCCCTCGCCCTGGGCGATATCTTCCAGGCCGCTGGTTACGCTATTGATCGGGCGCACGATCAGCTTGGCGAAGGTGGCACCGACCACAGCGAACAACGCAGCCAGTACCAGGGCCACCACGCCGATCAACCAGGTCAGGCGGGTGGTGGTCTGCATCACTTCGCTTTGTTCGATCAGGCCGATCAGGGTCCAGCCCAGCTGTTCGTCCGGGTAGATGTTGGCCATGTAGCGCACGCCATTCAGCTCCACTTCGGCCAGCCCCTTGCCGTGCTTGGCCAGCTCGGCGTACCCCTCGCCAAAGCTCGCCAGTTGCTTGAAGTTATGCTTGGCGTCACGAGGGTCGACCAGTACGTTGCCGTTGTTTTCCACCAGTAGCACGTAACCGCTTTCGCCCAGCTTGATCTGCTGGACGATTTCGGTGAGGCCTTTGAGCGAGACGTCGACGTTGACTACGCCGCCGGGGTTGCCCAATTGGTTGGCGACGGTGCGCACGGTGCTGACCAGCACGGCGTCGTCGGCAGCCCAGTAGTAGGCGCCGGTACGCAAGGTCTTGCCAGGGTTGGCCATGGCCAGCTGGTACCAGGGGCGGGTGCGTGGGTCGTAATTGACGAATTTTTGCCCGGCCGGCCAGCCAACGTAACCGCCGTCACTCACCCCATAGGACATGTACGCATAGCTGGGATGCGCATTGGCCAGGCGGGTCATGAAGTCGAGCAGCTTGCTGGCCTGGTCACCCAGTTCGTAGGACGGGGTAGCGCTCATGTATTTGTTCAGCTCGCTGCCCGTGGCGGCGACCAGCGGTTGCGCAGCCATGTACTCGACGTTCTGGTTGATGCCCTGGAAGAAGATGTTCATCGCGTTGCTGACCTGGCGGATTTCCCGGCTGCTGCCTTCGAGGAATCCGTCGCGGGCTTCGCCGCGCAGGTTGAGGACCACCAGCGTGGCCACGAGGACGATTGGCAAGCCGGCGATGACCGCGAATGCCCAGGTCAGTTTCTGTTTGATGTTCATCGACGCTCCCGGATTTTTTAATTATCGACACACGAGGCAGGTAGCTATTGCATCGGCATGATCCGGGTTTTATGTAGGAAAAAAGCCCGTAATTACTAGGTAAAGTCGTCTTTGGTGACTATTCGGTCGTGTTTGGACGTATATGGCATACCAAAGGGCTGCGGGCAGTTCAGTGGCAGCAGCCATCCGCAGCGCCGTTGGCCAGGTCCTTGAGAATCGGGCAGTCCGGGCGGTCGTCTCCCTGACAGTGGGAAACCAGCTCACCGAGGGTGTCACGAAGGCTGACCAACTCTTCGATGCGTCGGTTCAGCTCATCGATGTGTTGCATGGCCAGCGCTTTCACATCGGCGCTGGCACGCTGGCGGTCCTGCCAAAGGGTCAGCAACTTGCCGACCTCCTCGAGGGAAAAGCCAAGGTCGCGTGAGCGCTTGATGAAGGCCAGGCTGTGCAAGTCTTCCGCCTGGTACAGGCGGTAGCCGCTGTCGCTACGCGTGGCGGGCTTGAGCAAGCCGATGGACTCGTAGTAACGGATCATCTTGGTGCTGAGCCCGCTGCGGCGGGCGGCCTGGCCGATGTTCATGGAGCCTCCTGGGTGTTGCTGGTGGGTTTCCACGCCTTGAGCCAAAGCGCGTTGCTCACCACGCTGACGCTGGACAGGGCCATGGCAGCGCCGGCCAGCACCGGGTTGAGATAACCCAATGCGGCCAGCGGGATGCCGATCAGGTTATAGATGAACGCCCAGAACAGGTTTTGGCGGATTTTCGCATAGGTCTTGCGGCTGATCTCCAGGGCGGCCGGTACCAGGCGTGGGTCGCCGCGCATAAGGGTGATGCCGGCGGCCTGCATGGCCACATCGGTACCGCCACCCATGGCAATGCCGATATCGGCGGCCGCCAGCGCCGGCGCATCATTGATGCCATCACCGACCATGGCGACCACGCCATCCTGCTTGAGTGCTGCCACGGTCGCGGCCTTGTCGGCCGGCAGCACTTCGGCATGCACGTCGTCGATGCCCAGGGCATCGGCCACCACTTTGGCGCTGCCGCGGTTGTCGCCGGTCAGCAGGTGGCTGCTGATGTGTTGCGCGTGCAGGGTATCGATCGCCTGCGCGGCGCCGGGCTTGAGGCTGTCACCAAAGGCGAACAGGCCCAGCACCCGCGGCTGTGCGCCACGTTCGATCAGCCATGACAGGGTGCGCCCCTCGGCTTCCCAGGCCTGGGCCTTGGTGGCCAGGTCGCCGGGTGGCAGGGCGCTTTCGTCGAGCAGGCGGCGGTTGCCCAAGGCCAGCTCGCGGCCTTCCACGCGCCCGGCGATACCACGCCCGGTCAGCGACTGGCTGTCGACAACGCCAGGCACGTCCAAGCCCTGCTCGGCGCAGGCATCCAGTACCGCCTTGGCCAGCGGGTGTTCGCTGCCGCGCTGCAGGGCACCGGCAAGTCGATGCAGGTCGGCGTTGCTGCCCACCTGCGCCTGGCTGTGGACAACGCGCGGGCTGCCGGAAGTGAGGGTGCCGGTCTTGTCGAACACTACGCGGTTGACCGCATGGGCGCGCTCCAGGGCTTCGGCGTCCTTGATCAGGATGCCATGGCGGGCGGCGACCCCGGTGCCAGCCATGATCGCTGCAGGTGTGGCCAGGCCGAGGGCGCAGGGGCAGGCGATGACCAGTACGGCGACGGCGTTGATCAACGCGGTTTCCAGTGGCGCGCCGGCCAGCCACCAGCCGAACAGGGTGATCAGCGCCAGTACCAGCACGGCCGGGACGAATACCTGGCTGACCCGGTCGACCAGCTTCTGGATCGGTGCCTTGGCCGCCTGCGCGTCTTCTACCAGGCGGATGATGCGTGCCAGCACGGTTTCGGTACCCAGTGCCTGGGTGCGTACCAGCAGCCGGCCTTCGCCGTTGATGGCGCCACCGGTGACGCTGTCGCCGGGCTGCTTGGGCACCGGCAGGCTCTCGCCGCTGATCAGGGCTTCATCGGCATGGCTGCTGCCCTCTTCCACCACACCATCGACCGGGAAGCGCTCGCCGGGTTTGACCAGTACCAGATCGCCGAGGCGCAGCAGGGCAATGGCCACGTCTTCTTCCCGGCCATCGACCAGACGCACGGCCCGTTCCGGGCGCAGGGCTTCGAGGGCACGGATGGCGCTGGCGGTCTGGCGTTTGGCACGGCTTTCCAGGTACTTGCCCAGCAGCACCAGGGCAATCACCACGGCCGAGGCTTCGAAGTACAGGTGAGGGGCCATGCCGGCGGGGGCCTGCGCCCACTGGTACAGGCTCAGGCCATAGCCGGCGCTGGTGCCCAGGGCCACCAGCAGGTCCATGTTGCCGGTACCGGCGCGCACGGCCTTCCAGGCAGCCACGTAGAACCGCGCGCCAAGAATGAACTGCACCGGTGTGGCCAGCAGGAACTGCACCCACGCTGGCAACATCCAGTGCACGCCAAACGGCTGCACCAGCATGGGCACCACCAACGGCAGGGCTAGCAGCAAGGCTGCGCCGACCGCCAGGCGTTCGTTACGCAGGCGGCGTTGTGCAGCGTTCTGGTCGTCCCTTGCGGTTTGCGGCAGGCTGGCGCTGTAGCCGGCCTTTTGCACGGCGTCGATCAGCAGGTTGTCGTCGAGGGCCGCCAGCACTTCGAGGTGCGCGCGTTCGCTGGCCAGGTTGACGCTGACCTGTTCAACACCCGGCAGCTTGCCGAGGGCGCGCTCTACGCGGCCGACGCAACTGGCGCAGGTCATGCCGCCAATCTGCAGTTCGACGGTGCGGGTAGGTACGCCATAGCCGGCTTCGCGTACGGCGTCGACCAGGGCGGGCAAGCTATTGGCCGGGGCCTGGACCCGGGCCTGTTCGGTGGCGAGGTTGACGCTGACCTGTTCAGCGCCGGTGACTTTGCGCAGGGCGCGCTCGACCCGGCCGGCACAGCTGGCGCAGGTCATGCCGGAGATCGGCAGGTCGTATGTGGTGGATGCGGGCATGGCTCTCCTCCTTGGACAGGCCTCCAGCATCAACCTTGCCACGCAGGTAAGGTCAATAGCCCAGGCCGGCTCGCTTCAACTCCAGCCCATATTGCCCCATGGCGATGCGGTATTTGTTGATCTGGCCCGCCTGCAGGTTCAGTCGTGTGCTGCGTTGGTCCTCGACGCCCGCAGCGCAGCCGGGCATTTGCCCGGGCAGCAGGCGCAGACGCACGTCCACCGGGCCGGGCGGCAGGTTGAATGAGGTGGATTGCTCCTGGAACACGCGCCCGGAGAGCTGGTCGTTGAGGTAGATGCCGATTTCGCAACTGGTGGCCACTTCCAGGCGCTCCCGGGAAATGATCAGCACGCTGTAGTCCGAATTGCCCTCGGCACTGGCCGGTGGCACTGCAGCCAGCGTGCTCAATAGCCCGACAACGCCCAATGCTGCCCTGAACATGAAAAATCTCCTGCTTGCGTGATCATCAAAGGCGCAGCTTGGCCGACGCGCGCGCGGATTTCCACCCCGGCTGTTGTCGACAGGTCTTGACCTTGCCCCGATGGCAAGCTTGAGACTCGTGCAAAACCTGAAGGAGGTAACCCCATGCAAGTGTTCAATGTACAAGGCATGACCTGCGGCCATTGCGTGAAAGCCGTGACCCGGGCGGTGCAGGAGCAGGATGCCGCGGCCAAGGTGGAGGTCGACCTGGCGGCCAGGCAGGTACGGGTGCAGAGCGAGTTGGCTCAGGAGCAGATCCTCACGGCCATTCGCGATGAAGGTTATCAGGCCGAAGTAGCCTGAACACTTGCCTGTGGGAGCCCTTGAAGTTGTTGCAAATGTTTTCATGTCGATAGGGCCCACAGCAGGTAGAATCGAGCACTTGCTTAGCCTGCTATGGATTCCTGATGAACCTGCGAATGGTGCTCATCCTGGGCGCACTCAGTGCGTTCGGGCCCTTGGCGATCGACTTTTACCTGCCCGCCTTCCCGGCCATGGCACAGGCGTTCGCCACCGATGAAAAACACGTTCAGGCCACCTTGGCCGCCTACTTTCTCGGCCTGTCCATCGGGCAACTGGCCTACGGGCCGGTGGCTGACCGCTTTGGCCGGCGCAAGCCGCTGATGTTCGGGGTGACCCTGTTCACCCTTGCGTCACTGGCCTGTGCCTATGCTCCCAACCTCGACACCTTGGTGCTGGCGCGTTTCGTCCAGGCATTGGGCGGTTGCGCCGGGATGGTGTTGTCGCGGGCCATCGTCAGTGACAAGTGCGACCCGGTGGCCTCGGCCAAGGTGTTCTCGCAGTTGATGCTGGTCATGGGCCTGGCGCCAATCCTGGCACCAATGCTGGGCGGGGTGCTGGTGAACGTGGCCGGCTGGCAATCCATCTTCCTCGCCCTGAGCCTGTTCAGTGCCGGCTGCCTGCTGGCGGTCAGCCTGGGCCTGCCGGAAAGCTTGCCCGAGCACATACCGCGGCAACCGCTGTCTGGCGCCTTGCGCCAGTACCTGCGCCTCTTCGCTGACCGGGTATTCGTCGGCCATGCCCTGACCGGTGGTATCGCCATCGCCGGCATGTTTGCCTACATCGCCGGCTCACCTTTCGTGTTCATCAAGCTCTACGGCGTGCCAGCCGAGCATTACGGCTGGTTGTTCGGTACCAATGCCGCCGGCTTTATCCTGGTGGCACAGGTTAATGCACGCTTGCTGGCCAAGCGCGGGCCAGCGTTCCTGCTGGCGCGTGCTGTGTGGCTTTACCTGGCTGCGGGCCTGGCGTTGCTGGGTGTGGCGGCAATGCGGCCAACTCAGCTGTGGCCATTGTTGGTTCCGCTGTTCGTCTGCATTTCCAGCCTCGGCTGTATCATCCCCAATGCCGCTGCCTGTGCCATGAGCGGGCAGGGCGCACGGGCCGGTAGTGCCTCGGCGCTGATGGGCTGCCTGCAGTTCAGCGTCGCTGCCGGTGCCGCAGCGCTGGTCGGGCTGCTGCATGATGGCAGTGCGGTGCCGATGGCGCTGGTGATCAGCCTGTGTGGGGCGCTGGTGGTCAGTGTCGCGCTGCTGACCCGACGGTTGCCGGCCAAGGCTCCCGCATAAGCGGGTGAGGTGCCTGCAACCGGGTTTCCAGCGTGGCGACGAAGGCGCGCGCTTCGGCCTCGCTGCGGAAACTGACCACGTGTTGATCGAGCTGGACCTGCCAGGGGCAGGCGGGGTTTCGGCTCGACGCACTGACGACAATTTTCATCGCGGCATACCTCCAAAGGGGGGAGAGCGGATGAAGTGTAGCGCTGCACCTTCGGCCTGCCATGACCTGAATCAGTGTCCTGACTGACGGTCGCCAAGAACGTTTTCTACCTGTTTTTCCTGCTTGGGGCGCAATGCCCGCAAGCAGGTGGAACCTTCGCTTTGGCTTGCATTATTTGTGGAAATTGGTTGTCGGCCGCGTCCGAAGATGCATCCGGTGTTTTTTCCGCCTGTCGCTCCCTTGTTCCCGCCATGTGGGCCTGGCTGCTTGCCCGCGCGGTCCGGACAGGTTTCACGCACTGTTTCACTGCTTGCCATGGGTAGGCATACCCAGTGTTTTTTTGCCGGTGGTGCCTCCGCGCTGTGCTGCCTGAATGGCGTTTTTTGCGGCTTATACTGGCGAACCAGGCCAGTGCCAGCGAGAGGCGCTTCCCTGCCAGGGGTGGCCATCGCATCCACACAGTGAACTTGCAGGGAGTTACAGGGACATGAACGCAGCCAGCAGTATCAGCCAGATTGCCAGCCTGATGGCCGACCCCAAGCGCAGTGCCATGCTGTGGGCACTGATCGACGGCACGCCGCGGCTGGCCAACGAGCTCGCGGTAATGACAGGCCTGACCTCGTCATCTGCCTGCGCACACCTTTCATTGTTGTCGTCGGCCGGTTTGCTCCGGCATGAAGCACGGGGCCGCAAGCGTTACTTCCGGCTGGCCACCCCACAAGTCGGGGCAGCGGTGGAGGCCCTGGCCAGTGTCCAGCTGGAGAACGCCAGGGGGGAGCGGGCCAAGGCGCCGGTATCACCGCTGCCCATGTCGATACGCAGGGCGCGTCGCTGTGGCGATCACTTGGGCGGGGAACTGGCCGGTGAGCTGTATCACCGTCTGGTGGTGGCCGGCTGGTTGGAGGGTAGTGGTCGACAGCTGATGGTAAGCGAGGAGGGGCGGACGCAGTTGGCTTTGGTCGGGGTCTACATCGATGCCTTGGCGCCAAATCAGCAACGTGGCTGTGTGATCTGCCGCTGCACCGAGTGGAACGACCAGGGGCCGCACCTGGGGGGCGTGCTGGGGCAGGCCTTGTTCCGGCTGTTCCTGCAGTCTGGCTGGATGCGCGAAGCCGAGGACTCGCGGGCATTGCATATCTCTGCGCTGGGTATCCAGCAAATCAATCGCATTGCCCGCGTGCCGACGTTGCAGGTCGGTTGACCGCGACACCGTCATGCCGGCGTCAGGTCACTCAGGCCAGCCGGGCATCCAGGCTGTTCTGGGCCAGGCGACGGGCCTGGTCTTCGGTCATGCCCAGGTGCGTGTACAGGGCGTGGAAGTTTTCGGTGACATAGCCACCGAAGTAGGCCGGGTCGTCAGAGTTGACCGTTACCTTCACGCCGCGCTCGAGCATGTCGAGGATGTTGTGCTGGTTCATGTGGTCGAACACGCACAGCTTGGTGTTCGACAGCGGGCACACCGTGAGCGGGATCTGCTCGTCGATGATGCGCTGCATCAGGCGCTCGTCCTCGATGGCGCGCACACCGTGGTCGATACGCTTGACCTTCAGCAGGTCCAGGGCTTCCCAGATGTACTCGGGCGGGCCTTCCTCGCCAGCATGGGCAACGGCGACCAGGCCTTCACTGCGGGCACGGTCGAACACGCGCTGGAACTTGCTCGGCGGGTGGCCCATTTCCGAGCTGTCCAGGCCAACGGCGATGAACGCATCGCGGAACGGCAGGGCCTGGTCGAGGGTTTTCTGCGCCTCATCTTCGCTGAGGTGGCGCAGGAAGCTGAGGATCAGGCCGCTGCTGATGCCCAATTGTTCGCGACCGTCCCTGAGCGCCTGGTTGATACCGTTGAGCACCACTTCGAAGGGGATACCGCGGTCGGTATGGGTCTGCGGGTCGAAGAACGGTTCGGTGTGGATAACGTTCTGAGCCTTGCAGCGTTGCAGGTAGGCCCAGGTCAGGTCGTAGAAGTCCTGCTCGGTACGCAGCACGTCGGCGCCCTGGTAATACAAGTCCAGGAACTCCTGCAGGTTGTTGAAGGCGTAGGCACCGCGCAAGGTTTCCACATCTGCCCAGGGCAGGGCGATCTTGTTGCGCTCGGCCAGGGCGAACAGCAGCTCGGGCTCCAGCGAGCCTTCCAGGTGCAGGTGCAGTTCGGCCTTGGGCAGGGCGTTCAACCAGTCATACATAGTGGGTCATCTCGATCAAATACGGTTGCCGCCATTCTACAGAGCCTGGCCGGGCATTGCGCCCGGCCAGGCTGCGACCCGGTGAATCACCAGATCAAAGGTTCGCCCTTGTAGTTGATGAAGCGCAGACCACCCTTGCCGCTTTGCGCATTGATCTGATCAATCATGCCGCGGGTACTGGTCAGCACGTCGATATCGGCGTTTTCGCCGCCCATGTCGGTTTTCACCCAGCCCGGGTGCATGGCCAGCACGCACAGATCAGGGCGTTGTTGCTCGACGACGAAGCTGTTGATCATCGAGTTCAGCGCCGCCTTGCTGGCCTTGTAAAGGCAGACTTCGCCGCTGTCAGGAATAGTCACGCTGCCTAGTATCGAGCTCATGAAGGCCAGCACGCCGCTACCTTCACGTATCTGGCCGACCAAGCGACGGGCCACGCGAATTGGCGCCACGGCGTTGGTCATGAACAGATCGCCGATGTCCTTGTTCTGCACCGTCTCCAGGTTTTGCGGCAAGGGGCCCATGACCCCGGCGTTGACGAACACCAAGTCGAACACTTGGCCTTGCAAGCGCTGCTTCAGGGCATCCAGCTGAGCCGTGTCGTTCATTTCCAGCTGTTCGATGTGCACGCCGGGCACATTTGCCAAGGCGCCTGGCTGCTGTGGGTTGCGCACGGTGGCGGTGATGTTCCAGCCGTCTTCGTGCAGACGTTCCACCAAGCCAAGGCCGAGCCCGCGCGACGCGCCGATGATGATGGCTGTTCGTGAATTAGCCATAGGAACATTCCTTTAGAAATGTAGGAAAAGGATTTGAGGATAATTCAACTGGAGCTGCATTGCGGCGATGGCGACACAAGGCTGCGTCTACGAGATACAACTCGGTGGCGCGTAAGGTCTGCAAAGCAGCCCCGTCATGCGAGTTGGCTAAAAAATGAACATCCGCCCCGTGCCCTTGTGTGGGCGGGCGTCTCGCCTGTTGGCGCACGGGTTATCCACAGGCTGGTCCACAGTTATTGTGTGCAAGCGCGGTGCGCCGCAAACGGCATCGCTTGGCCGCGGTATGGGGATAACTTTCGGGCTTTCCGCAGTTTGGGCCTGTCATCAAAGGTGATCAAAATATGATCAAAGATCTACAAGCCTTGAAAACGCTAGGCTGCAGGCACATGCCCAAAGCTTATCCACAGGCCGGCCCACAGTTGCTGTGGGCAATGGTCAACGTGCTTCGAGCAGAATGCGCCCACGGCTCAGGTCGGCCAACTGCTGCTGCAGTGGCGCCAGGTGGGCGTCACCCAGTGCAATGAGCAGGTCCACGCCATTGGCGGTGAACTGCTCATCCAGGACCAGGCCGTCAACCTCGGCCAGACGCAACTTCACAAGCGCCAGTTCGCTGAAACTGCAACTGCAGGTGAATTCGCTGCGCTGCACCAGCAGCCGCTTGGGTGCCTGTTGCAGGCACTTGTTGGCACCGCCGCCATAGGCCCTGGCCAGGCCGCCGGTGCCCAGCTGGATGCCGCCGTACCAGCGGATCACCAGCACCACCACCTGGTCGCAGTCCTGCGCTTCGATGGCTGCGAGGATTGGCCGCCCCGCGGTACCACCAGGTTCGCCGTCATCGCTGCTGCGGTACTGGGCGCCAAGTTTCCAGGCCCAGCAGTTGTGAGTGGCGGCCAGGTCGCTGTGGCGTTCGATGAAACTCATCGCGTCGGCGGCGCTGCTGATCGGCCCGGCGAGGGTGATGAAGCGGCTTTTGCGGATTTCCTCGCGGTACTCGCAGAGGTCGAGCAGGGTAGAAGGCATAAATGACGATCAGGCAGCCGGCTTGATACCGCAGCCCTTCAGAATGATGTGGATAAGATTGTTGCTCGCGTCCTCCATGTCCTGCTTGGTCAGGCGGCTGCGGCCGGTGACCTGGCAGATCTGGGTGGCGAAGTCGGCATAGTGCTGGGTGCTGCCCCACAGCAGGAAGATCAGGTGCACCGGGTCGACCGGGTCCATCTTGCCGGCTTCGATCCAGGCCTGGAACACCGCGGCCCGGCCGCGGAACCATTCGCGGTAGTCGGCACTGAAGTATTCGCTCAGGCAGGTACCGCCGCTGATCACCTCCATGGCGAAGATCCGTGAAGCTTGCGGGTTGCGCCGAGAGAACTCCATCTTGGTGCGGATATACTGGCTCAGGGCTTCGCCCGGGTCGTCGTCGACGCTCAAGGCGTTGAAGGTGCTGTCCCACAACTCGATGATGTTGCTGAGCACGGCAATGTACAAGCCCAGCTTGTTGGTGAAGTAGTAATGCAGGTTGGCCTTGGGCAACCCCGCCTTGAGGGCGATGGTGTTCATGCTGGTGCCCTTGAAACCATGGCGGGCGAACTCGTCTTCGGCGGCCTGGATAATGGCCTGTTCGTTCTTCTGGCGGATGCGGCCCGCGGGCTTGCCCGAGGCGGAGAGGCGATGCGCAGGGACTTCTAGGGTCATGGACGATTCCGTACGGGTCAGTGGCTGCGGCTGTCGGACAAGATTACCTGCCTGTGCCGAAGTGACAAGCGTTTGCGGCACAGACTGGCATCAGCGTGTCGCAGCCAGGCTTTCGAGGAAGCTTTCCAGCACCAGGTTCGGCCGCCGGCCCTTGCGCGTTACCCAGCTGAGGCTCAGGTCATAGAAGCGTTGCTGGGGCTTCAGGGCACGCAAGCGGCCTTGCTGCACCCAGAACGTGGCGTAGTGGTCTGGCAGGTAGCCGATATAGCGCCCGGTAAGGATGAGAAACGCCATTCCTTCGCGGTCCGAAGCACTGGCCGTACAGTTCAGCGCCTGGTAATGCGCCTGGATTTCGGCCGGTAGGCGGAAGGTGGGGGTGATGGCCTCCTGGCTGTTGAGGCGGTCGTCGTCGATCTGCTGGTCATCGGCATAGAACAGTGGGTGGCCGACCGCGCAATACAGCAGCGAGCGCTCGCTGTACAACGGTTGGTACTCGAGGCCCGACAATGGACTGGTCTGTGGCACCACACCGACATGCAGGCTGCCATCGAGCACGCCATGCTCGACCTGGCTGGGCGCGATCATGCGGATCTGGATGCGCACATCGGGCCCGCGGTCCTTGAGTTCGGCCAATGCATGGGTAATGCGCATGTGCGGCAAGGTCACCAGGTTGTCGGTCAGGCCAATGTTCAGCTCGCCACGCAAGTGCTGGTGAAGGCCGTTGACCTCGGTGCGGAAGCTTTCCAGGGCGCTGAGCAGTTGCAGCGCCGAATGGTAGACCTCGCGGCCTTCCTCGGTCAGCGAGAAACCGGCGCGGCCGCGCTGGCACAGGCGCAGGCCGAGGCGTTGCTCCAGGTCGTTCATCTGCTGGCTGATGGCCGAACGGCCTATGCCCAGCACGTTTTCCGCGGCGGAGAAGCCGCCGCACTCGACGACACTGCGGTAGATCTTCAGCAGGCGGATGTCGAAATCGCTGACTTGGGCAAGTGGATCGGGGCGTCGGCTCATTAGTTTAGTGAGGGCCTGTCTGAAGATTAGAAATGTTGGCTTTTTCAGACTTTATCGCCGTGCCAATTTAGCTGCAACAACATCCATCGTTGCCTAATCGTCTTCCGAGGAACCGCCGATGAACATGCCCGAAACCGCTACCGCCGGTATCGCCAGCCAGCTCAAGCTGGATGCACACTGGATGCCCTACACCGCCAACCGCAACTTCCAGCGCGACCCACGCCTGATCGTGGCGGCCGAAGGCAACTACCTGGTCGACGACAAGGGGCGCAGGATCTTCGATGCCCTGTCCGGCTTGTGGACCTGCGGCGCCGGGCATACCCGCAAGGAAATCACCGAGGCAGTGGCTCGCCAGATCGGCACCCTGGACTATTCACCGGCCTTCCAGTTCGGCCACCCGCTGTCGTTCCAGCTGGCCGAGAAGATCACCGAGCTGACCCCGGGCGACCTGAACCATGTGTTCTATACCAACTCCGGTTCCGAGTGTGCCGACACCGCGCTGAAGATGGTGCGTGCGTACTGGCGCCTGAAAGGCCAGGCGACCAAGACCAAGATCATCGGCCGGGCCCGCGGCTACCACGGCGTGAACATCGCTGGTACCAGCCTCGGTGGCGTCAACGGTAACCGCAAGCTGTTCGGTCAGCTGCTGGACGTCGACCATCTGCCTCACACCGTGCTGCCGGTGAACGCCTTCTCCAAAGGCATGCCGGAAGAGGGCGGTATTGCCCTGGCTGACGAGATGCTCAAGCTGATCGAGCTGCACGATGCCTCCAACATCGCTGCCGTGATCGTCGAGCCGCTGGCAGGTTCGGCTGGTGTGCTGCCGCCGCCGAAGGGTTACCTGAAGCGCCTGCGTGAAATCTGCACCCAGCACAACATCCTGCTGATCTTCGACGAAGTGATCACCGGCTTCGGCCGCATGGGCGCGATGACCGGTTCCGAAGCCTTCGGCGTGACCCCGGACCTGATGTGCATCGCCAAGCAGGTGACCAACGGTGCCATCCCGATGGGCGCGGTGATCGCCAGCAGCGAGATCTACCAGACCTTCATGAACCAGCCGACCCCGGAGTACGCCGTGGAATTCCCCCACGGCTATACCTACTCGGCCCACCCGGTAGCCTGCGCCGCCGGTATCGCCGCGCTGGACCTGCTGCAGAAGGAAAACCTGGTGCAGGCCGCCGCCGAGCTGGCGCCGCACTTCGAGAAGCTGCTGCATGGCGTGAAGGGCACCAAGAACATCGTCGATATCCGCAACTACGGCCTGGCCGGCGCGATCCAGATCGCTGCCCGCGACGGTGATGCCATCGTGCGTCCGTACGAAGCGGCGATGAAACTGTGGAAGGCAGGCTTCTATGTACGCTTCGGTGGCGACACCCTGCAGTTCGGCCCAACCTTCAACACCACGCCGCAGGAACTGGACCGCCTGTTCGACGCAGTGGGCGAAACCCTGAACCTGATCGACTGATCTTTCCGATTCTGATGGCAGGTGCGTGAACACATCGCGTGCCTGCCTCAACCTTCTTTATCTGGAGTTTTGCATGAGCATTGTTCAGCACCTGATCCACGGCGAACTGGTTACCAAGGGTGAGCGCACCGCCGATGTCTTCAACCCGTCCACCGGCCAGGCCGTGCGCAAGGTCGAGCTGGCCAGCCGCGCGACCGTGCAGGAAGCGATCGACTCTGCCAAGGCGGCCTTCCCGGCCTGGCGCAACACCCCACCGGCCAAGCGCGCCCAGGTGATGTTCCGCTTCAAGCAACTGCTGGAGCAGAACGAAGCGCGTATCTCGCAGATGATCAGCGAAGAGCATGGCAAGACCCTGGAGGATGCTGCAGGCGAACTGAAGCGTGGTATCGAGAACGTCGAGTTCGCCTGTGCCGCGCCGGAAGTGCTGAAAGGCGAGTACAGCCGCAACGTCGGCCCCAACATCGATGCCTGGTCCGACTTCCAGCCGCTGGGCGTGGTTGCCGGTATCACCCCGTTCAATTTCCCGGCCATGGTGCCGCTGTGGATGTACCCACTGGCTATTGCCTGCGGCAACGCCTTCATCCTCAAGCCTTCCGAGCGCGACCCGAGCTCGACCCTGTTCATCGCCCAGCTGCTGCTGGAAGCCGGCCTGCCGAAGGGCATCCTCAACGTGGTGCACGGCGACAAGGAAGCGGTGGATGCGCTGATCGAAGCGCCGGAAGTGAAGGCCCTGAGCTTCGTCGGTTCGACTCCGATCGCCGAGTACATCTACGCTGAAGGTACCAAGCGCGGCAAGCGTGTGCAGGCCCTGGGTGGTGCGAAGAACCACGCGGTGCTGATGCCGGATGCCGACCTGGACAATGCCGTGAGCGCTCTGATGGGGGCTGCCTACGGTTCGTGCGGCGAGCGTTGCATGGCCATTTCGGTGGCGGTGTGCGTGGGTGACCAGGTGGCTGACGCCCTGATTGCCAAGCTGGAACCGCAGATCAAGGCCCTGAAGATTGGTGCCGGCACCTCGTGCGGCCTGGACATGGGGCCGCTGGTGACGGCCGCTGCCCGTGACAAGGTGGTGGGCTACATTGATGATGGTCTTGCTGCTGGCGCCAAGCTGGTGGTAGATGGCCGTGGCTTCCGTGTTGCCGGTAATGAGGATGGCTACTTCGTCGGCGGCACCCTGTTCGACAACGTGACCCCGGAGATGCGCATCTATAAGGAAGAGATCTTCGGCCCGGTGCTGTGCGTAGTGCGTGTGAACAGCCTGGAGCAGGCCATGCAACTGATCAACGATCACGAGTATGGCAACGGTACCTGTATCTTCACCCGTGACGGTGAAGCGGCGCGCCTGTTCTGCGACGAGATCGAAGTGGGCATGGTCGGTGTGAACGTACCGCTGCCGGTGCCGGTGGCCTACCACAGTTTTGGTGGCTGGAAGCGCTCGCTGTTCGGGGACCTGCATGCCTATGGCCCGGACGGTGTGCGCTTCTATACCCGTCGCAAGGCGATCACCCAGCGCTGGCCGCAACGTGCCAGCCATGAGGCTTCGCAGTTTGCCTTCCCTAGTTTGTAAGGGATGAGCAGAAGCGGGGAGGCCGATTAGGCCTCCCCGCTTTGTTTTTCATCGATATTGAAGTTTCTTGAAATTAAGGGTTGACGCCCTCTCGAATCCCCTTATAATGCGCCCCACTTCCAGCGACATCGGAACGACAAACTTCTTGAAATTCAATAAGTTAGGTTGTTCGGAAAGAGCTGAAAGGGCTACGA